>NC_014306.1:600019-900029 GCF_000196615.1 Erwinia billingiae Eb661
TGATCGTAGCGGGCTGTGCTTTCCAGAAAGCGCTTCTTACCGGCACTCAGGTCAAGCCGCTGCTGCTGGATCTGGCCTAGCAGCTCGGCTTTACGTGCATCACGCTCGCGGCTCATCAGTCATCCTCCAACAGCTGGCGGTCAGACTTCAGTTCTTTACGCGTGGCGCTCAGTAAGGTGGAACGACGTGATTTTGCCAGGGTCCACAGACCGAAGATCAACGCCAGGGCAAACAGCACTGCGGTGGTTATGCCGATCGCCATCAGACGATACTGCGCATCCACAGCCCAGATGATTAACACCATCAGGCTCATCAAGCCAAAAGCGGTAAAGAGCATGGTAAGGCCAATCATCAACAGCATCTGTATCAGATTGGCCTTCTCTTCCTCAAGCTCAACCACTGCCAGCCGCACGCGCGTTTCCACAATCCCCACCAGGGTGGTGACAATGCGCTGTCCAATGTTAATGACCCCTTTGCCGGGGCCGTGGCTTTGCTGAGAATCTGCCATTATTAACGACGCGTCAGCAAGACACCCAGTACCACACCAATGGCGGCACCGATACCTACGCTGGTCCATGGATTTTCACGCACATAGACATCAGCGTGGTCAGCCACTTCGCGAGAGGTTTTGGCAATACGATCGCCAGAGTCACCCAGACGGGCGCGCGTGTCTTTCAATGCGCTCTGTGCTTTGCTGCGCAGTTTATCCAGCTCATTCTTTGATTTCTCGCCGGTGTTGCTCAGCACTTCTTCCAGCGTATCGGCCAGGTTTTTCAGTTCAGCGCGCAGATGTTCAGATGTAGTATCTTTTGACATAACAAACTCCATTGATGTTCAGTAATTAGAGCCCGGCTCAGTAAGGGGCGGCCTGGACTTCTTTCAGTTCATGTTTTGCTTCTGCCAGTTTTTCTTCACGCTTAGCGATTTTTTTACTGTCATCGCCATCCGCTTTTTCCTTTTCCAGCTCTTTCTGACGCTCAACCACCTGCTGCTTGTGGGCAGCAATTTTTTCCTGATGCTGAGCCTTCAGCTTTTCGTCGGTACAGCCCGCTTTCGCTTCCGTTAATGCACGCTCCAGACCGGTCACACGACGTTGGTTGTCATGCTTTTTCGCCAGTTCAATTTCATGCTGGATCCCCTGTTCTTTCTGCATGCACAACGAATCTGCCGCATGGGCAAACGTGGTCAGCGAGAACAGAGCGAGTCCAAGGAGAGTGCGGGTTTTCATGCTAATCGTTACCTTCCGTTGTGTTGGGCCGCAGGACGTCCCGTTAATCCTGTAAACAGTCTTCGGGGATACTGGCATAGTAAGCATAGACAGAAATCCCAAAAAGCTCAAAAAGAGAGAAGATTCTTAGGGATAGCGCCGGAAAGCCGGATAAAAATCAACCAACGGACTGTTTGCGCAGGCTCAGGCGATTCATTAACTGCGAAGAACCCGACGGATCCATCTGGCCAATATCAAAGCCATACGGCAGCAACTGATGCAGCACTTTTTCCGCCGCCATGCTCTGTTCTTCGGTGTCGAAACGGATTACCAGCGAGTCGTTATCCGGGGTAATACTTTTGATGCGGATCCCTTCCGCATTCAGGCGCTGATAGACATAAAACCCGTCCGGCAGCGTGGTGCCCTGACGGGAGGCGCGAATTTGCAGTGCGGTATCGTTGCGAAACAGGGTCGGGATAAAAGCCACCAGCATCAATGCCGAGAAGCACACGACCAGCACGCAGAGTACCCGCGTGGAGAGATAGGGTCTGAGTAGGGCGAGCATTATAAGTTTCCTTTCTCATTGTTCACGCCGCGCTTTTTGCGCCACAGCACGAACAACGAGCCAAACAAACCAAAGACCAGCAGCACCAGCGGCAGCATCATCAGGCAGAACATCATCTGATCTTCGTATTTGCGAAAAATAGGGGTTTTGCCGAGCGCAAAGCCGATAACCGTCAGGATTAATACCCAGAGCAGCGCGCTTACCCAGTTAAAGAACTGGAAACGGGCATTGCTCAGGCCGGAAAGGCCTGCAATGGTCGGCAACAGCGTACGGACAAAGGCGATAAAACGGCCGACCAGCAGCGCGGAAAGGCCGTGCTTATGAAATAACTGGTGGGCGCGGACGTGGTACTGGGCGGGCAGGTGCGAAAGCCATTTTTGCACGGTGGGCGTATTGCCCAGCCACTTGCCCTGAATATAACTGCACCAGCAGCCCAGACTGGCCGCAGTGGTAAGAATAAACAGCGTCATCGGGAAGCTCAGCGTGCCTTTGGCAATCAATACGCCAACCAATACCAGCAGGCTGTCACCCGGTAAGAAAGCGGCAGGAAGCAGGCCGTTTTCCAGGAAAAGGATCATAAACAGGACAAAATAGATTGCCCAGACCAACGTAGGGTCTGAAAGGGTTTCGAAATCTTGTTGCCAGAGGGCGTGGATTAGGGCTTTAAAAATATCCATAGGGTATTCCCTTAAGACCGTCTCAAACGGTAAGAAAAGGCGCGTAACTGTAACAAAATACCGGCGAATGAGACAGGAGAAACGTGTCGCCAACGTTGTTTTACAGGGGCAAGCGAGAAGGGAAAAGAAGCTTTACACAGGCTGACATTATAGCACTGTTTCTGCGGCTTGCTGGGCCACTGTTACGCCAAGAAAAATCCGACTTATCGGCGATTGGGACAGGAAAATGGCTGACCGCCTGATTTTAACCACTTTCACAATTTTACATTGAAAAGGTGATGGCTACATTTCCACCGTTTCGGGTTTTTATACAGGATTAAAACCTGATTTTGTGACCCGGCTGGCAATTAGTCGCTGACAGCAGGGACAACCCTTGCCATACCTCTTAAAGATGAGGGCATTCGTCAGCGCAGGTGATGCGGCTGACTTCGCTTGTTACCCCGATTAAGGATCTGGCAATGTCGACGCTCAATCGCAGGGAGTTTGCTGGCCGGACTCACCCGACAAAAATCATTCAGTTTGGCGAAGGCAACTTCCTGCGTGCTTTCATTGACTGGCAAATCGATCTGTTAAACGAACATACCGACCTGAACGCCGGTGTGGTGGTGGTGCGTCCGCGTAACAGCCAGACCACCCGCAGCCTCAACAGCCAGGACGGGCTCTACACCACGCTGATCCGCGGCGTTAACGATCGCGGCGAAGTGGTCAGCGAACCGCGGCTGATCCGTTCGGTGAATGAGGAAATTCATCCGTGGCGGCAGCACGAGGCGTTTCTGGCGCTGGCGCGGGAAGCGGAGATTCGCTACGTCTTCTCCAACACCACTGAAGCGGGCATCCAGTATGACCCGGCCGATCGGCTGGACGATAAGCCTGCCAGCAGCTTCCCGGCAAAGCTAACCCAACAGCTGTACGCGCGCTGGCAGCACTTCTCCGGCGCGAAAGGGAGCGGCTGGGTGATGTTGCCGTGCGAGCTGATTGATGACAACGGTGAGGCGCTGAAGGCGCTGGTGCGGCGTTACGCGCAGGCGTGGCAGCTGCCCGCAGCGTTTATGCAGTGGCTGGAGCAGGAAAATACCTTCTGCTCGACGCTGGTCGACCGCATCGTCACCGGCTATCCGCAGGAAGCCCGTGCGATTGAAGCCGAACTGGGCTATCAGGATGCCTATCTGGTGGCCGGTGAGGTCTATTACCTGCTGGCGATCCAGGGGCCGGCGTGGCTGGAGCAGGCGCTCTGTCTGGATCGCTATCCGCTGAATATCCGCCTGGTTGACGACATTAAACCGTTTAAGGAGCAGAAGGTTGCGATCCTTAACGGCGCGCATACCGCCATGGTGCCGGTGGCGTACCTCGCCGGGCTGGATACGGTGGATGACGCGATGGCCGATGCCGATATCGCCGGGTTTATCGACCGCACCCTGCGGCAGGAAATCATTCCCACGCTGTCGCAGGATCCGGCTGAATTACATGCCTTTGCCGATGCGGTGCTCAACCGCTTCCGCAATCCGTTTATCCGCCATCAGCTGCAGGCGATTGCCCTCAACGGCATGACCAAATTCCGCACCCGTCTGCTGCCACAAATTCTGGCCAGCTGCCAGCAAACCGGTGAGGTTCCGCCGCGTCTGAGCTTTGCCTTCGCGGCGCTGCTGGCCTTTTATCGCGGTAAACGCGGCGACGAAGTTTATCCCCTGCAGGACGACGCGGCCTGGCTGGCGCGCTTTGCCGAACTCTGGCCGCAGGTCGACAGCGGCAAGCTGGCGCCGCAGCAGCTGGTTGACGCCGTTTTCCGCGACTCTGCTCACTGGGGCTGCGATCTGAATACGGTACCGGG
This sequence comes from Erwinia billingiae Eb661, assembly GCF_000196615.1. Lineage (NCBI taxonomy): Bacteria > Pseudomonadati > Pseudomonadota > Gammaproteobacteria > Enterobacterales > Erwiniaceae > Erwinia > Erwinia billingiae. The sequence goes on from NC_014306.1 coordinate 604,297, forward strand.
CTTAACCGCTGCCGTCACCGAACACCTGCAACGTATTGTCGGCTGCGATATGCGCCAGGCACTGACGCATTTGAACTGAGGAACACCACCATGCAGCGTTATATCAAAATCCATCCAAACGACAATGTGGCGGTTGCCCTCGCGGAACTCGCCGAAGGGGAAACCGTCAGCGTCGGCGAGCAGAACGTGGTGCTGAAGCAGGCCGTCGAGCGCGGCCACAAATTTGCGCTGCTGCCGCTGGCGGTGGGCGAACTGGTGATCAAATACGGTTTGCCGATTGGGCACGCCACGGTGCCGGTATCGGCAGGTGAAATCCTGCATTCCCACAACACCCGCACCAATCTCAGCGATGTGGACGAGTATAGCTATCAGCCCGATTTCGCCACGCTACCGGCACAGGCCGCTGACCGTGAGGTGCAGCTGTTCCGCCGCCGCAATGGCGATGTGGGCATCCGTAACGAGCTATGGATTTTGCCCACGGTCGGCTGCGTTAACGGCATCGCCAAACAGATGGTTAACCGTTTTCTGAAGGAGAGCGACGACGCGGCGGGCATCGACGGCGTGCATCTGTTTACCCATCCTTTCGGCTGCTCCCAGCTGGGCCAGGATCACGAGAACACCCGCACCATGTTGCAGAATATGGTGCGTCATCCCAACGCAGGCGCGGTGCTGGTGATTGGCCTGGGCTGTGAAAACAATCAGGTGGATGTCTTCCGCGAGACGCTGGGCGAATACGATGCCGATCGCGTCAGCTTTATGGCGTTGCAGCAGCATGATGATGAAGTGGAAGCCGGGCTGGAACACCTGCGCCATCTGTATGCCGTCATGCGCGATGACCAGCGCCAACCGGGCAAGCTGAGTGAGCTGAAGTTCGGCCTGGAATGCGGCGGCTCGGACGGGCTGTCCGGCATCACCGCCAATCCGCTGCTGGGCCGGTTCTCCGACCAGATGATTGCCAACGGCGGCACCACGGTGCTGACGGAAGTGCCGGAAATGTTCGGTGCCGAGCGCATTCTGATGAGCCGCTGCCGCGATGAGCAGACCTTTGAAAAAACCGTCAGCATGATCAACGACTTCAAACGCTACTTTATCGATCACCAGCAGCCTATCTACGAGAACCCGTCGCCGGGCAACAAAGCGGGCGGCATCACCACGCTGGAAGAGAAGTCGCTGGGCTGTACGCAGAAAGCCGGGCAAAGCCAGGTGGTTGACGTGCTGAAATACGGCGAGCGCCTGCATCAGCCGGGTCTGAACCTGCTTAGCGCACCGGGGAATGACGCGGTCGCCACCAGCGCGCTGGCTGGCGCAGGCTGCCATATGGTGCTGTTCAGTACCGGACGCGGCACCCCTTACGGCGGCTTTGTGCCGACGGTAAAACTGGCCACCAACAGCGAGCTGGCGGCGAAAAAGCCGCACTGGATTGATTTCGATGCGGGTGCGTTGATCAAGGGAACCGACATGTCGGTGTTGCTGGAGAACTTTGTCGATACGCTGGTGGACATCGCCAACGGCCGTCAGACCAAAAATGAGCTGAATGACTTCCGCGAGCTGGCGATTTTCAAAAGTGGGGTGACGCTGTAGGGAAGGGAATACGGACCGGCTCGCCAGGCAGCGAGCCGGTTAACGCCATCAGGCGCGTTGCTGTTCTTCCTGACGCTGGTCGGCCATACAGGCCGCCGCGGTAAACAGGATATCCGCTGAGGAGTTCAGCGCGGTTTCCGCCGAATCCTGCAGTACGCCGATAATAAAGCCGACCGCCACTACCTGCATCGCCACTTCATTTGGAATACCAAACATATTACAGGCCACCGGGATCAGCAGCAGCGAACCGCCCGCCACGCCGGATGCACCACAGGCACAGATCGACGCCACCAGGCTCAGCAAGATCGCCGTACTGACATCAACCTGAATGCCCAGCGTATTCACCGCCGCCAGCGTCAGCACGGTGATGGTGATCGAAGCCCCCGCCATACTGATATTCGCCCCCACCGGGATCGACACCGAGTAAGTGTCCTCATCCAGCCCCAGCTTTTTCGCCAGCGCCATATTCACCGGAATATTGGCGGCGGAACTGCGGGTGAAGAAGGCGGTCACGCCGCTTTCACGCAGGCAGGTAAATACCAGCGGATAGGGGTTGCGGCGGATTTTCCAGTACACCAGCAGCGGATTGAACACCAGCGCCATCAGCAGCATACAGCCCAACAACAGGCCCAGCAGATGCGCGTAATCCCACAGCGCGGAGAAGCCGGTGGTCGCCAGAATCGAGGCCACCAGTCCGAAAATGCCCAGCGGCGCAAAGCGGATCACCAGCCGTACCAGCGAGGTCACGGCGTTCGAGGCATCGTTGAGGAAGGTGCGGGTGGTGTCGCTGCTGTGACGGAAGGCGAAGCCGAGGCCAATTGCCCACACCAGAATGCCGATATAGTTGGCGTGCATCAGCGCATCAAACGGGTTAGCCACCATGCTCATCAACAGGCCGTTCAGCACTTCCAGAATGCCGGACGGCGGGACGATCTGCTGGTTAGCGTCGCTCAGCGTCAGGGTTTGCGGCAGTAGATGGCTGAAGACGACGGCCACCACGGCGGCACAGAACGTGCTGAGCAGATAGAGAATGACGATCGGGCGGATACTGGTTTTGCTGCCGTGCTGATGGTTTGCAATCGAGGAGATCACCAGCACCATCACCAGCAGGGGAGCAACCGCTTTCAGCGCGCTGACAAACAGCGTACCCAGCAGGCTGACAGAATGGGCGCCTTCTTTTGAGAACCACGCCAGGGCAATGCCGGCGATCAGACCGATCATAATTTGAGTGACCAGGCTGCCCTGCATCAGACGCTGCATCAGCCCAGGACTTTTTTCCATACGCATAGTAAAAAACCAGTGTTGTTTTCGATAAATAACAATGCGGCGCTTCAGCATCGTGTGTGCTGAATGGGACGGCATTGGTGTGTTTGCGCGGGTGAGTATAAGGAAATGTGATGGCAGGGGAAGGGAAAAGTCGTGAAAAGTTCGGCTGACGAAAAGAAGCGTGCGGCTAAACAGAATCTCCAGCGGGAAATTGACACCGGGCCGCGGTGAAGCAGCCCGGTGTCAGGCAGCGCGTTACTGACTCAGCTTCTTCTGGTCGTTACGGTGATTAACCCAGGCATTAACCAGCAGGGTGATGGCCAGAATGCCGCCGACGGTACCCAGCGAGATCGACACCGGAATGTGGTAGAAATCGACGATCAGCATCTTCACACCGATAAACACCAGCACCACCGCCAGACCATATTTCAGCATATGGAAGCGTTCCGCGACGTTCGCCAGCAGGAAGTACATCGCACGCAGGCCGAGGATTGCGAACAGGTTAGAGGTCAGAACGATAAACGGGTCGGTGGTGACCGCGAAAATAGCCGGAATGCTGTCGACGGCAAAAATCACGTCGCTCAGCTCGACCATAATCAGCACCAGCAGCAGCGGCGTAGCGAACAGCACGCCGTTACGACGCACGAAGAACTTCTCGCCTTCCATGGTTTCGGTCATGCGCATTTTGCTGCGCAGCCAGCGGACGACCGGCTTGTCGCCGACGTTGCCTTCATCGTCACCGCCTTCCATCGCCATTTTGATGCCGGTAAAGATCAGGAACGCGCCGAAGAGATACAGGATCCAGCTGAATTCAGAGACCAGCCAGCTGCCGGCAAAGATCATCCCGGTACGCAGCACGATAGCGCCGAGGATGCCGTAGATGAGTACCCGACGTTGAATGGCGGCCGGCACCGCAAAGTAGCTGAACAGCATCAGCCAGACGAAGACGTTATCCACCGCCAGCGCTTTTTCCAGCACGTAGCCCGTCAGGAAAGCCAGGGTTTGCGTATTCGCGATCTCACGGCCGACATTACCGTCGAGGTACCACCAGAAACCGGCAGCGAACAGCAGAGAGAGGGAGATCCACAGCAGCGACCAGAGTGCCGCCTGTTTCATTGACATGGTTTGGGAGCCGCGACGACCCTGCAAAAACAGGTCGATAGCCAGCATAATAACCACGATTACCGCGAAGCTGCCCCACAGCAGAGGCGTGCCAACAGAGTGCATAGACGTATCCTGTAAAATGAAAAATGGCCGACAGAAACAGGGCTGTTTATTTCATCATAGATGACAAACAGGCCGATTCCTTTAACGCCAGGTCTCACTCACAGCAGAACCCGTGGTTCTGTTGCCCAACGACCGGGTATCTTGGATACCGTGCTGACGATCGGTTGGCGTAAAAGTTACTCCCCTATGCTGCGGCAGAAGATACGGTCCGCCGCGGCACAGGTCAATCATAACTGGACATATTTAGAAATATTTACACAACCACGTCATCTGGCAGCTCATCCGCCGGGAAGACCACGCCGGTCTGGCGACGAATGTCGGTCAGCAGTTTCGCCGTGGTACGTGAGGTTTGCAGGCCCGGATGATTCACTTCGTTGCTCTCTACCAGCCGGGCGAAGGTCTCGGCTTCATACAGCATGGTATTGATATGCTGAGGATGGCTGAGGTCCTGCGAGCGGGCGCCGCGCGGCACAAAGCTGACGCGCTGGCATTCCGAAACGTGCTCAATAACCAGCGATCCCTCTTCGCCCTGGATCTCACTTGGCAGGCCAGACTGGCTGACTTTCGAGTGCAGAAGGGTAACGTCAAAATCGCCGTAATCCATCACCACCGTGCCGTGGGCATCCACGCCGCTGGCCAGCAGCGACGCATTCGCCGACACCTTATGCGGTTCACCCCACAGGCTGACCGCGGTCGCCAGGCAGTAATAACCGATGTCCATAATCGAGCCGTTCGACCAGGCCGGATTAAAGGTATTGGGATTCTCGCCGTCCAGATAGCGCTGATAGCGCGAGGAGTACTGGCAGTAGTTGATCACCGCTTTACGCAGCTTGCCCACTTTCGGCAGGGACGCTTGCAGGATCAGGAAATTGGGCAGGCTGGCGGTTTTAAAGGCTTCAAACAGCACTACCTGATTTTCTCGCGCGCAGGCGATCATCGTCTCGACTTCACGCAGGTTAGACGCCAGCGGCTTCTCACAAATCACATGCTTTTTATGCTGCAGGAAAAGCAGCGATTGCTGGCAGTGCAGGGCGTTCGGGCTGGCGATATACACCGCATCAATGTCGTCCGACTCGGCCATTTGCGCCAGCGAGGTAAACAGATGCTGCACGGGGTAATCGGTGCTGAAGGCCTGAGCCTGGTCCAGTGAACGGGAGTAAACGGCGGTGAGCTTCATTTTGCCGGTTTCATGCGCGGCATCGACAAACTGGCGGGTGATCCAGTTAGTCCCTACAACAGCGAAGCGGATCATGGCGTGTTTTGGTCTCCACACGTTTATGGCGGGAGTGGCGCAGCGCGTTTGCCCTGCCCACGGCGATAACCTTCAGAGTAGCATGTGAGTTCCCGCATGCCGTTTGATTTTTCCTGTATCCTCTTTCACCCTAAGAGGAAAGATTCTCCACCGGGGCACACTGAAAACATGACGACGGGCAGTAAACACGCACTGAACTGGACCAGCATTCTGGTCGCGATCCCGGTTGGCCTGGTGGCGACGCTGGTGACGCTGGGCTTTCGTCAGGCGATTGAGCTGATTAACTCGGTGGTGTTTGGCACCCGGCAGGATGTGACCCAGGCCATCGGCGTCTATCCGTGGTATCTCTGGCCGCTGGTGGTGGGTATCGGCGGGGTGATTGCCGGTTTTTTCCTGCGTTATGCCACGGCGATTGAACAGAAAGAGACGGTTCGCACCGATTATCTGGAAGTGATCAACGCCCGACTGGATGCCGTGCCGACCAAAACCTCGCTGTTCCGCGCGCTCTCCTCGATTGCCAGTATCAGCAGCGGCGCCTCGATTGGTAAAGAGGGGCCGATGGTGCAGCTTTCCGCGCTGAGCGGCAGCCTGATGGGCCGGCTGTGTTTCGCTAAGCTCGCGCTGCGCAACAGTGACATTGTGGCGATGGCCGCCGCCGCCGGGCTGTCGTCGGTTTACCATGCCCCGCTGGCCTCGGCGATTTTCGTGGCGGAGATTGCTTTTGGCATCTCGGCGCTGCAGCGCCTGATCCCGCTGATCATCTCCTCAGGCGTGGCGGTGCTGACCATGTGGACGCTGGGCTACCGTTCGGCGATTTATCCCTTCTCCCATGCGCAGTTTGATTTGACGGTCGGCAACATGCTGCTGACGGTGATCGTCGGCCTGGCGGCCGGTCTGGTGGGCTGGGCGATGATCTGGCTGATCAATCAGAGCAAGCAGCGCTTTGGCCGCATCAAAAACCTGCCGTTCCGGCTGGGATTAGGCGGCGTGCTGGTGGGCGTGATGGCGATTGCCAGCACCAATATTCTCGGCAACGGCTACGAAGTGATTGTCGAAATCATGGCCGGCAGCTTCGTGCTGAAAGGGCTGATTATCCTGCTGGCGCTGAAGATGATTGCCACGGCGGTGTCGGTCGGCTCTAACGCGGTGGGCGGCCTGTTCACGCCCTCGTTGCTGATTGGCGCGGTGCTGGGCGTGGTGATCGCCACACTGGCGAGCCTGGCCGGCTGGCCGGTCAGCAACACCGTGGTATTCGCAGCGGTGGGGATGGGCGCGGTACTGGCGTCGGTCAGTCAGGCACCCTTGATGGCGATGCTGATGGTGCTGGAAATGACCCTCAACAGCAGCCTGTTGTTCCCCACCATGATTGCCTGCGTGCTGGCATCAATGACCGTCTACCGTTTGCAGTCCAGCAGCACCTATCCGGTGATCAAAAACCACTTCAGCCGCTCCGATGCCAAGTTCGATTTTGATAACGGCATCATCTCGCAATTTATCGTTTCTGGCGCGGCGCTGAAGCCGGAAGATACCGTCGGCAAGGCGCTGGCGGTCAGCACGTTAAAACGCGAGCGTTTTGTCTATGTGATCGGTGATGTTGGGCAGTTTCTGGGCGCGGTATCGATTCACGATATTTCCAGAAAAGTGCTGGATAAAGAGATCACGCTGGACTCGCCGGTCAGCTGCGTGGTGGACGAGGCTTTCCCGTTTATCTACGAGAATCAGACCATTACCGAAGGCTGGGAAGCCTTTGCCCGCATCACGCTGGAGCGCCTGCCGGTGCTGAATAATCCGGTGGAAAGGAAATACCTCGGCGCGCTGACCAAAACCAGCCTGATCCAGAAAGCCAAAGACTTCCTGTAAGCAGGGGCGCCCGTGGCGGGAACCCCTTGCGGATTACAGGCCGTCGGCCGGGTATTCGACCTTCTCGCTCACAGTTCCTCCCGCACTTTCATCACCGCCGCCATCAGCTCCGCCACGCGGCGCGCATCGACCGGTTTCCACCACTGTCCGTCTTCCTTCAGCCACTGGCCGATAATCGCGCCATCGGCGGAGGCAAACAGCGCCGGCACCTGAGACGGTGACAGGCCAGAGCCGACAATCACCGGCAGATTGGTGCCGCTTCGCACCTCGTTGACCTCGGTGTCGCTGGTGGGGTTGCCGGTGCGGGTGCCGGTGGCGATCAGCACGTCGGCATCAAACCATTCGGCGTCGGTCGCCTGCTCGGGAATGCTGCGGTCGGCGGTAATGGCGTGGGCGCCAAACTTGACGTGAACATCGGCGAAAATGGCGACATCGCGCGCGTCGATCATCGCGCGATAGCGCATCGCTTCCGGGGCCGGGCCGTTGATAAAGCCTTCGTTAGCGATATAGGCATTGGCCCATTGATTGACGCGCACCCAGCGGGCACCGACCGCTTTGGCAATCGCCAGCGCCGGAATGGCACCGTTGGCGACACAGGTAATGCCGATGGGCGTATCAACGGCATTTCGTACCGCGAGGCAGGCGGCGGTTAACGCGGCCACCGTCTCCGGACCGATATTTTCCGGGCGCGCGAAGGGCAGGTCGCTGGCGTTTTCGACAATAATGCCGTCCACGCCGCCGCGTGACAGCGTCAGCGCATCGGCCACGGCGGCGTCATACACCTCTTTCATCGCCTGGCCGTTATAACGTGGCGCGCCGGGCAGCGGCTTCAGGTGGATCACGCCAATCACCGGTTTCTTCACCTGAAACAGCGTCTCCAGGGCATTACTCTTCTGCGGCAGAACTTGGGGTGCGGCCATATCACTCTCTCTGTAAACGTGCTTGATGGGGTCAGAAGGTCAGCGCAGGCTGGCCTGTTGAAAGGCAGCGAGCTGCTGCCGGTCAGGATAAGAGGGCTGAGCGCCAGCCCGTTCGCAGCTGTAGGTGGCGGCAAACACCGCTTCGGTCAGCGCCGCGTCGGGCGATTTTCCGGCCAGCAGGCAGGCGATAAACCAGCCGGCCAGGCAGTCGCCTGCGCCGGTGGTGTCCACCAGCGTTGGCGTCAGCGGGTAGCGTGCTTCGAGGTGATCCGTGTCGGTGGTGTAGCTGGCGCCTCTGGCACCCAGCGTGGAAACCACCGCGTTTACCCCAGCCGCCAGCAGCTGTTGCACCGGGTTGTCGCCCAGTTGCGCCAGCGCGCGCTGATTGCAGAACACCACTTCCGCACCCGCCAGCAGCGATTCGATCGAGGCAATGCCGTTGCTGAAGGTGGCGGGTTCCAGATCCAGCGACCATTTGCAGCCGCGCTGACGCGCCTGCTCAATCAGCGGCCACGCGCCTTCGCCATACACCGCGGTATGCACCCAGTCGATGCCGTCTAAGGAGAGGGATTGCACCCATTCAAGGGAGGGATAGAGCGACACGCCCGGCTCCAGCAGCAGTCGCTTCTCGCCGTGCGGTTCAATCAGCACGATGGCGCGGCAGGTGCGGCCAGGCATCTTGCGGCTGACGATCTCAATGCCCGCCTGCTGCAGGCTGATCAGCAGGGAGTCGGCAAACAGGTCATCGCCGGTTTCCACCGCCAGCACCGGGTTGCCGCCGGCCAGACGGCAGGCGAGGGCGGCGTTGCTGATCACCCCACCGGCAGATTCGTTATCAATACGCACGTGCAGCTTTTCATCGGGCTGCGGGATGTGGCCCAGCTGCAGGGTGGTGTCGAGGCTGATATCGCCAACAAATAAGGCCTTTCCCGTCGCCATCAGGTGCGCACCAGATCGATGGCGAAGGCATAGCGGTCGGCGCGGTAATGCACCACTGCATACTCCACCGGCTGCTGTTCTGCATCGTGACTGAGGCGGCGGGCGACCAGGCTGGCGGAGCCTTTCGCCACCTTCAGGCGTCGGGCCAGTTCCGAGCTGACCAGCGCGGCACCGATGGTTTCCTGCGCGCCGGTAATCCGGCAGTCGCAATGCTGTTCCAGCCAGTCATACAGCGAATGGCGGTCCAGCTTGTCGCTGCCCGGCGGCGCATGCAGGTCGAACAGGCCGGGTTTCAGCCAGCTGTAGGAGAGCGCCATCGGCTGGTTATCGGCATTGAGTAGGCGCGAGATGGCATAGGCCTTCTCATGTTCGCCCAGCCCCAGCGCGGCGGCGGCTTCTGCGGGCGGCGTCACCATGCGGGCGCTGAGGGTTTTATAGCTGGCGATAAAGCCGCGACGGCGCATATCTTCGGCAAAGCTCGACATCTGGCTCAGCGGCTGGATAACCTGCGGCGGCAAAACGATCGAGCCTTTTCCCGCCCGGCGGCTGATCAGCCCTTCCTGCTCAAGCTTATCCAGCGCTGCTCTGGCGGTGGTGCGGCTGACGCCAAACACCTGATTGAGGGCCGCTTCGGACGGCAACACGTCGCCCTGCTTAAAGCCGCCAAATTCGATTTCACGGCGAAGCCGCTCGGCGATTTGCCACCAGAGAGGTTGAGTACCGGCAACAAGCGCCTGTTGATCCCATTGCATAAACCCGATCCTGTCCGAGTGAAGTTGGCTCGATAATCAAATGACATGACAACCGTGTCAATACGCGGGGGAACGGGGAAAAACGAGAAGAATCAGGCACTTTTGTCGAACTGGTTGGTATGACATTTGCCGCTTTGTCACCAGTTAACAAGCAATTAGCAGCAGACATTCAGCGGCGCTGAATTTGGCGAATATCGGGCAAAAAACAGCCATACGGAATTTGTATGACGGCGCGCGCGATCGACCCTCGCGCGGCCATTTTTTGGCGTCTGTTAAGCCGGTTTGGAGTCCGCCAGCACGCGTCCAAGGAGGTCAAAAATCCGCTTATCCGCGCACTGGGAGACGTTAAAGCGCATAAAATCGCCCGCGTTTTGCAGCTGGCTAAAGGTATTGCCCGGCGCCAGCACCACCCCTTCCTGCAGGCAACGGCGCGAGACGGCGGCGGCATCGGTGCCGGTGGGCAGCTGGCACCATAAAAACATCCCGGCCTGCGGCACCAGCCAGGGGATGATCCCAAGGGGTTTGAGCTGCGCCACGGTGTCGGTCATCGCCTGCGCCAGCCGCAGCCGCACGGTTTCCATATGCCGCCGGTAGCCGCCGTCGGTCATCGCGGTCAGCAACAGTTCGGCCGCCATGCGACCGCCGCTAAAGTTGGTGGCGATTTTGAAATCGGTCAGGCTCTCAATCCAGTCGGCGCGGCCGGTGATAAACCCACAGCGCACCGATGCGGTAACCGTTTTTGAAAAGCTGCCGATAAAAATCACCCGCGACAGTCCGTCAAACGCGGCCAGTCGTGGCGCGGGCGTGACCTCCAGATCGGCAAAAATATCATCCTCGATAATCACCAGATTTGCCGCATCGGCCAGCTTCAGCAGCCGGTGCGCCGTGACCGGAGAAAGCGTGGCGCCGGTGGGGTTCTGGATACCGGAGTTGGTCAGATACAGCCTGGGCGCATGCTGCTGCAACGCCTGACTGAAGGCGGTGAGATCCGGGCCGGTGGCGGTATAAGGAATGCCGACGACGTTGACCCGATGCGCCTTCAGCAGCGCATGGAAATTGAAGTAGCAGGGATCGTCCACCAGCACGGTATCGCCCGGCTCCAACAGGAAGCGGCAAATCAGATCGACCGCCTGGGTGCCGGATTCGGTCAGCAGGATGCGGCTGGCTTCGGTCTCAACGCCTTCCAGCGCCAGCTTGCGCGCCAGAAACTGGCGCATCCCCGCATGGCCCAGCGGCGTGGCGTAATCGGTCAGCAGCGAGGCGTCCGATCTCGCCAGCGTGCGCATCGCCCGACGGATGCCTTCTTCAAACATCCACGAGGGCGGAAGCCAGCCGCAGCCGGGCTTCAGCATACTGTCATCGGCTTCCAGCGACTGACGAGACATCCACAGCGGATCGATATTTCTGTCGAGTCGCGGGCTGATTTGCGCCAGATCCAGCGGTGCCACCGGGCCACTGACGAAAAACCCGGCACCGGGCCTTGCCAGAATCACATTCTCCGCCGCCAACCGTTCATAGCCCTCCACCACGGTCGATACCGACACGCCCAGCGTCTTCGCCTGGGCGCGAACCGACGGCAGCCGCGAGCCGGGCAGATAATTTCGGGCGGCAATTTTGCTGCGCACGTCCTGCATCACCATCGCGATACGCGTGAGGTTTTCCGACATCGGGCACTCCAGACTGTAGGGGAAAGTGAACCAGTACAGTTCGTTTGAATTGTACTTGATTGTCTCTGGCCCGGCGGTTTATTTCAATGCTTCAATGCGGCTATCTGCAACAGGGAGAACGCGTGACATGAATCTGAAATCAAATGGCTGGATCAACGGTTTTATCGGCATGGTGATATTCGCCGGTTCGCTGCCGGCAACCCGCGCGGCGGTGGCCGATCTCGACCCGGTTTTCCTCACCTGTGCCCGCGCCACCATTGCCGGATTACTGGGGCTGGCGCTGCTGATGGCTTTCCGCCAGCGGCGGCCTGCAGGTCAGGATATCGCCTCGCTGGCGATCGCTGCGATGGGCGTGGTGGTGGGGTTCCCGCTGCTGACCGCGCTGGCGGTGCAGCATGTCTCTTCCGCCCATTCGATTGTGTTTCTCGGGCTGCTTCCGCTTTGTACCGCCACCTTTGCGGTGCTGCGCGGCGGCGAGCGTCCCCGTCCGGCGTTCTGGCTGTTCTCATTGCTTGGCAGCGCCGCCGTGGCGGGTTATGCGCTGATCGGCAGCGCGCAGGGATCGTTGCGTGGCGATATCTGCATGCTGGCGGCGGTGATTATCTGCGGTCTGGGCTATGCCGAAGGGGCGCGCTTATCACGCCGGCTCGGCGGCTGGCAGGTGATTTGCTGGGCGCTGGTGCTGTCGCTGCCGGTGATGCTGCCGGCGACATACCTGACGCGTCCCGATTCCTTTGCCAACGTTGGCCTGCCTGCGTGGCTCGGATTTGGTTACGTCTCGGTGTTCAGCATGCTGATTGGCTTTATCTTCTGGTATCGCGGCCTGTCGCAGGGTGGCATTGCGGCGGTCAGCCAGCTGCAGCTGTTTCAGCCCTTTATCGCGCTGGGCCTGGCCGCGCTGCTGCTGCACGAAACCGTCAGCTGGTCGATGCTGCTGGTGACCCTGGCCGCCATTGTCTGCGTGGCGGGCGCGAAGCGATTCGCGGTGTGACGGCCGGGCGCTATTCGCTGTCCCGTCCGCGCAGGGACTGCTCGGTCAGCCACAGGCGGGTATCGAACTCCAGCTGGTGGTATTCCGGCTCCATATGGCAGCAAAGCTGATAGAACGCCTTGTTGTGATCCTTCTCTTTGATGTGCGCCAGCTCGTGCACCACGATCATTCGCAGAAACGCTTCCGGTGCCTGTTTAAAAATGGTGGCGACGCGGATCTCCGCCTTGGCTTTCAGCTTGCCGCCCTGCACGCGCGAAATGGCGGTATGCAGACCGAGCGCGTGCTTCATCACTTTTATTTTGCTGTCGTAGATCACTTTGTTCAGCGGCGGCGCTTTGCGTAAGGTCTGGTTCTTTAAATCCAGCGCGTAATCGTACAGCGCTTTATCGCTGGTGATGCTGTGGCTGGTGGGATAGCGCTTCTGCAGCACTTCCCCCAGACGCTGCTGATCGATCAGCGTTCTGACCTGAGAAAGCAGGGATTCGGGGTAACCTTGCAGGTAAATAAGCGACGACATGCTGACTCCAGGAAAGAAAAAAGTTTACTGTTAGCCCGTTTTAGGGGATAAATCGCGGGAATTTTACCACGCCGGAGATCCCATGAGCCAACTCGAACTGAGCCACCGCACGCTGACGCTGCACCGTTTCCCCCAGACGCGCGAAGAGAGCCCGTTACAGGCCTGGGATGCTGCCGATGAATATTTGCTGCAACATATGGCCGATATTCAGACCAATGGCCCCGTTTTCCTGTTCAACGACACCTTTGGCACGCTGGCATGCGGACTGTACGGTGAAGAGCTTTACAGCATCAGCGACTCGGTGATGTGCGAGCTGGCCACGCGTCAGAACCTGAATGAAAACGCGATGGACGAAGGGGACGTGAAGTTTATCAACAGCCTCGCGCCGCTGACCATCACCCCTGCCGTGGTGCTGATCAAGATCCCTAAAACGCTGGCGCTATTAGAGCATCAGTTACGCTCACTGCGCAGCGTGGTCACGCCTGAAACGAAAATTATTGCCGCAGGCAAAGCGAAAGACATTCACACCTCCACGCTGAACCTGTTTGAACGCGTGCTGGGCGTCACCAAAACCTCGCTGGCGGTGAAAAAAGCGCGTCTGATCTTCTGTGAACCGACGCTGCCGGCGCTGGCCGATGCGCCAATGACCTCGATCTGGCCGCTGGACGACACGCAGTACGAAATCCACAACCATGCCAACGTGTTTTCCCGCAGCGGTCTGGATGTGGGCGCGCGCTTCTTTATGGCGAACCTGCCAGAAGGAATTGAAGGCGAGATTGCCGATTTGGGCTGCGGTAACGGCGTCATTGGCCTGACCGCGCTGGATCAGAACCCGGCTGCTGAAGTGCACTTTATCGATGAATCCTGGATGGCGGTCGCCTCCAGCGAGATGAACGTGGAAGTGAACCGCCCGGATGATCTGGATCGCTGCCACTTCTCGGTGAACCATTCACTGGCGGGCTTCCCGTCGAATACCTTCCATGCGGTGCTGTGCAATCCGCCGTTCCATCAGCAGAACACGCTGACCGACTACATTGCCTGGCAGATGATGCGTGATTCCTATCGCTGTCTGCAGGAAGGCGGCGAGCTGCGCGTGGTGGGTAACCGCCATCTGGACTACTACCGCAAAATGAAGAAGCTGTTTGGCAACTGCACCACCGTGGCCTCTAACCAGAAGTTCGTGATCCTGCGTTCGGTGAAGATGCGCTAGCGCTGTTGCGACAGACAAAAAAGGCGGCACCTGCAACGGGCCGCCTTTTTTTATGCGCTTAATCCTGCCTGCGGATCCACGAAAAACGCTGCTGATAGCCGTGATCGAAGTGGCTGTTGCGGCGGTAGCTGGCCTGCGCTTCCGCCATGCAGTAAGTGCATATTTCGCTCAGTTCAATCTGTGCTTCCGGCACCCCTTCACGCATCGCCATCCTCTTAGCCAGCAGCGGCAGATCAAACCACACTCCACCGGTGGTGCCTTTCGCCTGTGCGCGAACCGCATCGCGGTTAACCGGCTGCACGGTTGAGAAGGCGATCAGCCCGGCGAGATCATGAGGGTTCTCCTGCTGGATGCCCGCAATGCGTTCGTCACCCAGCTCATAGCAGCAGGGACAGATTGCCGGACCAATGGCCATCATCAGGCTGTCCGGCGTGGCGCCGCGTTCACACAGGCGTCGCAGGGTATTGATCAACACGCCGCCCAGCGCGCCGTTCAGTCCGGCATGGACGGCGGCAACCTGCTTGTGTCGGGTATCGGCAATCAGGATCGGCAGGCAGTCGGCGGTATACACCGCGACCGGCCGCGTGCCGGTGCCAATCAATCCGTCCGCCTGCTGGCTTTTGACCGGCAGCGCTTCGGTGTCCAGCACCACGTTGGGGCTGTGACGCTGATGGTTATAGATGCTCTCTTCCGGCGGACGCTCACCGGCGGGCAGAAAAGCGTGATCGAGCCAGCTCAGCGAAGAGAGCAGGGGAGAGCGATAGGGTTGCGGCATGTTCCAGTCCTTTACGTCATCAGCAGGCGAACAATCTCTTCACATTACGGGGGAGATGCTACATTTTTAAGGCGTTAATTCGAAAGCCTTTCTATCCCTTTATTCTGGCAGGAGATCACCACCCTTGAAAATGAAAACCACCACCACCTTAAGTGCCGCCGTGCTGATGGCGCTGGCGCTGTCTGGCTGTGCCCCTCACAAACAGGATGCTGCCAACCAGCTGAATCAGCAGTCGGTGATGGCGCTTAACTGGTTCCAGCAGTCGGGTGAGTATCAGGCGCTGGCGTACCAGGCGTTTAATTTTGCCACGCTGGCGTTTGATAAAGCCCCGTCGCTGACCGGCAAGCCGAAGGCGGTGATCGTCGATCTGGATGAAACGATGATCGATAACAGCGCCTACAGCGCCTGGCAGGTGAAGGCGAACCAGCCGTTTGCCGATAAGAGCTGGTCACAGTGGACCCAGGCAAAACAGGCCACCGCCGTACCGGGCGCGGTGAATTTTGCTAACTACGTTAACAGCCACGGCGGCACCATGTTCTATGTCTCCAACCGCGACAGTAAAGATGCGGCGGCCACGGCGGCAAACCTGACCCAGCTGGGCTTCACCGGGGTGAACGATAAAACCCTGCGCCTGAAGAGCGACAGCTCAAACAAGCAGGCGCGATTTGATGCGATCAAGGCGGAAGGCTTCGACGTGGTGCTGTATATCGGCGACAACCTTAACGACTACGGTGCCGCGACCTGGCATCAGGGCAACGCCCAGCGTCGTGCTTTTGTGAACCAGAACAACCGCCTGTTCGGCACGCAGTTCATTATTCTGCCTAACCCGCTGTACGGCGACTGGGAAAGCGGATTGGGCGAAGGCTATAACAAGCTGACGCCAGAGCAGAAGCTGCAAACCCGTGACGCCAACCTCAAGGCGTGGAGCGGTAAATAAGCCGCTGAACCGCCAGGCAGGATCGCCTCTGCCAGGCCCGTAAAACGCCGTCGTTTAGATCGACAGCGCCAGCTGGGTGCCCTGCGCAATCGCGCGGCGGGCATCCAGCTCCATCGCCACATCCGCTCCGCCAATAATATGCAGCGGCTTACCCAGGCGGGTGAGCGAGGCTTCCAGCTGACGGTTAGGCTCCTGACCGGCGCAAATCACCACGTTATCGACTGCCAGCAGCAGCGGCTCGCCATCGCGCAGAATATGCAGGCCGCGGTCATCAATCTTCAGATACTGCACGCCGCCCCACATTTTCACCGCCCGCATTTGCAGGCTGGCGCGATGGATCCAGCCGGTGGTTTTACCCAGTCCGGCCCCCGGTTTGCCCGGCTTGCGCTGCAATAACCAGATCTGCCGTTCCGCCGTCGGCAGCACCGGCGGCACCAGTCCGCCGGGCTGTTGCAGGGTGCGATCGATGCCCCATTCCTGGCAAAAGGCGGCAATATCCAGGCTGGTGGACGGCCCGTGTTGGCTGAGGTATTCGGCGGTATCGAAACCAATTCCGCCTGCGCCAATCAGCGCCACGCGCGGGCCGACCGGCTTTTTATCGCGCAACACGTCCAGATAGCTGAGCACGGAAGGGTGATCCAGGCCGGGGATGTCCGGCAGCCGCGGGGTAACGCCGGTCGCCAGCACGATCTCATCAAATTCGCTCAGTTGCTCAGCGCTGGCCGCTTCATTCAGCCTCAGAGTCACGCCGGTCAGCGCCAGCTGGCGACGGTAGTAACGCAGGGTTTCGCTGAACTCTTCTTTGCCAGGGATCTGCCGGGCAATATTGAACTGGCCGCCAACCTCAGCCGCGCGGTCAAACAGCGTCACCTGATGGCCACGCGCGGCGGCATTGACCGCAAACGCCAGCCCCGCCGGACCGGCGCCAATCACCGCCAGCCGTTTTACGTTCTGCGTCGGCGTAACCGGCATCTCGGTTTCATGGCAGGCGCGCGGATTCACCAGGCAGGAGGTGATACGTCCTGCGAAAATCTGATCCAGACAGGCCTGATTACAGCCGATACAGGTATTGATCCGGTCGCTGTGCCCGGCGCGGGCCTTGCTGACCCACTGCGCATCGGCGAGGAACGGCCGCGCCATCGAAATCATATCCGCACAGCCCTCATCCAGCAGGGCTTGCGCCACGTCAGGATGATTAATGCGGTTAGTGGCGATCAGCGGAATGCTCAGGTGCTGGCGAAGTTCCCGGGTGACCCAGCCAAACGCGCCGCGCGGCACCGAAGTGGCGATGGTGGGGATCCGCGCTTCGTGCCAGCCGATGCCGGTGTTGATCAGGCTGGCACCCGCGCGCTCAATGGCTTTCGCCAGCCGGATGCTCTGCGGCAGGGTGTTGCCCTGTTCGACCAAATCCAGCATCGACAGGCGGAAGATAATGATAAATTCCCGGCCCACCGCTTCCCGCACCGCCTTAACAATCTCCACCGCAAAGCGCATACGGCGGCTGTCATCACCGCCCCAGTCGTCCTGGCGCTGGTTGGTGCGTGCAGCCAGAAACTGGTTAATCAGATAGCCTTCCGATCCCATGATCTCCACGCCGTCATACCCGGCCTCTTTCGCCAGCGCGGCGCAGTGCGCAAAGTCGCCGATCAGCGCCAGAATATCGTCGCCATTAAGCTCATGCGGCTTAAACGGGTTAATTGGGGCCTGCAGCGGCGAAGGGGCAACCAGCGAAGGCTGATAGCTGTAGCGTCCGGCATGCAGAATTTGCAGCGCGATTTTGCCGCCGGCCTGATGCACCGCATCGGTGACCGGGCGATGATGCGCCAGCTGGTCCGGATGATTAAGCACCGACGCGCCGGCCATCACCACGCCTTCCGCCGACGGCGCAATGCCGCCGGTAACAATCAGCGCCACGCCCGCCGCCGCGCGCTCGGCATAGAAAGCGGCCAGACGGCGCGGTCCGTCCGGGTGCTCTTCCAGCCCGGTATGCATGGAGCCCATCAGCACGCGGTTCTTCAACTGGGTAAAACCCAAATCAAGCGGAGAGAACAAGGAAGTGTTCATAAGACCCTGAAAGTGAGTGGTCGGATGAGTGCTACTGTAGCGATGAAAAGCCCATTGTTAAAGTGTTGTTAACCGGAGTGTGATGTGCCGCCAGGTATTGCGCTTTTTCAGCGGCGTAGCACGAAAGAAGCAACTACACCTAATGCATCCTCTGACTCTTTTCTTCAAGGAATTAGCATGCCTGTAACCATCATAGCGGTTGGTGTGATCCTGCTTCTGGTGCTGATGATCGTCTTCAAAGTGAATGGCTTTATTGCGTTGGTGTTTGTCTCGGCGGTGGTCGGCGTGGCGGAAGGCATGACGCCGCTGGCGGTGGTGGCCTCGATCCAAAAAGGCATCGGCGGCACGCTGGGCAGCCTGGCGATGATCCTCGGGTTTGGTGCCATGCTCGGCAGGCTGGTGTCCGATACCGGCGCGGCGCAGCGGGTGGCCACCACGCTGATAGCCGCCTTCGGTAAAAAGCATCTGCAATGGGCGCTGGTGGTCACCGGGCTGATTGTCGGTCTGGCGATGTTTTATGAAGTGGGCTTCGTGCTGTTACTGCCGCTGGTGTTTACCATCGTGGCGGCGGCGCAGATGCCGCTGCTGTACGTCGGCGTGCCGATGGTCGCCGCCCTGTCGGTGACCCACTGCTTCCTGCCGCCGCACCCGGGCCCGACGGCGATCGCCACCATCTTTGGCGCCAATATCGGCACCACGCTGCTGTACGGGCTGATCATCACCATTCCGACGGTGATCGTCGCCGGGCCGATTTTCTCCCGTTTCCTGAAAAGCTTCGAGCGCGAACCGCCGGAAGGCCTGTTCAATCCGAAGATCTTTGAAGAACACGAAATGCCGGGCTTCTGGATCAGCATCTTTGCGGCGGTGATCCCGGTGATCCTGATGGCCATCGCCGCGATCTGCGAGCTGACCATGCCGAAAGAGAATGCGCTGCGTCAGTTCTTTGAATTTATTGGTAATCCGGCCGTGGCGCTGTTTATCTCGGTCGTGGTGGCGGTGCTGACGCTGGGCCTGCGCAACGGCCGTAAGATGGAAGAGGTGATGGAGATGTGCGGCAGCTCGATTGCCGCCATCGCCATGATTGTCTTTATCATCGCCGGCGGCGGGGCGTTCAAGCAGGTGCTGGTCGACAGCGGCGTTGGCAACTATATCGCTGACCTGATGAAAGGCTCGTCGCTGTCGCCGTTGCTGATGTGCTGGACCGTGGCGGCAATGCTGCGCGTGGCGCTGGGGTCGGCCACCGTGGCGGCGATCACCACCGCCGGGATCGTTACGCCGATTATCGCCATCACCCATACCGATCCTGCGCTGATGGTGCTGGCGGTGGGATCCGGCAGCGTGATCGCCTCGCACGTCAACGATCCGGGCTTCTGGCTGTTTAAGGGCTACTTCAATCTGACCGTGGTGGAAACGCTGAAAACCTGGACGGTGATGGAAACGCTGATCTCGTTCCTCGGCCTCGGCGGGGTGTTGATCCTCAACGCCATTATTCACTGATGATTCCCGCCCGATCTCCCCTCGGTGGGACGATCGGGCAGTAACCCCTAAGGCTTATCCCCCTGGCCATACACCGGCGGCGAGGCGAGTTTCGCTTCCTGCCGACGTTCAGCCACCTGCTTTGCCGTTACCGACGCAGCCGCCGGATTGCCGAACTCGCGGCTGACAAAGTTGGCGACGTCGGCCACCTGTTCATCGCTCAGCTCCGGCGCAAACGGCGGCATAAACACTTCGCCCTGGCTCATCTTGCGGTGGACGCCGTTCAGCACCACCGAAATCAGATTGCGGCTGTCCCACGCGCCGGTGGTGGTGTGGTGGCTGAGCGAAGGATAGGCGCCAAAGCCTGTACCCGATCCGCCGCCCGACGCACCGTGGCAGCTGGCACAGTTGCCGGCAAACACCACTGCGCCGGCGTTCTCACGGCGCCAGGCGTCTGAGCTTCCCCGCAGCTGGCTGACGGTGGCGGTGGGCTGCCCCCAGTCATCGCGAGGCCTGGTCTGCTTATCATCGCCAACCGGCTTCACGCTGCGCAGGTACAGCGCGATATCCTGCAGGTCACTGTCCGGCAGATATTGCAGGCTGTGCTCAACGGCTTCCGCCATCGGCCCGGAGGCGCTGGCGCGTCCGGCAACAAAGCCGGTTTTCAGGTAAGTGACCAGCTGCTTTTCGCTCCAGTCACCGATACCGGCGTTTTTATCCGGCGTGATGTTCCACGCCATCCAGCCGCCCAGATCGCCGCCGGACAGCGGGCTGCCATTATCCATGCCCTTGGTGATATTGCGCGGCGTATGGCAGGTGCCGCAGTGCGCCAGCGCTTCCACCAGATAGCGGCCGTTGTTCCACTGCGGGCTTTGCGCCGGATCGGGCTTAAGCGCGCCTTTGTCCAGGTTCAGCCATTTCCAGAAGCGCAGTCCCCAGCGCTGGTTGTACGGGAAGCCGAGCTGCGTTTCCGGCGAGGCGACATGCACGGCGGGCAAGGCGAGCAGGTACGCGCGGATCGCCAGCACATCTTCGCGGCGCATTTTGCTGAAGGCGTCGTACGGCATCGCCGGATAAAGCTGCTTGCCGCCTTTGCCAACGCCGTCGCGCACCGCCGCGACAAACTCGTCTTCGCTCCAGCTACCGATGCCGTACTCGGGATCGGAGGAAATATTGGTGCCGTAAATCTGCCCGAACGGCGTGCTGACCGCAAAGCCGCCGCCAAAGGGTTTGCCGTTGGTCGCCGTGTGGCAGGCCGAGCAGTCAGCCGCCGTCGCCAGGTATTTGCCGCGCGCGATCTGGGCCGGATCGGCATGGGCGGCAGCGCAGACCGCCGCAGTCAGGGAGAGTGCCAGCAGAGTGCGCTTCATGCGGTTGCCCCCAGGCTCTTCAGCACCGTATCGGCCATCCGCAGTGCCAGCGCGGTGCCGGTCAGCGTGGAGTTCACCGTCGAGGCCGACGGCATAATGCCGGTGCCGGCGATATACAGATTCGGGTGATCGTGGGTGCGACAGTCCGCATCCACCACCGAATCTGTCGGATCGCTGCCCATGATCATCGTGCCGGTAATATGCTGATTGTTATCGTAAACGCCGCGCTTGCTGTACACCGCCTCCGTGCCGCCCATCTCTGCCACCATCTTTTTAAAATCCTGCATCGACTGGTCATAGCCACGGTGAACGTAGTCCGGGAAGCGGTAATACACTTCCAGCCGGGGAATGCCCCAGGCATCCTTTTCGGTTTTGCTCAGCACCACGCGGTTTTCCGGTTCCGGCAGCATCTCCAGCAGGCATTTCAGCTGCACAAAACGTTCGGCCTGCCAGCGCAGCTTGTCGTTCAGTGCCCGGCCGTAGAAGCCCTGTTTCACCAGCCTTTCGGTGAGATAGCGCACCGGCGAGGTGTTCGCCAGATCGACACGCAACGCCGAACGATCCTTGCGGAAGTCACCATCACGCAGGTTGTTGATGCTGCCAGGCCGCATCGGCCCACGGCCAAACCACACCGGCTCGTCGGCATAAAATTCAACGGACGAACCCGGATGATCCATCAGGTTGCGGCCGACCATGCCGGAGCTGTTGGCGATGCCGTTGGGATAGCGATCGCTGGTGGAGAGCAGCAGCAGTTTCGGACTTTCAATGCCGTTGGCGGTCAGTACGAACTGCTTGCCGGTGACCCGATGGCTGGCTTTATTGCGGTCAAGGTAATGCACCGCCTGGATCACGCCTTGGTCGTCGGCCTCAATCTTGTAGACCACCGCGTTGGCGATGATTTTCACCCCGGCATCCAGCGCCTTCCGCGCCGAAATGCCGCCGTGATACTGCGCGTCAATCGGGCAGACCGGCATACAGTTGTTGTTGCCGCAGCAGGCCGGGCGACCATCGTAAGGAATGCTGTTGCGCGCCTGCGGGCCAATCCCCACGTCGTAGCCCAGCGGCGCCAGACGGGCTTTTAGCCGCTCAAAGCCGTAAGGCAGCGGAATGCCCGGCAGCGGATAGGGACGCGAGCGCGGCGAGTTGAGATCGTCATCGCCCGACACGCCCATCTGGGCTTCCGCATCGCAATAATAAGGTTCCAGATCGGCATAGCTCAGCGGCCAGTCGCGCCCGACGCCGTACAGCGTGTTGAGGCGGAAATCGTTGGGCAGCAGGCGAAATGCCTGACCCGCCCAGTGCCAGGTGGTGCCGCCGGTGCCGCGCAGGTATTGCGCGCGATAAGGATCCGGCCCTTTCTGGATCAGATAGTGATTATCCACCGGGATAAATTTGGGCTGCGGTGCCCAGGGTTCCGGCGGATAGGGTTCGGTGAAATCGCCCTTGAACGGCGAGTGACGGAAATACTCCACGGCCTGGTCCCGTTTGATTTCCGGGCCGGATTCCAGCATCAGCACCGAAACGCCCGCCTTGACCATTTTCAGGGCGGCCAGCGAACCGGCAATCCCGGCGCCAATCACCACCACATCTGCGCTTAAATTCTCAGCCATGTGCAATGCTCTCCTTGCCTGGCGGTTGCGTCCAGAAGTTGGCTTCACCCGGCGCATAGCTCGGAGGAAGCAACGAGGTCTGAACCACGCGATAACTGACGATATTCTCAAACGCCACGCATTCCGGCTTCTGGCGGTTCACCACGCCGAGATACCAGCCGGAAACCAGCGTCTGATAGAGTTCCTGCACCGCCGCCGGCTGGTCAGCCATCGCCGCCAGCAGCGCATCGCCCTGCAGCGCAGGCTGGCGATTAAGCAGGTCGCTCAGGCCGATCAGCTGGTTGTCCAATCCGTCGATCCGCTGATGCAGCCAGCTGTACAGGCGCTGCGCCAGCAGTGCATCAGGCCGATCCATGCCGGTCAGCGTTTGCGACAGCGAGACAAAATTTGCGGGCACCGTAATGGCCGACGCCAGCGGCGCACGGGCAAATGCGGGCAGCCACTGGCTCAACGCGCCAGCAACCAACAGGCCCGTCGAGCCGACTAACAGTCGGCGACGTGTAAGCGACATAAGGTGAAATCCTTTGCGGGTTGCGCCTAATTGAGCGCGGTAGCGGCCGACTCTGAGGCCTGATTATCCAGTTCCTGTTTGGGGGTGCTGACGCCAACCGCACCGACAATCTCACCGTGCAGGGTCAGCGGGAAGCCACCGCCAAGGGCGACCGCCTGCGGGATTGCCAGCACGGTGGTTTCGCCCTGTTGCAGGCGCTGCATAAACTTCAGCGACGGCGCGTGGTACAGCGCGGAGGTGCGGGCCTTGCCGATTGAGGCGTTCACGCAGCCCGGCGGCGCGTGATCAAAACGCTGGAAGGCGACCAGCAATCCACTGGCATCGACCACCGCCACACAGCCGGTGCTGTTGGCGGTAGCAAGACTGCCTTTGACGTGGTTGAGCACCTGGTTAGCCTGGGCGGCATTCAGGCCTGCGGCGGCGCAGGAACCTGCCGAGGCCAGCAGCAGGCTGGCGGCGAAAAATAACGGTTTCATATCAGTCCTTAACGTAAATCCGGTCCAGCGTGTGCTGCCAGACAAAGGGGGTAAGCTGTTGATAGTTGAGGTCACGTTGCGCCAGCGCATCGACCAGCCCTTGCTGTGTGGTGACGATGCCCTGGCTCATCGCCGGGACCACGTTGACGTCCTGCAGGGTTTGCACCACTTCGCGCATCTCTTCTGCCCGGCGCTGGCCATGCTCCGCCACCCGGCTAATCAGGTAATCCGGCAGAGCGCCATTCCAGCCCAGCGACGGGAAGCTGGCATGCAGCGAGTCCAGCACCGCCTGTTCCACACCGTACTGACGGGCGGCGCTCAGGCATTCGGTGGTCAGCGCTTCCAGCCCTTTGATCATCACGCTGCGGCACATTTTGATCGCGGAGGCTTCGCCCACGTCGCGGCTGCGGTACTGGCTGTTCATCCCCAGCGAGCGTAGCGTGACGTTCAGGGCTTCCGCCGTTTTGCCGCCAATCAGCAGCGGCGTTTTCAGCCCCGCCGGTGGCACCGGGGCCATCACCGCCACATCGATATAGTCCGCGCCACGGGCCTCAATCAGCTCGGCGGCCGCCAGTTTGGTGGCCGGTGCCACCGAGTTCAGGTCGAGGAAGGTCTGGCCGGGGTGCAGATCGGCGGCGGCGGCCATCGCCACGTTCAGCGCTTCAGAAGCGGTGACGGCCGAGAAGATCAGTGCGGCCCCGTCCAGCGCATCGCCCAGCGAGCGGGCCACGCGCACACCCGCGCCATCGGCTTTCTCCATCATCGCCGCGCGGCATTCGGCGCGATCGAACTTGCGGTCCCACACGGTGACTTCAGCCTGTTTCGCCAGCGCCGCGGCGAGGATCCCGCCCGCTTCACCAAAGCCAATAAAGGTCATTTTTGTCATTACAGCGTCTCCTGTGATGAGGAAAGCGGCCAGACGGACGCCGGGATCATCACCTCACCGGCAAAAATCAGTCTGGCGGTGCGCAGCAGTCCGGCGCCGGTCAGCTGAAGGCGATCATCGCGCTGCAACAGCACGCTAAATTCGCCGCCGGGATGCTCGACGCTCAGCCGCTGATCGCGTGCGGTGCCGACCCGGGCGAGGCCGTTGGCGACGCTGCCCGCCACCAGGCAGGCGCTGGCAACGCTCACCGCGCCCAGCACGCCAATCGAGGCGTGGCAACGGTGGGGAATAAAGGTGCGGCTGTTGATGGTGCCGCCCTGGCGTGGTTCCGACAGCAGCGTCATTTTCGGCACGGTGCGCTGGCTGACGTCGCCCAGATTCATTAACGGACCGGCCTGCAAACGGATGGATTCCAGCCGCTGCTTCAGTTCAGGATCGTTGTCCAGCTGCTCGCGGCTCTCGTAGCCGGTACGGCCCAGATCGGCGGCCCGCAACAGCACCACCGGCATGCCGTTATCGATGCAGGTCACTTCGATGCCGTCGAAAACATTGCGCGGCTGGCCGGTTGGCAGCAGCGAGCCACAGCTGGATCCGGCGATATCGCTGAAATTCAGCAGTACCTCCGCCGCCGTGCCCGGCACGCCGTCGATCTTCAGATCGCCGTCGTAGCAGACTTCGCCGTCTGGCGTGGCGATCTGCGCGACCGCAATCTGCCCGGTGTTCTGCATAAAGATCCGCACTTCGGTGAGCGGATCGCCGGCCTTAACCAGCCCGCGCTCAATGGCAAACGGACCGACCGCCGCCAGCACGTTGCCGCAGTTCTGGCCGTAATCGACGATGGCCTTGTCGACGTTGACCTGGGCAAACAGGTAATCGACATCGGCATCGGCGCGTTCGGATCGCCGGACGATCGCCACTTTGCTGGTCAGCGGATCGGCACCGCCCAGCCCGTCGATCTGGCGGCTGTCCGGCGATCCCATTAGCGCCAGCAGCACGCGATCGCGACGATCCGCGTCTGAAGGCAGATCGCTGGCCAGCAGGCAGGCGGCTTTTGAGGTTCCCCCGCGCATCAGCAGGCAGGGCAGGCGGCGCTGGCGCATATTAGGTCTCCAAATCGTCAAGGGTGTCCAGGTAGCGCAGGCCTTTCTCGGCCAGCCGTGGGCGCATCTGGTAGATGTCCAGACCCAGTTCGCCCGCCGCCATGCGCACGCGTTTACTCTCTTCCAGCGCTTCGCGCTTGCGGGCGCTTTCCGCCACCTGCGCCGCTTCGCCGCGCGCCACCACCACCACGCCATCGTCATCGGCGACAATCACATCGCCGGGATTGACCAGTTGCCCTGCGCAGATCACCGGCACGTTGACCGAGCCGAGCGTTTCTTTCACCGTGCCTTGCGCAAACACCGCGCGGGACCAGACCGCAAAGCCCATCTCACGCAGCGTGCGCGAGTCGCGAACGCCGTGATCGGCAATCAGGCCAATCACGCCGCGCGCCTTCAGCGAGGTGGCAAGCAGATCGCCGAAGAAGCCATCCACGCACGGGGAAGTCGGCACCGCCACCAGAATGTCGCCGGGTTGACACTGCTCAACCGCGACGTGAAACATCCAGTTATCGCCCGGTGCCAGCAGCACGGTGACGGCGCTGCCCGCCACCGATTTGTTCTGCTGAAGGGGACGGATGGTGTGATCCAGCAGCCCTTTGCGGCCCTGCGCTTCATGCACCGTTGCCACGCCGGATGTCGCCAGCGACGCGATATCAATGTTATCCGCGCGCGGGATATTACGCACGACAACGCCTTTTTGACCGATCGCACTCATGCCAGATCCTCCGTCACGCGGGGGAAGATGCTCTGATAGCCCTCGCCGTAAATGATGTCGCGGGCGGCGGTGATACCGACATTGCGTTTCGCCTGCACGCCACGCTGCTGGGCCACGCGGGTGTAGTACTCCCACAGGTGCTCCTGCCCGGCCATGCACTGGATTGCCGCGTACTTTTTGTCCCAGACGCGGGTGATATCCAGCAGCACGTCCGGCTTCCAGTTGCACTGCTCGGGCTGGTGCGGCTCAAAGCAGTACACCGGCGGTGCGGCAACGATCTTCTCGCCCGGACGGTAGCCTTCGGCCTGGGCGATAATTCGCGCTTCCTGCGCCAGATTAGTCGCCATCGGATGGTCGTAGTTGTAGGGATCCTGCAGGGAATGGGTCAGCACAAAGTGAGGCTGCACGCGGCGATAGACGTCCGCCAGGCGGAACAGCGTCTCTTTGTCCGCACGCAGCGGGTAGTCACCGAGATCGAAAAATTCGATGCTGGCACCGAGGATTTCGGCGGCGGCCTGCGCTTCCGTGCGGCGGGACGCTTTGACCTGCGCTTCGGTCATCGACGGCCCTTTACGCCACAGCTTGGCCGATTCGCCGCGCTCGCCAAATGACAGGCAGACGATATGCACCTGATAGCCCTGTTGCTGATGCAGCGCGATGGCGCCGCCGGCACGCCAGACGAAATCGGCAGAGTGAGCGCTGACCACCAGAGCGGTTTTCGGGGAAGTTAACTCAGTCATATTCGGGTTCCTTTGCGTTTTTTTTCATGCTGTCACGCAGGCGTATCCCCGGATAATTCATTTGATTGCAGTGGGTATGCGTTTTATTTATAGTTTGGCTTAGATCACAGGTTGAGAAGGAGCGGAAATGGCACAGGAAATCACCCGGCAGGAACTGACAAACCTGATGCAAATCAGGGCATTTAGTCAGGTTGTGGTTCAGGGAAGTGTCTCAAAGGCAGCCGATGAATTATTTCGTACCCAGTCGGCGATCACCCGCGCCATTCGCGATCTGGAACTCACTTTAGGCGTGCCGCTATTTGAGCGTCATGCGGGCGGTATGCGCCTGACCGACCTGGGAAAATGCATTCTGCCGCGCGCCGAACGGGCGATAGATGAGCTGCACGCCATCCCGTTATTGCTGAGCAAGCTGCAGGGCAAAGGCGGCAGGGCGGAGTCAGAACCGCTGTGGCTGTTCAACGTCCGTCGCCTGCAAATCTTCGTCAGGCTGTGCCAGACCCGGCATATGCAGTCGGTTGCTCAGCAGTTGGGGCTCAGCCAGCCGGCGGTCAGCGCCGCGCTCAAGGTGCTGGAAAACGGCGCGGGCATCGCACTGCTGGAACGCACGCCGCACGGGATGATCCCGTCGCTGGCGGGACGGGAAATCGAGCCGAACATTCGCCGTGCCCTCAACGAGCTGCGGCATATTCCGGCGGATATTGCCGCCCGCAAAGGGGTGCTGGAAGGGACGGTGCGCGTGGGGGCCTTACCGCTCGGCCGCACAAGACTGCTGCCGCAGGCGATCGTGCGGCTGACCGCGCGGTATCCGGGCATCAAGGTGGTTACCAGCGAAAGTGCCTGGGGCATGCTGACGTCTGAAATGCGATCCGGCGAGATCGACTTTATCTTTGGTGCGCTGCGTAACACCGAAGAGATCAACGATATCAGCAACGAACCGCTGTTTGCGGAAGAGATGGTGCTGGTGGCCCGACGCGATCACCCGCTGGCGCAGGCACCGGTCAGCACCCAGGCGCTGCGCGAGGCGCGTTGGGTGCTGCCGCGTTCCCATACGCCCGCCCGCAATCTGCTGGATAACTGCTTCCTGGCGATGGGCATTCCGACGCCGGACCCGGTGGTCGAGAGCGGCGATCTGGCGCTGGTGCGTGGCCTGCTGCGTGATTCCGATATGCTGGCCGCCGTCTCCGCGCACCAGCTGGAGTTTGAGCTGGCGTCCGAAGAGCTGGTGGTGCTGCCGATCGCCTTGCCGGATACCCGACGGGCGATTGGGCTGAGCTATCGCACCGGCAGCCTGCCGTCACCGGCGGCCGACGCGCTGATCGGCTTTCTGCGCGAGGTGTGCCACGGCAGCGAGCCGCACTTATAAAGAACGGGCCGCTTCAATCAACGCATAGCGGTAGCCACGAATGCCGTAACCACAAATCACGCCCTGCGCCACATCCGACAGGAACGAGTGATGGCGGAAGGCTTCGCGCTTGTGCACGTTGGTGATGTGCACTTCCCACAGCGGCAGAGCCACGCCGGTCACCGCGTCGCGGATCGCCACCGAGGTGTGCGTCCAGGCGGCCGGGTTAATCACCAGCGCATCGGCCTGCAAACGCGCCTGCTGGATCCAGTCGATCATTTCCCCTTCATGGTTGGTCTGGCGAAACTCAAGAGCGATATCCAGTTCGGCAGCGGTATCGCGGCAGAGCTTTTCCACCGTTTCGAGCGTGTCGGAGCCATAGGTTTCCGGCTCGCGGGTGCCCAGTAAATTCAGGTTCGGGCCATTCAGAACATAAATGGTTTTCATGCGTTTTCCTCAGTCGTGGAAGCCAAACAGGCGCTTTGGGGTATCCCACAGGATTTTGCGGCGGGTGTTTTCGTCGGGGATCATTTTCTCCAGCAGCAGCAGCTGGGTGCCCATGTCCATCCGTTCGGTGGCGCGCAGGAACGGCCAGTCGGAACCCCACAGGCAGGCATCTGCGCCAAAGGCGTCGAGCAGTGCCAGCACATACGGCTGCGCATCGTGCCATGGGTAGCGCTGCTGCGAGAACTTGGCCATGCCCGACAGTTTGACCGACGTCCGATCCTGACCCGCCAGCGACAGCAGCGCCTGGAACGCCGGCTGCGACAGCCCGGCGTTAACGTCCGGTCGCCCGGAATGGTCGAAGATCAGTTTGGTGCGGGTGCGGTTCAGCAGCGGCATCAGCGCCAGCAGCTGCTCATCCTGCACCTGGATCTGCGCAAACATCTCCAGCTCTGCCAGCCTCGCCATCAGATCGTCGAGCTGTAAAAAAGGGCCGGTGCCGAGCATCGCGACATTAAAGGCAATACCGACCACGCCGCGATCCTTCAGGGCCGCCAGCGTGTTGCTGTCGACGTCACGCGGCGTCACCGCAATGCCTTTCGCCCGGCCACCGGACTGGCGGATCGCCTCCAGCATGCAGCGGTTATCGAGGTTATAGGCCGACGTCGGGCCGACCATCAGCGAATGGCGGATGTTGTAGGCTTCCATCACCGCCTGATAGTAGGCCGGGGTGGCCAGCTCGTGACCGTCCGGGTGGTAGCCGCTGTTGGCATCATAGGGAAACTGCGCCGGATCGAATACGTGATGGTGGCAGTCAATAATGGGCAACGAGGTCATCAGGACGCTTTCCCCGCAACAGAGTAGAGCACCTGCTGATTGCGGGTTTGCTGGAACTCTTCCAGCGACACGCCGCGCATCGCGGAGTAGATATGCAGGTTGGAGACGCCGACCACCGCACCCAGTTTCTCCAGCAGGAAGAAGCTGACGCCGTAATGGATCATCCCGCGCCAGTCCAGCGAGCTAATCAGCGTGCGCTCTTCTTCGGTCAGTTTTGATTCGTCATACAGCGCCTCGGGTTCGTTGCGGAAGCGCTCACGCCACGCGGGCTGGATCATCTTGTGCAGGAATTTGTTGATGCGTAATGCCTTCAGGCTGCGCGCCTGAGTGAACGGATAGGTGCCGGGCAACTTCTCCACGCCGCTGAGCTGCAGGTTGATCTTATCGCGCTGGCGCTGATGCACATCCACCGGCGCTTCCCTCGCCTGGTTTTCAAGGATCAGCGTGGCGATGCCGGTCATCGACGGCAGATAATAGGCCTGATGCAGCTTTTCCACGTTGGCAGACAGCGCGCCGCGCATCACCAGCCACATAATCACTTCCGACCCTTCCAGCCCGCCCAGCGTGGCGTATTCGGCCAGAGTGATTTCGGTCAGACGCTGCGGATCGTTGACGATCATATCGACAAACTGCGCATCCCACTCCGGGTTGTTAAAGCCGCAGCGTTCACCGTGCACCTGATGAGAAACGCCGCCGGTGGCGACGACCGCCACCTTCAGATCTTCCGGGAAGCTTTCCACCGCGCGGCGCAGCGCCTGGCCGAGTTTGAAGCAGCGGCGGGCAGACGGGATCGGGAATTGCAGCACGCCAATCGCCAGCGGAACCACCTGCATAGGCCAGCCGTTATCGCAGGGTGCCAGTGCGGACAGCGGTGAGAACAGGCCATGATCCAGCGGCTTGTCCTGGAAGAACGACATATCGAATTCATCCGCCATCAGGCTGGCACCAATGTGCTGCGACAGGGCCGCATGCCCCTGAACCGGCGGCAAATCGCGCGGGCCGCCGCCTTCATCCGCCACCGCATACTGCTCATCAATGCCCAGCGTAAAGGCCGAATAGTGATCGAAGAAGAAGGAGGTGACGTGATCGTTAAACACGTACAGCAGCACGTCCGGTTTCTTCTCTTCCAGCCAGCGTTGCATAGGCGCAAAGCCGTCGAAAATAGGCGCCCAGGCCCCTTCCTGTTGCTTGTTATGGTCGACTGCAAAGCCAATGGTTGGCGTGTGTGAGACGGCCAGACCGCCGATGATAGTAGCCATAGTTCTCTTCCTTCACTTATCGGTTATTCATACTGCGCGAGAGGGACGGCAGGTCGTTGAGATCAACCCCTTTCAGCTGTCTTGCCACCTGCGCAGGCTTATGTTGCGTAATCGAGAGCGCCGCCAGCAGAGCCGGGATCGCTAACACAATAAAGATGCTGGTTTGCCCCGGGAACACCCCGAGCAGCACGCCGCCCAGCGAGGAGCTGATAATCGCGCCGCTGCGGCCAATGCCGTGCATCCAGCACACGCCGGTGGCGCGCATTTCTGTGGGATAAAAGGCCGGTGAGAAGGCCTGCAGGCCGGTCTGCGCGCCGTTAATACAGAGCCCGCTGACAAACACCAGCAGCGCCAGCATGTCCGGACCAAAGCCCCAGACGCCCTGAGAGACCAGGCAGAAACAGCCCAGCAGATAAAAGGTCGCGATGACATATTTCGCCTTCAGGCGATCCATCAGGCTTCCGACCAGCAGGCCGCCGACGGTGCCACCCAGCTGGAACAGCCCGGCGACGATTGCCGCGCGCTCCAGCGTGACGCCGCCCGACCGCATAATGGTCGGCAGCCAGCCGTTAAGCAGGTAGATGACAAACAGGCCCATAAAGTAGGTCAGCCACAGCACGATGGTGCCGCCGGCATAGCCCTTGCTGAACAGCTGCAGCACCTGCGCTTTTTTCGGCACAATCGGCGTCGACAGCACAAAGGCGGTGGTGGCAGTAAAGGTGCCGCCCATGCGGTTCAGCACCGCGGCAATTTTTTCGCGGCTGACGTTGCGCACCACCATAAACATTGCCGATTCCGGTAATACCCAGATCAGCACCGGCAGCATCAGCAGCGGCATCGCGCCACCAAACAGCAGCACCGATTTCCAGCCAAAGTGCGGCAACATGCCGGCGGCGATAAAGCCGCCCATCCCGGAACCGATATTAAAGCCGCTGTACATCAGGGTGATCATCAGGCTGCGGCGACGTTCCGGCATATATTCCGACACCAGCGTCACGCAGTTTGGCATCACCGCGCCAAGGCCCAGTCCGGTCAGAAAGCGCAGCAGCGCCATCTCCATCGGCGAACGGGCAAAGGCGCTGCCCAGACTGAAGCAGGCAAAGCAGGCAATCGAAATCAGCAGGATCTTCTTGCGGCCAAATTTATCCGACCACGGCCCGGCGACCAGCGCGCCAATCGCCACGCCGAACATTGCGGCACCGAGGATCGGGCCCATCTCAGCGTGGGAAATGCCCCAGTCTTCAATCAGGGCAGGGGCAATAAAGCCCATTACGGCGGCGTCATAACCGTCGAACAGGATAATTAAGAAGCACAGGGCCAGGATCAGCCATTGCTTCCCCGAGATGGCGCGGGAATCAATCCATCCCTTTACGTCGACAATGTCGTGGTTGCTCATAGGGTACGCTCTCTGTTTTTTTTATTAATCCGTGACCGGGTTAAAAAAAAATCCACTCACCTGGGATTGACGGGTGGTGTTTTTATCTGTTTTTGAGGTAAGTCTGTTCTGTTTTTTTATTATAAAACAGCCAGTTATATTGTTGTTGTTTTGTTGTGCCAATACCAACTTAAGCAGGGGCAGCGGCTTTGTCTGCCATAAAATGGTTATAGAGGCATGAGTTTTATTTATTCTGTGAGGTGTGCCGTAAGATGAAACCGGGGCAGGGCGGCAAATCGACAATGTAAAGATGTTCAAATATTTCAGTGTGTTTCTGACGTTTATTGATAAATCGCGTTATTACTCGCCAGCGTATTTATTCTTAGAGAAATAAAACCTTTCAGTGATTTAGCCAGTGGATCTATTTATTCACCCCACAAAAAATAATGATAAAGCGGTATATTAAAGAGACGACCATCCCTTTTATGGCTAATTGAGGCCATAGGAAAAGCTTATGCTTAATTAATGCATCAGGAATGCATTAATAATCATATTATTGATTATTATGGGTTTTAATTGATTACTTTAGTTTATTTAATTGGCTGTAAACGCGTGTACTGAGAAATCAACGGCAAACAGGTTAATTTAATAAAAATTACATTCGCTTATTTCATCTGACTTAAGAATAATCTTAATAATTAATACCAGTCTAAAATATCAGAACTTATTACAGCAGATGTGTACATACTTAAACGGAGGCAGTTCCTCTGTTAACACTTATTTCCATTTATTTGGCGCTCAGGTTTATTCCTGTCGTACTTAAAAGAGAGAATGTATTTTGACGACACTAAAACCCCTGTTAGCGAAAAACCGCAGTTGGGCCTTACAGCGCCGCCAACGCAATCCTCAATACTTTCGCCAAAACGTCGATTCCCAGCAGCCGCACTCGCTGTGGATTGGTTGCTCCGACAGCCGCGTTCCCGCCGAAGTCCTGACCGGCGCGCATCCCGGTGAACTCTTTGTGCACCGTAATATCGCCAATATGGTGGTGGCCGGTGACGATAATTTTATGAGCGTGCTGCAATACGCGCTGGAGTACCTGAAAGTCTCCCGCATTGTACTCTGCGGCCATTACGGCTGCGGTGGCGTGCAGGCGGCGATAGCCTTACCGAATATTCCGTTGTCTGACGAAAACTCGCCGCTCGCCCGACGCATCACGCAGCTGCGTAACGCGCTGGCACCGGGACTGGCGGACG
This sequence comes from Erwinia billingiae Eb661, assembly GCF_000196615.1. Taxonomy (NCBI): domain Bacteria; kingdom Pseudomonadati; phylum Pseudomonadota; class Gammaproteobacteria; order Enterobacterales; family Erwiniaceae; genus Erwinia; species Erwinia billingiae. The sequence continues at coordinate 637,652 of NC_014306.1, forward strand.
CCGACGGTATTGAGGATGAAAGCGAAAAGCTGAATAAGCTGGTGGAGGCCAACGTCCTCGCCCAATTTTCTCACCTGATCGCCGCTGAGCCGGTGCTGAATATCTGGCGATCCGGCGTGGAACTGGATGTGTTTGGCTGCGTGTATGACCTGCAGTCCGGGCATCTGAAAGAGTTAATCCAGCAAAGTGCAGAGGGTAAATCGCCATGAACTTAAGTCATCTACGTCGGGATATCCCGGCTGGCCTGGTCGTGTTTCTGGTGGCGCTGCCGCTCTGTCTGGGCATTGCGCAGGCCAGCGGCCTTCCGCCCTTCGTTGGCCTGCTTACCGGGGTGATTGGCGGGCTGGTGGTCACCACCTTCAGCCCGTCTAAATTCGCCGTCAGCGGCCCGGCCGCCGGTCTGGTGACCATTGTCACCGGCGCAATTGAAACCCTTGGATCGTTTTCCGCCCTGCTGTTCGCGTTAATCATCGCCGGCGTGCTGCAGTTTATGCTCGGCGTGATGCGCGCCGGACGCTTTATCACCCTGGTGCCAGGCACGGTGATCAAAGGTATGCTGGCGGCAATCGGTATTTTGCTGATTATGCAGCAGATCCCGGTGGCGCTCGGTGCGGCAGAAGAGAGTGAACTCAGCTCGCTGGTCACCGGCGGCGCGTTTAGCGTGTCGATCCCGGCGATTGTGGTCTCCGGCATCGGCCTGTTTATTCTGTGGTTCTGGTCGACCAACACCGTCAAAAACATCAAGGTGCTGAGCTGGGCGCCAGGCCCGTTGGTCGCGGTGCTGTTTGGCTGTATGGCGACGGTGGTCGGCGGCAAAATGTTCCCGGACATCGTCAGCAACCTGCCGCGCATTTCGTTGCCTTCCTTCGACAGCCTGGCGGCGTTGACCGGTGAACTGGAACGCCCGGACTGGAGCGTCTGGCAGAATCCGGCGGTGTATATGATTGCCGCGACCCTCGCCATCGTCGCCAGCCTGGAAACCCTGCTTAGCCAGGAAGCGCTGAAAAAGCTGCGTCCACAAAATCCACCGCCGTCGCCGGATAAAGAGATGCGCGCGCAGGGTATCGGTAACCTGATCAGCGGCTTCCTTGGCGGCTTGCCGATTACCGCGGTGATTGTCCGCAGCTCGGTCAACGTCAGCGCCGGTGCGCAGAGCAAGATTTCAATCCTGATCCATGGCGTGTTGCTGCTGGTGTGTGGCCTTTACTTCAGCAATCTGCTGAACGCCATTCCGCTGGCCAGCCTGGCGGCGGTGCTGCTGTATACCGGGTATAAGCTGGCGACGCCGCGGCTGTTTGTCGAACACTTCCGCCAGGGCGCGCAGCAGGCGGTGCCGTTCCTTGCCACCATCGGCGGGATTCTGGTGTTTGGTATGCTGGCGGGGATTGGTATTGGCCTGGCCACGCAGATCCTGTTCAGCATCTATAAGAGCCATCGCGGGGCGATGTTGCTGACGCGCTACGACGATCACTTTGTGTTGCGCTTCCAGCAGAACCTGACCTTTATGCATAACCCCCGGTTGAAAGGCCTGCTGGCGGAAATCCCGGAAAACAGCGTGGTGATTGTCGATCATGACAACGCGGAGTACATCGATCCGGATGTCAAAGCGGTGCTGAAAGACTTCGGTGAAGGGGCGCAGAAACGTGGCATCGTGCTGAATCAGTGGCCGGTGAAACTCGCCTGATGTGACAGGCCGTTAAATGAGCGTCAGTCTTTTGTTGCAAATGCGAAATTGCGTTCTATGCTTCGGGAGCAAAATTGCGCATTAGAGGGACTGACATGAGATTTAACGGCCTGGCAAAAGGATTTTTCATCCTGATCCTTTTTATCGTAACAGTGGCTTTTCTTGATGTACTGGGGCCGTACTACTCTTCGGTATTGTGGGCTGCGATCCTCGCAGTGATCTTCCACCCAATGAAAACAAAACTCCGCCAGATGATGGGTGACCGTAATGGATTAGCCACCTTTGCCACGCTGGTGGTGATCTGCTTAATCGTCTTCACCCCGTTGGCCATTCTCGTTTCGTCGATGGCGATTGAGTTCAATGTGGTTTACACCAAGCTGCAGAGCAACAATATGCAGCTGCCGACCATCATGGCTGACGTGATGCAGCATTTGCCGGGCTGGGCCAGAAGCTTCCTGACCGAACACCAGTTGGACACCGCCGCGCAAATCCAGCAAAAGCTTTCACAGGTGGCGATGCAGGGCGGACAGTATCTGGCGGGCAGCGTATTCCTGATCGGTAAAAGCACCTTCGGTTTCACCGTTGGTTTCGGCATCATGCTGTATCTGCTGTTCTTCCTGCTGAAAGACGGTGCTTACCTGGTCAATCTGATCCTTGAAGCCTTGCCGCTGTCCAGCTACGTGAAGCATCACCTGTTTATGAAGTTCGCAGCGGTTTCCCGTGCGACGGTCAAAGGCACGGTGGTGGTGGCAGTGGTGCAGGGCGCGCTGGGTGCGCTGGCATTCTGGATCACCGGCATTGATGGCATCCTGCTGTGGGGCGCACTGATTGCCTTCCTGTCCCTGATCCCGGCGGTGGGGTCGGCGATTGTCTGGGTGCCTGCGGCGATCTTCTTCTTCGCCTCGGGCGTGTTGTGGAAAGGGCTGTTTATCGTCGGCTTCTTTGTGGTGGTCATTGGCCTGGTGGACAACATTCTTCGTCCGCTGCTGGTCGGCAAAGATACCAAGATGCCGGATTACCTGATCCTGATCGCCACCCTCGGCGGCATGGAAATCTACGGTATCAACGGCTTTGTGATCGGTCCGCTGATTGCCGCGATGTTTATTGCCTGCTGGAATCTGCTTTCCGGTCGCGATAACCGCGAAAACAGCGATGAGATCGATGAAGAGTTTATTGAAGAAGGGAAAGCCCCGCCGGAAGCCTGATCGGCCGGCTGGGTGAAATAAAAAAGCAGCGCTCCGGCGCTGCTTTTTGCTTTATGAGACTACCCCGCCATTTCCCGCTTAAACACCTCCAGCGTATGGGCTTTGACGCGAATAAATTCCGGATGACTCATGATTTCGGCGGTGCGCGGACGCGGTAATTTAAACGGGACGATTTCCGCCACCCGCGTCGGACGCCGCGTCAGCAGTAAGATCTCATCCGCCAGGAACACCGCATCCTCCAGATCGTGCGAGACAATCAGCATCGTCACGCCGGTGGCCTGCTGGACCTGCTGCAGCTTATCGCGGATAAACAGCGTCATTTCAAAGTCGAGCGCCGAGAACGGCTCGTCGAGAAACATCACTTCCGGCTCGGTCGCCAGCGCGCGCATGATGCACACCGTCTGCTGCTGGCCGCCCGACAGTTCGTACGGATAGCGCTGCAGATCGAAGCGGATATCAAACATCTCCGACAGCTCGGCTACGCGCTTTTTCACCGCACCGGCCTTCATTCCCCGGCGCTTTAGCGGATAGGCAATGTTGTTCCAGGCGGTCAGCCACGGAAACAACGCATCGCGGTAGTTCTGGAACACATAGCCGATGGTGGTTTCCGCCAGCGTTTTGCCATCAAACAAAATTTGCCCGCGATCGACCGGGATCAGGCCGGCAATCATATTCATCAGCGTCGATTTACCGCAGCCGTTGGGGCCGAATATCGACACAATCTTGCCGCGCGGGAAGTCGAGATTCAGATCCTGATAAAGCGGTTGCCCGGCGAAGGTTTTATCCAGCCCGCGGATCGTGACGTGGGTATTGGGTTTAGGGTAGGGAGGATGGTTCATGCTTTGCCACTCCAGTGTACGCAGCGCTTTTCAATCAGCAGAAAGCCCAGATTCAGCAGATACCCAAAGGCGCCGGTAATCAGGATCGACGCGTACATGTCCTTAATGTTGAACAGCTGCTGTGCGTCGATAATGCGGTGGCCCAGGCCGGTTTCCGAGCCGATAAACATCTCGGCAACGATCACGATCACCAGCGCCATCGACACGCCGGTGCGCAGGCCGACAAAGGTTTGCGGCAGGCTTTCCATCAGCATGATGTCTTTGAACACATGCCAGCGCGAAACGCCCATCACCTGCGCCGCCATGATGCGGGTCTTTTTGGCATTCATTACGCCGTACGCGCTGTTAAACAGGATCACCAGCACCGCCGCAAAGGCCGCAATGGCGATTTTATTGGTGTCGGTGATGCCGAAAATCAGCATAAACAGCGGGATCAGCGCCGAAGAGGGCGTGGAGCGGAAGAAATCGACCAGGAACTCCACGCTGCGGTACAGGCGTTCGCTGCTGCCGAGCATCACGCCCAACGGCACACCAATCACCGCCGAGACGAAAAAGGCCATCAGCGTGCGGTACAGGGTGGCACCGATATCCTGATTCATGCTGCCGTCGGCCAGCTTGCTGAACAGATAGCTGACGGTTTCACCCGGTGAGGGCAGTAACACCGGGTTCAGCCATTTGGCGCTGACCGCCGTCTGCCACAGCAAAAAGAGCAGCAGCGGCCCGACCAGCGGCAGAAGCTTATAACGCCATGATGACTTCATCTTGCGGCTCCTTATGCTTTGTAGATTAGCGGGGCAACCTGAAGCGGCTTGCTGAAGATCTTCCGCTCGGTAAAGACGTCATAGAATTTCTGGAACCATTGCTGATTCTCGCCGGTGAGCTGGTCATACATCACAAAGCCCGGCAGCGGCACTTCCTTCACCAGCGCGGCTTCGATACCGGTGTAGCCGGCAACATACTGACGCGCGTCGTCCGGGTTTTGCTGAATGTATTTCACCGCTTCGGCATAGGCTTCGACAAACTGCGTCGAGCGGGCCTTATCGGCATTAATAAAGCTGCTGGTCAGCGCCGCCGCGCCACCGAACCACGGTGCGTTGGCATCGCCCAGCACGTATTTCGCAATCACGCCGGTTTCCAGCACTTTGCCCAGCCCTTTCATCCGCGCGACCGTGCCGGTGGGCTCAAGGGTATAAACGCCGTCGATCTGGCCCGCCGCCAGTGAAGGCACATGCTGGCCAATCGGCAGTTCGATCACGTTGGTTTCCGTGAAGCCATTCTTTTCCAGAATGATTTTCGCCATGGTGACGTTCTGAATGCCGGGTCCGCAGGCGATGCGTTTGCCTTTCAGATCGCCGATGGATTTGGCGGTGCTGTTCATCGGTACCAGGAATTCATCCAGCACCATTTTTTCGTTGGACGGGTTGGAGCAGATTATTTTGAACAGGTCCGGGCTGGTCAGCGCGCCCAGTCCCAGTGCGCCGGTTGCCGTGCCGTTGGCACAGCCATGAATGCGCCCGGTGATCATCCCTTCGACCACCTGTTGCGTACTGGCAAATTTCACCGCGCGCACATTCAGGCCCGCCTTTTTAAAGAAGCCTTTCTCAATACCGACATATAAAGGCAGACCGCCGACAATCGGCCAGTAGCCAATCAGGATCTCTTCGTCTGCCGCCATCGCAGGCAGGCTCCCCAACATGCCACTGAGTGCAACGCCGCCTAAAGTCAGTGCCGAATACTTCATGATCTGGCGACGCATCGCATCGATAGTCTGTTTGTCTTTGCTGCTCATGGCTGATGACTCCCAATGTGGCCCGGTATGCGGGCTTGTATACAAGTTAGTGATCAACCAATGCAGGAGTTATGCCAGAACGGCAAAGGCAGGCAGGGCAGGCCCTGAACGGGGATTGTGGCGTAAGGTTCGTTGCGGGTGGTGCGCACGCTGCACCAATCTGGAGAAAATGCCCCTTCATTGCTAGCAGTGCGTTTGTTTTCGTTAGCGTGGCTGCCTGAAAGACGGGCGGTAAAGGGGCGTTTTCAGACCGGGGTTTTTAGGGCCAGTCATGCCTGCCGGTCGGCATCTCTTTCATTGTGCTCAACTTTATTGTGGGCTTAAGGAACATAGCTGGGCAGATGTGATCGTCCGCAGGCGGCTTATTTGTGATCGCACGGTCATTTTCAGCGTTAAAAATAACGAAATGATAAAAAACCTGAGGAAAAAGCGCGGAGTGATAATTTTTTCTAATCAATTCAACCCGATAACTAGCACTTTTTTTTTGAAACGAATGCATGGCGCTTAAATTTTGATCATCCAGAAAGGCAGGTCTGAAGTAAGGGAACCCGCGATCGGCTTATGTAAATCCTTGTAAAACATGCATTATAAATGAGTCTTTGCCATCGGCCTGGCCAGTCGGAATTTTTCTCCCTGTTTTTCTGTCGCCGTCACCTGTCCGCCGCTTTCTGTTTAAAGCTCAAACGCCTGCTATATTTTCAACGGACTCGACGGCGAATTTGGCTTACGGGCATCTCAGAGGGTGACGTTCTTCTCTCTCCGGCACTATCCACTAAATGACCAGGGATGTTGCATGTCTGGTACTTTATTTCCCTTTATCACTCAGGCGTTACAGTCAGTTCCTGGACTGGCTATCTTTCTGGCCCTGACATTTGGCTATGCCATCGGGCAGATCCGCCTTGGGCCGATCCAGCTGGGTGGCGTCTGCGGCACGCTGATTGCCGCGCTGCTGATTGGTCAGCTGAATATTCCCGTCGATACCGGTATCAAAAACATCTTCTTTATGATGTTCATTTTTGCGCTGGGTTACAGCGGTGGCCCGCAATTCTTCGCCAATCTGAATGCCAAAGGCATCCGCCTGGGCGTGTTCTGCCTGATTGAGGTGGTGGCAGTGCTGGCGCTGGTGCTGACCGCCACGGCGGTGATGCATCTGGATCCGGGCACTGCGGCGGGGATGATGGCCGGTGCCGCGACTGAATCTGCCGTGGTCGGCACCGCCACCGACGCCATTTCCCGCCTGGATTTGCCTGCCAGCGACATTCTCCGCCTGCAGGGCAACGTCGTGACCGCCTACTCCATCACCTATATCTGCGGGCTGATCACCATCGTCATCGTCACCAGCCAGCTCTTTCCGTTGTTCCTGCGCGTTAACCTGCGCGAGGAGGCGGACAAACTGTGGCTGGAAATGGGCGGGCGGGTCGAAACCGACGGACAGTCTGCGGCACCAACCATCGTCGGACGCGGTTATCGGGTGGATGCCGGCGCCGGTTATACCGTGGCGGCGATCCAGCAACGGCTGGGCCAGCAAAGCAGCATCGTGCGGGTGCAGCGTCATGGCCGACTGCTGGCGCTGACACCCGAGCTGAAGCTGCGCCGGGACGATCGCGTGCTGCTGGTGGGCTATCGCGGATCGCTGATTGAGACCGCCGCAATGCTGGGCCAGGAGATGCCGGACACCACCTCGATGGCCGCTGCGCTGGAAACCTACCATGTGGTGCTGCTGGCACCGGCGATGGCCAACCGGCCTTTGCAGGAGGTGACCTTGCCCGCTGGCCTGCATGTGGCCGCCATTCAGCGCGGTGACGCGATTATGCCGGCCTTACCCGCAACCCGCTTACAGCTTCATGACATCCTGCAGATTTACGACACCACGCCAGGCGGTGGCCGCAGCTCGGGCGCCCAGCTCAGCCATATCGGCAAAAGGATGCCCGACAAGCTCGCCAGCAACCTCGGCATTGCCGGGCTGGCGATTGCCCTCGGCACTCTGCTGGGCAGCTTTAGCCTCAACATCGGCGGCATTCCGTTCTCAGCCGGGACCGGCGGCGGCGTGCTGGTGGTCGGACTGGTGCTGGGCTGGTATCACGCCCGTCGTGCCGATCTGCATACGGTGAATGCCGATGCGCTGGCGCTGATGAAGGATTTGGGCCTGGCGGGCTTTATTGCCGGGGTTGGCCTGTCATCGGGTCCGCAGGCGATGGCGCTGATTATGCAGTACGGCTTTAGCTTGCCGCTGCTGGGCATTGCCATCGCGGTGATCCCGGCGTCTCTCTCCCTGTTGGTTGGGCACTTTTGGCTCAAACTCAGCGCCCCGGTGTTACTCGGGGCCATTGCCGGGCAACAGTGCAGCACGCCTGCACTGAGTGCCATCCAGAGTGCCTGTGGAAATTCCACGCCGCTGCTGGGTTACACCATCACCTACGCAATTTCGAATGTCGTGCTGCCCCTGATGGGGCCGTTAATTGTCGGGCTGGCCAGTTCTCTCCAGCCTGTTTAGCTGTCAGAACTCTTCATTTTGGTAACTGAGGTAGGCATATGAACTGGTTGCATGAGTTGTTCCAAAAGTCTCCCGAAATCGCGCTGTTTCTGTCGATTGCGGCGGGGTATTACCTCGGCAAGATCAAATTTGGCAAGTTCCAGCTGGGCGGGGTGGCGGGTTCGCTGCTGGTTGCCGTGCTGGTCAGTCAGGTGGGCGTGGAGATCGATGCGGGGGTGAAATCGGTGATGTTTGCCCTGTTTATTTATGCGGTGGGGTACGAGAGCGGGCCCGATTTCTTCCGATCCTTAGGCAAGCAGTCGATCAAAGAGATCATTCTGGCGGCGGTGCTGGCGATTACCGGGCTGCTGACGGTGGTGGTGTTAGCCAAAGGCTTCGATCTGGATAAAGGGCTGGCGGCTGGCGTCGCGGCGGGGGCATTAACCCAGTCTGCGATTATCGGGACCGCTGGTGACGCCATCACCAAGCTGGGGCTGGGGGCCGATGAGGTTCAGCGCTTACAGGGCAATGTGGCGATCGGCTATGCGGTCACCTACGTCTTCGGCTCCTTCGGCGCCATTCTGGTCTGTGTGAATTTGCTGCCGAAGTTTATGGGCCGCAGCATCAAAGAGGATGCGTTAAAGGCCGAAAGCGCCATCCAGTCAGGCGTGCAGGTGTACGGACCGGGGCAGGAAGCCGCCGCGCCCGATCTGGTTGGCAGGATCTTCCAGTTGCCACCAAATACCGCCACCACGATTTCCGCCCTGGAGAATGCGTCAGATCTCCCGATCACCATCGAACGGGTGAAGCGGGAAAAACAGGTGATGGAGCCGACGCCGGACCTGCAGTTGCTGGGCGGGGATATTGTGCTGGTGGTCGGCAAACGTACCGCCGTGGTCACCATCGCCCCCAGCCTCGGCAAAGAGCTGCACGCCGAGGAAGGCATGGAACTGACCATGCAGCGGCGTGAAGTGGTGATCACCAGCAAGAAACTTGAAAACCGCACCTTTGGCGATATTCGTGCTGCCGCCGCGCAGGACGTGCGTCATGGGATATATGTCTCGCAGATTACCCGCCAGGGTAAAGCGCTGGCGCTGGAGCCGGAAACGGTGCTGATGCTGGGCGATGTGGTCACGGTATTTGGCGCGGAACAGGACGTCAAACGCGTGGTGGACCTGATTGGTCATGCGATTGTGCCGAGCGCCAAAACTGACTTCGTTTATATGGGTGCAGGCCTGGTGGTTGGCCTGCTGGTGGGATTACTGACCGCCAGAATCGGCTCGATTCCGCTGACGTTAGGCAGTGGTGGCGGGGCATTGCTCTCCGGCCTGCTGTTTGGCTGGTTCCGCTCCCGTCGGCAGTCCTTCGGCTATATGCCGTCCGGCGCGGTGCAGATCCTGAAAGATCTGGGTCTGGCGGCATTTGTGGTGGTGGTCGGGATCTCTTCCGGCCTGCAGGCGGTGCAAACCGTCGAAAGCCAGGGGCTGAAGCTGCTGTTGATCGGTGTTGTGGTGACCATCCTGCCATTAGTGCTGACCATGCTGTTTGGCCGCTACGTGCTGCGCTACAACAACACCGCCATTTTCGCTGGGGCGCTTAGCGGCACCCGCAGCGCTAACCCGGCCTTTGGTGAGGTGCTGGATAAAGCCGAAAACACCGTGCCAACGGTGCCGTTCGCCATTACCTACGCGCTGGCCAACGTGTTCCTGACCCTACTGGGGCCGCTGGTTGTTGCACTGGTTTAACGAGATGTCGTCTTACAGGTAGCCTGCCCGGGCGATCCCGGAAGGGCAATTTGCTTTGTCAATGATGCTTCAAGGAGTAGTGACATGAATTTTAGCGACCCGGAAAAGCTCGCGCTGTTGAGCCCTTTTGAACTGAAAGATGCTCTGATGCAGCGGGCGGTTCAAAGTAACCAGTTGATGTTGAACGCTGGCCGTGGGAACCCCAATTTTCTGGCTACCACCCCGCGCCATGGTTTTTTCCAGTTTGGTTTGTTTGCAATGACCGAAGCCGAACGCTCCTACATGTATATGGATCATGTCGGCGGCTTTCCGAAACGTGAGGGCATCGAAGCGCGGTTCGAACTGTTTGCCAAGCAGCATGAAAGTGTCCCAGGCGTGCGTTTTATCGAATCGGCCGTGTCGTATATTCGCGACCAGATGGGCCTGAATGCCGGCGATTTCATTTATGAAATGTGTGAGGCCATTTTGGGCTGTAACTACCCGGTACCGGACCGCATGCTCAAGATGAGCGAAGAGATTATCGGTAAGTACATCCACACCGAAATGATCGGCACCTATCCGTTTGTCGGTAAGTTCGATATGTATGCGCTGGAAGGCGGCACGGCGGCGATGACCTATCTGTTTGCCAGCCTGAAGGCCAACCATGTGATCAATGAGGGCGACACCATCGCGCTCGGTATGCCGATCTTTACCCCGTACATTGAGATCCCCGAGCTTAGCGATTACAACCTCAACACCATCCATATTGACGCGCCGCAATCCAATAAATGGCAGTACACCCACGAAGAGCTGGATAAGCTGCTGGACCCGAAAGTGAAGGCGTTCTTCCTGGTGAACCCAAGCAATCCACCGTCGGTGAAAATCGATGAGGACACGCTGCAATATATCGCCGAGATCGTGAAGAAGCGGCCTGACCTGATCATTCTTACCGATGACGTGTACGCCACCTTCGCCGACAACTTTGTCTCGCTGTTTGCCATCTGCCCGTATAACACCATCCTGGTGTACTCCTTCTCGAAATACTTCGGTGCCACCGGCTGGCGCATGGGGGTTGTGGCGACCCACGAAGACAATATTATCGACGCGGCGATTGCCCGGTTACCGGAAGCCAAAAGTAAGCAGCTCGACAAGCGCTACAGCTCGATAACTACCGATCCGCGTAGCCTGAAGTTTATCGATCGCCTGGTCGCCGACAGCCGTACGGTGGCGCTGAACCATACCGCCGGGCTGTCGACGCCGGTGCAGGCGCAGATGACGCTGTTCTCGATTTTCTGCCTGATGGACGAGCCTGGCGCTTATAAAGCCGAAATGAAACGCATCGTGCTGCGCAGGAAAGAGGCGCTGTATCGCGAACTGGGCCTGCCGATGCCGTATGACAACAACTCGGTGCGTTACTACCATCTGCTGGACCTGGAAGAGCTGGCCGAGCAGATGTACGGTGCCGAGTTTGTTAAATGGATGCTGGGTCAGTTGAAGCCGAATCAGGCCCTGTTCCGCCTGGCGGAAGAAACCGGGGTGATCCTGCTGCCGGGCCGCGGGTTCGGCACACCGCACCCGTCATGGCGCGTGTCGCTGGCTAACCTGAATGAGTATGATTACGCCAATATCGGTAAAGCTATCCGCAGGCTGTCTCTGGAATATTATGAGAAGTTTGTCGAAGCGACCCATGCCGACGTCCCGTCGCCTGCCGCAAAAGCGGTAAAAACGGTGAAAGCGACCGGCGCAACCCCGAAACCTAAGGCGAAGAAAAAGTCATAGTGGTTTAGGGCTAAAGTGATGCTGGCAGCTCCATGTGGGGCTGCCTTTTTTTATGGGGTGCGGGAGGTGAAATCAATTGATGGCGTCATCGCAATGCCGTCTGAGGTGTAAAAGACCGAGCTGGTGAACTGGTAGACCTTGCCGCTGAGGTTGATACTGACCCGGTTTCCCCATTTGTTGACCTTGGCATCCGCGGTATCCGCCGTCAGGAAGGGGGCAATATGGCCGAGTGCTTTTAGCGGCTCGGTTTTTAATTCCGCTGAAAGGTAGTAACGGTAGACATCTGACACCGTCGCGCCGCCCTGATACTCCGTAATATAAAGCCAGCTGTCCGGGCCGATCTGTTTCGCTGATAGCAATGCATCGTCATAAGGCGGGCCCATTGTGCGCTGATAGGCGAAATAGCCAAGGACTAATAGCAATAGGAGAAGCGTCAGGATTCGGTGCGTCCATTTAATAACCGTGCTGGGTGACATAATCTATTCCTTGAATTATCCATCGCTGATCCAGAGGATCATCTCCATGGGGGGATTGGCCGTGCCAGTCTCCCCATTCAGGCTTGGTTGTTCCCGCCCGACTTTGCGCAAACCCTGCTCCCATTAACAATATCTCGGCAGGAATACCGGCGGTATAACCAGTCGCACCATAATTGAAATTTCCAAAGTCAGCCCAAGCTCTGTTTCTTTGCTTGTAATCCCATGGCCCACGGTTTCTTACTTTGAGATAGAACCAGTAGTAAGTTGATGGTGTTGCCATATTTCGACTTGAACCACGACTTTTGGCTTCCATGATATTACGATAAATTAGACTAAAGCCCCCCGGGGGCATGATAGGTATTATAGCCATCAGCATGTCCCTAAGCCGTTTTACGTTCATTCCATGAATCGGAAAAAATCAAATTGCCATCACAATGTTTCCATGTGATTTTTTCGTATCTTAATTCAATGTTTTCAATATGGTTTTGATGTTGTGCGGCCGGATCTTTACAGTCATGCATAATCGGGGAAACTGAAACTACTTTCACATTTTCAAGTAGCATATTGAAGTATTCTGCTTCTTGCCCAGCATCATTGATTTTGTACCACTTCAATTCAGCAGATTTTAATGTTTGGCCTGAAGCTACCGCTTTGTACAGATAGGTAGATGAACTATCAAATTCTTTTTCGAGGATAAAAGCGCCATGTATGCGATTTCCAGTGATTTTCCCTGTGTTATTATCCGTAGGGGTATAAACACGATGAGTAAAAGCATTTATCTCAATACTTCCTTCCCTGTAACGTACGTCCACAGAGCCTTTAATGTCTGCGCCACCATCGTCTTTCAGCCATAAGTAAGCTGGAATTGCCATTTAAAAACTCCTTTTATAAACAATTCTCCTGAAGCTACCCTCGAAAAACTTTATGTTAATTGACTTGAATCAAGTTAAATGCGCTGAGCTATTAAAATGTTTGTAGGCACCGTGATACCAAGTTCGTTAGTGGTTATTTTGTTTTGTTCAGATTTGTATATAAATTAAATTAATGTTAATTGTGTTATAAAAAATTCTTCCATAACAAATATTTTTGGATGGTTGAAGTTATTGTTTTAACTTACTCTTAAAATGAATTAAATAATTTCACCATCATTTTTAATTTCAAGAATTTCTCGCTAAAAATGAAAGTCACTTTATCGGCTAGTTTAAGTCTTAATACTCGTGCGACATCATATTTAAGTTCGGTAGCTCTAGTTTTCCCGATAAGTGCAAGGCACGCTTTTCTCTTAACCTATTGACCCTCAATATTTTTTTGAAATAACTTCGGTTAAAGTACTCACCTCACTCAGTGATAAAAAAATCATAAATCTCCAGAAATTATACTGTGTTTATTTGCAGTTCTTCTGGCTCTGAAGGATGAAATGGAGGACGCTGGGCAGCGTATGCCTGTAAGGTCGATACCATCATCAGCTGTCAGGAAAAAGATTATGAACAAGTAGCAGCCCTTACTTTACTTAGCGCTCTGAATAAGTCCATCCCTTACGTGGCTGACAACCCGGACCACTTGCCCTTGTTCGTAGACAGCGGTCAGCTGGTTGCAATGTTTGCTGCGTCCATGTCGTGGGGATAACGCTAGACGCTGAATGTGGTGATCACCGACTTCACCAGTGACCAGAACCTGCTGATGGCCCAGTGCTCTTGTGGCTGCGGGAAAATCAGTCCGACCCGCTGCAGAACAGGGAGACGCGCGTAAAGCTGATTTCGTTTGCGGTAGATATTCTGGCTAATGACCGCGGCGACATCAGCAGGTATCTAAAGGTGACCGAACTCCTGAGAGCAACCGTTGATTGCAGTAAGGCCAGTATTGAAGCGGTGCTGGAACCGGACTTACCGGAGGAATACTGGACGGTGAAGTATGGCAGAACTGAATGAAGTGGATGTCTGACTGACCGAGTTACTGTTGCAACTGGAACATGCGTCCCGGAAAAAGATGTAGCTAGAAGTGGTGCGCAATGTCCGAAGCATTCATCATACAAACATGACGTCACAGCGTGCACCCGACGGTAGTACATGAGAACTTAGGCGCGTGACTGCCCGGGCAAAATCGGGGGTGCATAAAGCGTAAAATGTTTGTGAAACTCAAAACAGCAAAATACCATGAAATGAATGTTAAAAAAGATCAGGCAGAAATTTTTTCAACAAAAGATGTTTTTCAGATAGCTCGGAACCATCATTACGGTTTGAGATAAATGGTGAAAAAACGAGGAAAGTTAGTCAAGTACTCCGAACGCAGACTTTTAGGTTTTAGTTCCGGGGTGGTGGATCATATCAGATACCTCATGCTACATTATACTACCCTTTACAAATAAATTTTGAGGTCAGTCGTGGAAATTCAAGTCGAGCTTAAAGAAGCTAAAAGAGAGATAGTTAAAGATAGTTTTGATATGTCAATTGGTGAATTGACAAGAATATATGAAAGAGATGAACTAATTATAAACCCCGTTTATCAAAGATTATTTCGATGGGATGAGTCACAAAAGACACGTTTTATAGAGTCAATTCTCTTAGGTATTCCACTGCCACCTATATTTGTTTTTACCGATGAGAATGGACGATGGGAAGTAATCGATGGCCTGCAGAGGCTATCAACTATCTTTGAATTTGTAGGGTGTTTGAAGAAAGATGATACTATAGCTCCTGCATTTATACCTTCCGGCACCCACCTTTTACCATCTTTAGACGGGATGAGTTGGAGTGATAATGACGACGCGAGAAAGACAATGCCACTCGCTGTTAAATTGGACTTTGAACGCTCACGTTTAAGAGTGGAAATATTAAAAAAAGAGAGTGATGAAAAGACAAAATATGAACTATTTGAACGTTTGAATACAGGCGGCTCAATTCTAACTGAACAAGAGGTTAGGAATTGTGTCATGATAATGTTAAATAAAGAATTGTTCGACTTATTCACACTGTTAAGTGAGCACCCTGAGTTTAAGCAAATAACTTTGCAAACTGAGAAGTCGATTTCAGAACAAAAGCCATTGGAGTTAACTCTAAGGTTTTTAGCTTATAGGTATTCCCCATTCGACAAAAGTACTGATATTAATGAATGGCTAAATACTATATCAAGAGCTATCGCAAGCGATCCGGATTACAACATAGAAAGAGAATCTGCAATATTTAAGCGAACTTTTGATCTTTTGGCTAGAAAAGTAGGTACTGACGCTTTTAAGAAATTTGATGGTCAAGTTTTTTCAAGAGGTTTTTTGATTTCGGCTTATGAAGTTATAACTCACGGTGTTTCTAAAAATATCGACGTATTAGAAAGTGTAGATGATGGTTATTTAGTCGAAAAAATAAAAGAGCTATGGAGTAATGACGGTTTTACAAAGTATGCTCGTGCTGGTGTAAGTGGGCCAACAAGGCTAGTAAATACCCTTCCAAATGCGGAAGTTTGGATGCGCTGAAATGGAAATTAGAACGGTTGATAAATTAGTTAGAGAATTATCTAATGAGCTATCATGGCGAACAAAGGAAATCTCTCACTTGAGAGTCGAAGCTAAAGCTAAAAATGGTAGCTTAAAAGATACGATTTTACGTTCGGGTGTGGCAATAACATATTGCCACTGGGAGGGTTTTATCAAAATAGCTACAGAGCTTTTTCTCAATTATCTAAATTATCAAAAGATTTTGATTTCCGACCTTCAATTAGTTTATGTTACTCATGCAATGAAAAAAGAGATTCACTCTTTTTCTGAAACAAAAAGTGTTGATGCCTGTATAACATTTTTGAATGCTCTTTTTGTGCGTCAAAGTTCAGTTGCGGAAATAAAACATGAGAACTACGTTGACACTCAATCAAACTTGAGTTCGACAGTATTTGACAATATCGCAAAATCAATCGGGATCGACACTACACCTTATAAAGATTACTACCCTTACATAGATGAGAACATTGTTAATGCTAGGAATGATATTGCTCATGGTCAAAAGTTGATGATTGATGAAAAGGTTTTTGACCAATTGGCCGATAAAGTTTCTAATTTATTAAGAATGTATAAGGATGATATAGAAAATATAGTGGCTTTGAAAAGTTATCTTCTTGTTTCTCATCAGAAAGTTGAACCGTCTAACACACAATAGCCACATCTTTAGTGTTTGTGTTTTTTATTTAATCATTAAGACATGAACACTAAACTCACCGAAATCATGTGCCTTATGACCTCTGAACTGCCCCGGGGCAGTCTCGGAAGTGGATAAGGATAAATAGCTGTTCCGGGTGATAACGGGCGACCCTGAAACCAACTGGATTAACTGGCTGAAATTACGCGCAGGTAATCCTGCACCTGGTGGAAACCTTCACGAGGTGAGCGGGTAGTGCTCCTGAGTATCTGGAAACCGCCTTCGGGCTGGCCGCCGTTTATTACGATGCTTTCCCACCACCTTCAAAATAAGAAGACGGCAGCGTGGCGGAGTACCCAGACGGCGACTGGCTTGGGTATGAACCTGCCACCAGGCGCTGGTTGATAAAAGGCATTAAGAGCGTGCTGATTGAAGCTTCGGGCTGCAAAGAGCTAAGAACAGGCGCGTTCATAGTCACTACTGACCAGACGCAAATTAAGAGTGAGGTTGTCATCAATGGTGGCGTGACGCAAGGCGGCTCGATGTCTTCCTACGGCATCGTGGCGGACGTGCGCACACATGATGGAGCTCAGAAAGGTAGCGCAAATACCGGAGGGCCGTGCTGATGATGTATCTGGCCAGGAGCCGGGACACCGGCGAAGCTATTACCGATATGATCCCTCACAAATCAACCCGCTAAGCCAAGTTCTTAATTACCAGTAAATCTCTGCTGCCATTTTGCTGCCACTTATATCACACCAACAAAAAAGCCACCCTCTAAAAGGTGGCTTAATATCCTGAATTAACAGGGAAAATTTGGTGGCCCCAACTGGACTTGAACCAGTGACCAAGCGATTATGAGTCGCGTGCTCTAACCAACTGAGCTATGGGGCCTGAGGCGCAGGATTATAATGTAACTCGGTGGTGCAATCCAGCAGTTATCATCCGGTTGGCTAATTTCCAACCAGGAAAACGGGTGGAATAACAACCTCTTCGCCCCTTAACCTTGTCCCGACAACGGTTTTCGCTACGTCACTAAGCCACAGCTATCCCCATTCAGGGTACTCGTTCCCCGCACCCAGCATCCCTTAGCGATAGCGAGATGCAGACTGGCTCAGCGATAAATCCGGCAGCAGCGCGGCGCGGGCGGCATCGTAGGCTTCCCAGTTTTCATATTTCTCCAGCGATGGGATGGTCACGCTCTCGCCTAAATCCAGCCCGGCCAGTGCCGCATCCACCATGGTGTCGACTTCCATCAGCATATGCGCCGGCAACTCATCGGTGGAACGGCCGGAGCGTTCGAAGATTTCGGTGCGGGTTAACCCTGGTAACACGGCCTGCACACGTACGCCGTGAGGTTGCAGCGACGCTTCCAGCGAACGGCTGAAGTTCAGCACGAAGGATTTGGTGCCGTTATACACGCCGTTAGACATTTCATGCACCAGCGAAAGCACCGACGCGATGTTGATAATCGTGCCCTGTTTGCGGTCCTTAAAGGCGTTGGCCGCCGCATGCGCCAGTCGGGTAGGGGCGAGCACGTTAAGGATGATCATCCGCTGTACGCTGTCGATGTCGTTATCCAGGAAGTCGCCGGCGACGGTCATGCCTGCGTTATTCACCAGCAGCGTGATGTTGGCATCGCTGCTCAGCCGTTGTTCGACGCGCGCCAGATCCTGTTGATCGATCAGATCGGCGGCCAGCACCTCGGCTTTCACGCCGTAATCTGAGGAAAGTTTTGCGGCCAGCGCCTCAAGTTTCGTTTTGTCGCGTGCAATCAGCAACAGGTCATAGCCGCGCTGCGCCAGGCGTTGTGCGTAAAAAGCACCAATCCCTGCCGATGCGCCGGTGATCGCTGCTGTGCCTTTAGATGCGTTCGAATGGGTCATGATGCTCTCCTGAATATGATGGTTATCATTTGGTGTTGAGGCTTAATATGATGGTCATCATATTTGCTGTCAATAGACCCAAAATGCCGCTTTATCCCGTGCTTCATCCATCCAAAAAATTTTATCTAGCGCTTTCATCAAGATAGGCGCTCACCGCCCAACGCCACATTGAATATGATGGTCATAATAATTATTATGATAGTCATATCCTGTTAAGCGCTGAGCTAAACTGCCTGTATCTGGCTCACGCGTTCAGCCGCACAATTCAGCGCAAGCCGATTACCGATCCCGTCCCGGAGGCCCCATGTCAGAAGTCATCCCCCATAAAGAACGCACCCGTCAGCGAATCCTGGACGAAGCGGCCGCCATCATGCGCGTCGTGGGCACTGAGGGCATCGGTGTGGCGGCGCTGATGAAGCGCGTTGGGCTGACGCACGGCGGGTTTTATGCGCACTTCACCTCGCGTGATGATCTGGTGGCGAACGTTATCGACCGGATGTTTAACGAAACCGGCGAACGGCTGAATGCCTTGTCGCCGCTGCCGGAAGGCGCTGCGCGGCTGACTCGCCTGATCGATCTCTACCTTTCCCCTGAAGCCCGCAACGCACCGGAGCACAATTGCCCGATGCCTTCGCTGGCGGGGGAAGCCAGCCGTTTGCCGGACGAGGCGCGGGCACGCTTTACGCTGGGCATTCAGGAAATGCAGGCGCTGATTGCCCGTTCGCTACAGGCGATGGGGCATGCACAGCCGCAGTCTCTGGCCTCCTCGGCGCAGGCCGAGTTGATTGGCGCGATGGCGATGGCGCGAGCGATTCAGGATGACGCGGTGGCTGAGCAGTTGCTGGCGGATTCCCGCAGCCAGCTCAAGCTTAGGCTGGGCCTGAACGGTGATGCGCATGGCTGAACATCAGGCGTTGAAAACCGAGCAACGGCGCAAGAAAATGGCGGCGCTGATTACCCGGCTGGCCCCCAATAACGGCTATACCCGCTCCGCGCTGGATGATGTGCGCCTGCTGCGTTCCGACCGGCCGCTGGACCATACGCCGGTGCTGTATGAACCCTCGATTGTCATCGTCTGCCAGGGCTGCAAGCGCGGTTATTTGGGGGATAACGTCTATATTTACGATGCTCAGCATTTTCTGGTGGTCGCGGTACCGCTGCCGTTTATCAGCCAGACCGACGCCAGTGCGGATGAGCCGATGCTGGCGGTGGCGCTCAGGCTGGATTTTACGGTGCTGGCCGATTTGCTGCTGACCTTAAAATTGCCGGTTCCCCGCCGTCATGACGCAGTCAGCATGCTCTCTTCGCCGCTGGATGAGGCGTTGGGTGACAGCGTCATCCGTCTGCTGGAGGTGCTGAGTTCGCCGCAGGAAAGCCAGGTGCTGGGCGCGGGGATCGTGCGGGAGATTTACTACCGGGTGCTGGTCGGCGATCAGGGCGGCACGTTACGTGCGGCGCTGGCGCAGCAGGGGTATTTTGCGCAGATTGCGCGGGCATTACACATCCTGCAAAACCGTTATAGCGAACATTTTGAGGTGGCCGATCTGGCAAGCGAAGTGGGCATGAGCGTGGCTACTTTCCATGCCCATTTCAAAACGGTGACCCAAAGCTCACCCATTCAGTACCTGAAATCCACCCGACTGCATCAGGCCCGACTGTTGATGGTGCGTGGCGGAATGTCTGCGGCCACGGCTTCTGCGGAAGTGGGTTACGAAAGTCCTTCGCAGTTCAGCCGCGAGTTTAAGCGCTTCTTTGGTCGCAGTCCGGTGCAGGAAGCGCTGTATATGAAAGAAATCCTGCGTCTGGAACCGGCCATTGAGATGGCGGGTTAAGCCTAAAAAAAGCCCGCCCGTTACGGCGAGCTTGAAGCGGATCAGTAGGGGCTGGCGGTGGGACGCACCACGATCTCGCTGACATCCACGTCCGCCGGTTGCTCAATGGCATACACCACGGCACGCGCGATGGCATCCGGTTCCAGCGCTACCCGCCGGAAGGCTTTCATCGCTTCGCGCGCCGAGTCATCGCTGATGCTGTCTGCAAGTTCCGACGTCACCACGCCCGGTGAAATCACCGTCACCCGCAGTTTATCCGTCTCCTGACGCAGCCCATCCGATAAGGCCCGCACCGCGAACTTGGTGGCACAATACACCGCCGCCGTTGGCGAGACGCTCAGTCCACCAATCGACGAAATGTTGATGATATGGCCGTGCTGCTGCTGTTCCATCAGCGGTTGTGCGGCTGCAATGCCGTAGAGAACGCCACGGATATTGACGTCAATCATGCGATCCCACTCGTCCACTTTACGGGCCGAAAGCGGCGATAGCGGCATCACGCCAGCGTTGTTAATCAGCACATCCAGTCCGCCAAAATGCTGTTGTGCTTCGGCGATAAAGCGCTCCATCTCGCTGAGGTTGGTGACGTCAAGCGAGGTGAAATGCGCTTCGCCGCCAGCGGCACGGATCTCTGCAACCACCGTCGCCAGACGATCGGTACGGCGCGCGCCAAGCAAAACACGCGCGCCTTTGGCCGCCAGCAGTCGGGCGGTGGCTTCGCCAATACCACTGCTGGCACCGGTGATCGCCACGATTTTATTGTTCAGTTCAGACACAGGACTCTCCTTACCAGGGCTTGCTGAACGGCTTGTCCGTCAGCGAAGTTCAGGGTAAAGCCTTATCCCCTGGCTGCGAATATCCGGGCCTCTCTCAAGCTTGCCTGTTCCTCTGAAATGCCGATCAGCGGCCCACATCGGTCGAAAAGGCGATCTCTTTCTGCGCTTCCAGCGCCGCCAGTCGTTCGGTCAATGCGGCATGAACCAGCGTGTATGCATCGCTTCCCAGCGTCAGTCGGCGTGGTGCAGGGGAGCGATCGACGGAGGCAATCATTTCGCGCACCATCTTTTTCGCCTCGCCGACGGTTGGCCAGTTCTCCATCAGCTGCCGCATCGGGCTCCGATCGTAAGCCGCAAGCGGTTCTGCCATCTCCATTCCCTGGGTAAACCCCGTCTGGGCGGTGCCTGGCTCAACCAGCGTGAATTCAATATTGAATGCCGCCACTTCCTGCGCCACCGTTTCGACAAAGCCTTCCATCGCAAATTTGCTGGTGTGATAGAGGCTCAGTCCCGGGAAGGTAATCTGCCCGCCCATCGAAGAGAGCTGCAGGATGCGGCCACCGCCTTGCTGGCGCAGATGCGGTAAGGCCGCGCAGATCAGCTGGATCGAGCCGAGCACATTGGTGTCCAGCAGGCGTTCAATCTGCGCATCCGCCAGCTCTTCGGCGGCGCCGCCCAGACCGTAGCCCGCGTTGCTGACTACCACATCAATGCGGCCTAATTCCGCAAAGGCCCGATCGACGACCATGCGCACGCTTTCGGCGTCGGTCACATCCAGCTGCGCCAGCCACAGCTGCTCGCCATAACGCGCTTTCAACGCCTGTAGCACGGCGGGTTTGCGCAAGGTGGCCGCCACGCGGTCGCCGCGTTCCAGCAGGCGTTCAGTCATTTCCAGGCCGAAGCCAGATGAGGTGCCGGTAATAAACCAGGTTTTAGACATGGGGTTTCTCCTGTTGAGTGTCAGGTAACCTTACGCCGCTGGAATTGATGCTACTATCCGTCCAATCATGCATGAGTTGGTGAAAATGACCCATGAATAGCAAACCCGATCTCTCCGCGCTGCAGGCCTTTGTGCTGGTCGCCACCCGCCGCAGCTTTCGTCAGGCGGCCGACGAGCTGGGATTATCGCCGTCCACCCTCAGCCATATGCTGCGCGCGCTGGAAGAGAAAATGGCGGTGCGGTTGCTGCACCGCACCACCCGCAGCGTCTCGACCACCGAAGCCGGCGAGCAGTTGCTTAACCAGTTGAAGCCGGTGCTGCAAGGGCTGGAGAGTGCGCTCAGTTCGGTGGAGGCATTTCGCCAGCAGCCGACCGGCACCTTGCGGATCAATGCCAGTGAGAGCGCTGCCCGTCAGCTGTTGCAGCGGGTTGTGCCGCTGTTTTTGCAGCGCTATCCGGCCATTTCGCTGGATGTGGTGACCGAAGGGCGGTTGATCGATATCGTCAGCGAGCAGTTTGATGCCGGCGTGCGGCTGCTGGAGGATGTGCCGCAAGATATGGTGGCGGTGCCGTTTGGCGGCGATCTGCGCTTTATTGCCGTGGCCTCGCCCGCTTATGTCGCGAAAAGCGGCGAACCCGCCACGCCCGACGATCTGTTAACCCATCAATGTATTCGCTTCCGCTTACCCAGCGGCAAGCTCTATCGCTGGGAGTTCTCGCGTCGTGGCGTGGAGCGGCATATAGAGGTGAAAGGCACGCTGATGCTGGATCATCTGGAACTGATGGTCGAATCAGCGGCGCAGGGGTTGGGTATCGCCTATGTCCCGAGCAGCGTGGCGGAGCCGTGGCTTCAGAGCGGCAAGCTGCAAATCGTGCTGGAAGAGTGGAGTCCGCCTTCGCCGGGGCTGGCGCTTTACTATCCTGGCCATCGCCATGTGCCTGCGGTGTTAAGCGCCTTTATCGAGGTGCTGAAGTCGCCCGTTACAGCATTCCCGGCGGAATAACCGGCGGATGATAAATGGCGGCGCTCCAGTGCCGGCTGCTGGCATGTTTCTCCGCCAGCCAGCCCTCTTTACGCAGATGGCGGGCGATCATTTTATTCATGATGCCGTGGCCCAGCAGCAGCACGTTGCCATGCTCCGACAGGGAAATCAGTCGGTTAGCGGCCTGACTGGCGCGCAGTTCCGCCTGCTGGAAGGATTCGACCGATCCGGCATAGCCGCACAGCCACATCAGGCGCAGTAACGAAAGCCACAGCGATGGAGGAAGGTGGGGATAGGCAAGGCGCATGGTAGGCAGGGACACTTCGCTGAATACCGCATCGATGCAGGCCGGTTCCAGCCCCAGCTTTTGCAGTGACGAGCGCTCGCGGGGAAGGGGACTGGTCACCACGTAGTCGGCCATCGCCGCCACCCGAATACTCTTATCCGGCGGACCATCCTGCACGTTCGACATATCATAGGCTTCACACCACTCTGTCATCGCCAGCGCCGGTAAGCGGCCGCCCACCGTATGGTCCGGCTTACCGTGACGCATCAGAATTATGGTCATTACCTTCCCTCAGGTGTTTTTTTCAAGAGTAAGCTGACGTTCAGGTTAAGACAAATAAGCGGGCTGATTTTAAGATTTGCCCGGCAATGGGCGAGGATTCATCTGACTGCAATAATCTGCCGTTTAGAATGCCCACGACTGAGCCAGTCAGACGTGAGTGAAAACTGAACTTTAGTACAGTTTATTCGGTGTATTGTAGTGCAATATCAGAGCGATAAATTAAGTTATTAATTCAAGTTAATGTATTTTATCGCTTTTATCTGGAGTTGCGCTTTCCAAATGTGAAGTGACACTAATTTATTTGCGCAGATCTATTGCAAAATCTACGCGCGTAGATACAATAGCCCTCGTAGTAAAAATTCGCGACGCATGATGCTTATCTGCCCAGTGAAGGTCACTTTGTTTCACCGTATGGATGCGATTGGTTACTTAAAACCGACGACCGGGAAACGAATATAACTCTCCCAACACCAGGGAACCTGTTCTGACCTTAACCATGGCTCAGCAAAAGAGCGTCCTAACTTGCGAATTTTTCCTGACTCTCAGGACACGCCAGGGAAGGCAAATTAGCACTCTGTATTTCAGGGAACTTTCATGTCCACTCCTCAAAGCACTCAGCATGAGGCTTCACGTTCCGCATCCTCTGCGGCAGATGAACGCCTGACTACCCCAGAAGGCCGTAAAGATTTTTGGCGCGCCACCTTCTCCTGTTGGCTTGGCACCGCGATGGAATATGCGGACTTCGCCCTCTATGGTCTGGCCGCCGGTATTATCTTTGGCGACGTCTTCTTCCCCGAATCCACCCCAACCATGGCGCTGCTGGCGACCTTTGCCACCTGGTCCGTTGGCTTTATTGCCCGACCGATTGGTGCACTGTTCTTCGGCTGGCTTGGCGATCGTAAAGGCCGCAAAGTGGTGATGGTGTCGACCATCATTCTGATGGGCGCGTCGACCACATTGATCGGCGTTATCCCGAGCTATGCGTCTATTGGCCTGTGGGCACCGGCCTGTCTGGTGGTGTTGCGCTTCAGTCAGGGCTTTGGTGCTGGCGCCGAGCTGTCTGGCGGCACGGTGATGCTGGGTGAATATGCCCCGGCAGAAAAACGCGGCCTGGTCTCCTCGATCATTGCGCTGGGATCCAACAGCGGCACGCTGGTGGCCTCGCTGGTGTGGCTGGCGGTGGTGCAGATGGATCAACAGCAGCTGCAGGATTGGGGATGGCGTATCCCGTTCCTCTGTAGCTCGCTGATTGCGCTGGTGGCGCTGTGGATCCGCCGTCATCTGAAAGAAACCCCGGTATTTGAACGCAAGAAAGCGGAACTGCTGGCGCAGCGTGAAAGCTCACGCGTTGCTCAGCCGTTGCCGGTCGATACCCGCAGCTTCTGGAAACGCAGCCGTTCGTTCTTTGTGATGGTTGGCCTGCGTATCGGTGAGAACGGCCCTTCGTATCTGGCTCAGGGTTTTATCATCGGCTACGTGGTGAAAGTGCTGGCTGTCGATAAGTCGGTTGCCACCACCGCCGTGTTCCTTGCCTCTCTGCTCGGCTTCCTGATCATTCCTTTCGCTGGCTGGCTTTCTGACCGCTTTGGCCGCCGCATTACCTACCGTTGGTTCTGCCTTTTACTGATCCTTTATGCCTTCCCGGCCTTTATGTTGCTGGATTCTCGTGAGCCAGTGATTGTGATCTCGACTATCGTTGTCGGTATGGGTCTGGCGTCACTCGGTATTTTTGGTGTGCAGGCGGCGTGGGGCGTTGAGATGTTCGGCGTGCATCACCGCTACACTAAAATGGCGACGGCGAAAGAGCTGGGATCGATTCTCTCTGGCGGAACAGCTCCTCTGGTTGCTGCTGCGCTGTTGTCATGGACTGGCCACTGGTGGCCGATCGCCACTTACTTTGCGGCGATGGCGGCCATTGGCTTCCTGACCACGTTTGTTGCCCCGGAAACCCGTGGGCGAGACTTAAATGACCCGGATGACGCGATCTGACGGGACCCAGGCGAACCGTCGATCGCTCGGCGGTTTGCCTCTGGAAAAGGCAATAATTTGGTAAAAAGCACCGTAAATCGTGCCACCCGCAGCGATGTCGCCAAAGAAGCGGGCACCTCGGTCGCCGTGGTGAGCTATGTGATGAACAATGGTCCGAGGCCGGTTGCGGAAGCAACGCGGCTTCGCGTGCTTGAGGCCATCAAGAAAACCGGATACCGGCCCAACAGCGTGGCCCGTGCTCTGGCGTCGGGTACCACGAAAACCTACGGACTGGTGGTGCCCAATATTTCCAACGCGTTTATCGCGTCATTTGCCCATGCGTTGCAGCAGGAAGCGTTGAGCAACGGCATGGTGATGCTGTTGGGCGATGCAGGTGACAGCCGTCAGCGCGAGCTAGAGCTGATCAACAATCTGCTGAGCCGTCAGGTCGATGGACTGTTTTATAACAGCGTCGATCGCCACCCTTATATCGATGTGATTCAGGCCACCGGCACGCCGCTGGTGATGCTGGACCGGGTCGATCCCAGCCTGAAAGTGAATATTCTGCGCGTGGACGAGCGCGAGGCTGCCCGTCAGGTGACCTCGCATCTGTTGAGCCACGGCTACCAGGAAATCGGCATTATCTGCGGTCCGCTGGAGCGTTTTAACACCCAGGATCGTCTTGCGGGCTGGCGTCAGGCGCTGGCCGACTTTGGCATTACCGAACGGCCAGAGTGGATATTCCCAACGACCTATACCCGCGAAGGCGGTTATGAGGCCGGACAGCAAATGCTAAAAAACGACGCGTTACCTCGCGCGCTGTTTGCCAGCAACGAAGCACAGGCCATTGGCTGTATTCGGGCGCTGTCGGAACACAACATTACGGTGCCAGAGCAGGTTGCTCTGGTCTGTTTTAACGGAACGGACCAATCAGCGTTTCATGTCCCTTCATTAACCACCGTGCGACAGCCGGTAGGGGAAATGGCAAAAAGGGCCATCGCAATGCTGACAGCCCCGGAAGGCGAGGCACAGCTGAGTGAGTTTGCGCACCAGCTGGAAATAGGCGAATCCTGTGGCTGTTGCTTTAACGACAGCCGCAACGCCGCACAAAAATGATAATAAAAAAATGAAAAGATTGATTATTGATTGTGACCCAGGAAACGGCATCGTCGGTGCCAACGTTGATGATGGTCTGGCCATAGCGCTTGCGCTGGGGTCACCCAATATCTCGCTCGAGTTGATTACCACGGTCGCCGGCAACACGCCGTGCGAGCAGGGATTCAACGTAGCGAAAGATTTGATTGAAAATTTAGGCCTGACTATTCCGGTGTTGAAAGGGGCGACCCAGGCACTGGCCGAACCGCCACAGCCGTGGCGTGACGCGCTGGACAATCGGGTGCATGGCAACAAACTGGCGCATTTGTGGCAGGGCGTTCGTCAGCCGGAGGCCTTTGTGGCACCGGAAGAGGACGCGGCCGATGCTATCGCCCGGCTGATTTGTGCCAATCCCGGCGAGATTACCCTGGTGGCGATTGGGCCGTTAACCAACGTGGCGCTGGCGATGGAACGCTATCCGGAGATGGTGGAAGCGGTGCAGGAGATCGCCATTATGGGCGGCGTGTTTGCGCTGGATGACTATATCAAGGACACCAATTTCGGCCTCGATCCTGAAGCCGCGCACAAGGTGCTGAACAGCGGTGCGAACATCACCTTAGTGCCGATGGACGTCACCACCCAGACGCTGATGACGCACAGCGATCTGGACCGGATTGCCCGACTGAACACGCCGCTGGCGCGCTTTGTCACCGAAACGCTCAGGCCGTGGATGGATTACTCGATACAAACCCGCAATCTGCCGGGCTGCTGGATCCACGATGCGCTGGTGGTGGCCTGGCTGCTGAATCAACAGGTTGCCAAGGCCGCGGATTACTACGTCAATGTGGAGTTGCGGCCGGGACAGACGCGCGGGAAATCATGGCGCTATCGCCCGCCATTGCGGGTCGACGTGGCGATTGAGCCTTCAACGGCGGGACTGGTTCACGTACTGCAAACGGTGGATAACCGCCTGCTGCTCTCGATGCTGGAAAAAGCGCTGGCTTAAGGCTGTGCTCCCCGTCGCGGAAGACGGGGAGCCAGTTCATTTGACTCAGGCGACCTTCACCGCACGCTGCCAGCGAATGGCATCAATCACCAGCATCACCACCAGACTGATGCCCATCAACGGCAGGCTCAACGCCAACGCCACGGTAACCACCGACACCGCAAAACGGCCGCTAAGCGACAGCTGTCGCCAGTGATAAATCAGCGTTTCTGCCGGATGCGGGCCTTGCCCGGCGGCCGGACGGCGCAGCCACCATAAGCGATATCCCATCACAATCATTACGCATAATCCCAGCGCAAAAGCCGCCAGAATCAGCTGGTTCGGCAGGCCAAACAACACCCCCATATGGGCATCGACGCCCCAGCGCGTGAGTTTGGCCAGCAGGCCAAATTGCGCAAACTCCACCTTATCCAGCAGGGCATAGCTGCGCGGATCGACCGACACGCTGTCGACCTGGGTTGGCCAACGGCGGTCAATCTCGCTGACGGTCCAGGCCTTATCGGCGCGGGTGGTGGGACGGATTTCAATCTTGCCGGCTGAAATCCCCGCCGCGCGGGCGGTATGCACCACCGCATCAAACTGCTCCGGTGAGATGCTGACCGACGCCGCCGGATTGTCCGGCTTCTTTATGCCTGACTGTATGTGTTCAGCATGTTCATCGGCAGGCATAGCGTGTCCGGCGTGCTCATCGGCAGGCATGTTCATCCCTGACATCGCCTGATCGGCATGTGCATCAGCAGGCATGATCATACCCGGCATGCTGTCATCGGCCGCTTCCGCGTTTGGCGTCAGCGCGGTATTCACCGCAGGCGTCAGCCAGCCAAAGTGGGCACGCATCGACGAAATATTGTCGCCCGCCCAGCGCGACCAGGTCAGGCCGGTGGCCGAGAAGAAGATCAAACCCAGCAGCAGCGCCACGCCCAGCGTGCTGTGCCAGTAGCGGCTTCGCAGCAGGCTTTGTCCGCGAGAACGGCGGCCTTTTTTGATCCGGCCCGGCGCCCGGCTGGTGGCCCACAACAGCAGTCCGCCTAATGATGCCACCCATAACCAACTGGCGGCCAGCTCGCTGTAGTTCCGGCCAACGTCGCCCAACAGCAGATTCTGATGCAGATAATCCAGCCAGGTGCGCAGCGGCAGCACGCCGCTGGTGCCGTAAACGTTCAGCATGCCGCGTACTTCTAAGGTCTGAGGATCGACGAATACCGCGGTGGTGGCACTGCCGCCGTCTGGCGTGGTGAACATCACTCGCGTGGTTTCCCCGGCAGCGGGCGCCGGGCGCAGGGCGGTGATTTTCGCCTGTGGGCCAATAAACGACTCAGCGACCCGAACCTGATCGGCAAGAGAGCGTTCCGGCCCCCGGCTGTCGGTGAACAGCTGATGTGAGTAGAGCGCGTTTTCCAGCTGCGGCGTCATCACGTACAGCGTGCCGGTGAAGGCTGCGACGAAGATAAACGGACCGATAAACAGCCCGATATAGAAATGCAGACGACGCAGTAATGGCAGCAGGGCGCTGCGCGATTGTTCGGCGCGTGCAGACTGCGCCAGGATTTTTTCTGACATGATATTTTTCCATCCGCCTGTTTCCAGGCATGAGCAGGTGCCTGCCGCTATAACGACAGGATATTTTTAGTGTTTAACCGGCTCAGTAAGTGGGTGGGGCGCGCGGATGGAAAAACTGCGGAATAAACCGTGCCACAGCAGGGCGGAACGGCGGTGAATCGGGAAGCCTGGCGGCCTGAAGTGAAGACCACAGCACCGGGAAGTTGGTCAAATCTAACGGCAGGTGCGCCAGTAACACGCAGTAGCCACAGGCGCTGTCATCCATCATCGACATCGGATGGTGCTGCATCATGCGGGCATGTTCAAGCGGCGACATCGTGGCCATGTTCATGCCGTCCATCGGCATCTCATCATCCATCGCCATGTCATGATCCATGGCCATTCCCGGCATCATCATCGAATCACGCGCAGCATCACTCACCAGGGATTTGGAAATCACCGGAGCAATAAACAGCAGCAAAATGGCCACCAC
This sequence comes from Erwinia billingiae Eb661, assembly GCF_000196615.1. Taxonomy (NCBI): domain Bacteria; kingdom Pseudomonadati; phylum Pseudomonadota; class Gammaproteobacteria; order Enterobacterales; family Erwiniaceae; genus Erwinia; species Erwinia billingiae. The sequence continues at coordinate 666,828 of NC_014306.1, forward strand.
CGCCAGCCAGGCCGCAAAGCGGTTGGGCGAACGGTGCATCTGAATCAGCGACAAGCCTTGAACATCCTGGTCAAAAATCCACGGCGGGAGTGTAGCAAATAAACAATTAGCGCCGAAGCATTAACATCGCGGCAGCACCTTACCTCGGCTAACTATCAGGCGGGTAATGAAGTGTTACGCCGGTTTACAGCTTGAATCTTGCGCTGACAAAGACGCGAAGATCGCTATTTACTTACATGCTATAAACAAATAGTTAACATTTCTTGACCCGATATCCGGGCCTTGGCCGCAGCAAGACAGGATAACCCTATGTTCAACTGGACTTCGACCCAGCGCAATGTGGCTTTCGCCAGCTTTGCCAGCTGGACGCTGGACGCGTTCGACTTTTTTATACTGGTCTTCGTGTTGAGTGATATTGCTACCAACTTCCACACCGAAATTTCGCACGTCTCGCTGGCGATCATGCTGACGCTGGCGGTGCGACCGATTGGCGCGCTACTGTTTGGCCGCCTGGCCGAACGGTTTGGTCGTCGACCCATTCTGATGGTCAACATCCTGATGTTCTCGATTTTCGAATTGCTGTCCGCCTGGTCCCCGACCCTCGGCACCTTCCTCGCCTTCCGGGTGATCTACGGTATTGCGATGGGCGGCGTCTGGGGCGTGGCCTCATCCCTGGCGATGGAAACCATTCCTGACCGTTCGCGCGGGCTGATGTCGGGGATCTTCCAGGCGGGTTATCCCTGTGGCTATCTGCTGGCGTCGATTATCTTCGGCCTGTTCTATGCCTCCGTCGGCTGGCGCGGCATGTTCCTGATCGGCGCGTTGCCGGTGCTGCTGCTGCCGTTTATCTATTTCAAAGTCCCTGAATCGCCGGTATGGCTGGCGGCACGGGAACGTAAAGAGAGCACCGCGCTGATGCCGGTGCTGCGCAGCCACTGGAAGCTGTGCGTCTATCTGGTACTGCTGATGGCCTGCTTTAACTTCTTCAGCCATGGCACGCAGGATCTCTATCCCACCTTCCTGAAGGTACAGCACGGCTTCGATCCGCATACCGTCAGCATCATCGCTATCTGCTACAACATCGCCGCGATGCTCGGTGGCGTGTTCTTTGGCACGCTGTCAGAGAAAATTGGCCGTAAGAAAGCGATGATGATTGCCGCCTGCCTCGCGCTGCCGGTGATCCCGCTGTGGGCATTCTCAACCGGTTCGGTGATGATCGGGCTGGGCGCGTTCCTGATGCAGTTTATGGTCCAGGGCGCATGGGGCGTGGTGCCAACCTACCTGACCGAGCTGGTGCCGGCCAATACCCGCGCGGTGCTGCCAGGCTTCGTTTATCAGCTGGGTAACCTGATTGCCTCAGTCAATGCCACGCTGCAATCATCGATAGCGGAAGCGCATGGCAACAACTATGGCCTGGCGATGGCGATTGTCGCCGGCACCGTGGCGGTGTTGATCTGTGTGTTGGTGGCTTTCGGCAGGGAAACGCGCGGGGTGGAGATATCGTCCTCACCCGGCAAGGTGAGCGAGCAGTCCCGCTAGGGGAGTAAGCGAAAAGGGCGGTTCTCAGAGCCGCCCTTTTTTGTTGCCGTCAGGCAGGGATCTCGCAGACGTCGACCCATTTGGCGTCGGTCAGTTGCGCCAGCATCTCGGGCGAAATACGCACGGCGCTGTTAATCGATCCGGCTGCAGGCAGCACTTCTTCATAACGCTTCAGCGAGATATCGCACAGGATCTGTAAAGGGGTTTCCAGTCCGAACGGGCAGACGCCGCCGACCGGATGACCGGTCCAGTTCACCACTTCATCAGTGCTGAGCATGCGCGCTTTGGCACCCAACGTCGCTTTCAGCTTACGGTTATCCAGGCGGGCATCGCCGCGAGTCACAATTAATACCACCCGATCTTTCACCTTCAGCGACAGGGTTTTGGCAATCTGGCCAGGCTCCACATGGTGTGCCCGTGCCGCCAGAGCGACCGTTGCCGTGCTCTCGGCCAACTCGATAATGCCAATATCAGGGGCGCGCTCGGCAAAGAACTGCCGTACAGACTCCAGGCTCATGCTTTTCTCCCACATAACGAAGCGCATAAAGTTGCCACAGAGCAGACTGACTGTAAACGGGAAGGCGTTAATTTAGCTTAGCGTGCAGTTTCCGCAGCGCTCAACTTCCGGCAGGCGATAGCGCTGGCAGCAGGTACGTCGCTGCATTTCACCGTCACGCGGGAGCATGGTGCGATAGAAAGGGTTGTCGGAACCGTCCAGCAGGGTTTTGCTGAAGAAGAAGGCGTGTTCGAGTTCGGCGTGCAGGGATTTGCCCAGCAGAGGGGCCAGTTCACCGAGGAACCAGTGCACGGCGAAGCCGGTGTTGCTCCAGATAAGCTTGCCGTTGATATCACCGTGCTGCTCAATGGCGCGCACCGCCGGGATCAGATGCTGTTGGATCAGGCGATCCATACGACGTTGTGGGCTAAGGAAACGGGCTTCTTCATCTTCGCGCACGTCAAACCAGAAGGTTGCCGGGCGGCCGGTTTCATGGAACTCAACGTGGCAATGCTCGGGTGAGCAGTCCAGCGGGCGGTTTTCAATCAGCAGTGCCATCATCATCGGCGGCAGCACCAGGCCGAAATACCACTGCGCCCAGAGCGACTGCAGCGGCTTGTTTTCGCGTTCCATCTCGCCCTGCTCACGGTAGATATAGTCACCGTACTGCGCGTTAAGGCGGGCGAAATTCTCCGGTGTCGACCAGCGGTCCAGCGTCATGCTGCTGGCGGGCGCTTCTTCCCCCAGCTTCACGCTATCCAGGAAATAAGCACGGTGTTCACTGAACAAGGCGCGCAGCGAAGACGCCAGCGAACGATTGCTCTGCAAAAAGATCAGCGGATGTGAACCATACTCAACTGCCTGACGGACGATGGTGGCCATGGGATTTCCAGCGTAAACCGAATACAAAAACAAATGATAATCGTTCTTGATTCTATCTGAGGCCATACGCACAAACAAGCAGCAAATTGTGCGCCGGGTCTGGAAGGCAATTGATAAGCAACCTGGCTGAATTTTGATCGCATTGGCCATAATAACAGCAGGGATTACGCTGTAGATTAACAGGCAGGCGTTATTGACGGCTTTATAGCAGCTTATTCCATAACCGGGACGTTTCCCGGCATTGTAGAGTTAATTCCAATTATAGGGAATAACAATGGCTGGGTTATTTGCTGTTATCACCTCCGCCGAAGAATGCATTATTGCCATTTTTTATTAACAACAATTTTTCATTCATCGGCTTAATGAATAGGGAATAAAAGCGCAGGTCATTATGCCAAATAAACCCGTCAGGCCTGGGATTTGTATTAAGGAGAGCGATAAATTAATTCAACGTATTGGCCCGGGCGTCCGGGCCAGTTAAAAATATCACATTGCATCTGCGGGGTGGTTAAGCGGACTTTTCGTTATGTCTTCAAAGGAGAGGATCGTATTACGTCCACGGCCTTTTGCCAGATAAAGTGCGCGGTCGGCATTGGCCAGCGCCGTATCGAAATCTTCTTCGATTAAGGGCGCAAACCCGGCGCTGATGGTGACGTGGGTAGCGACCCGGTCATTAAACAGATGCGGGATCTCCAGATTCAGCACGTACTGGCGGATGCGCTCCGACAGCTTACGGGCAATCGACTCATTGACGTTGGTCAGCAGCACCAGAAACTCTTCGCCGCCATAGCGGGTCACAATGTCCCTTGAACGCACCGCATCCCGTATCGCCACCGAGACACGCGCCAACGCCTGATCGCCCATCGCATGGCCGTAGTTGTCGTTGTAGGCCTTGAAGTTGTCGATATCCAGCAGCAGTACGAAGTGGCTGCCCGCGTGGTTCTCGAGGATGTTCTCCAGCCGGTTTTTCAGCCCACGGCGATTGTACAGGCCGGTCAACGGATCGAGCATGCTGAGGTCGCTGTAGGTCTCTTTCTCTTCATACAGCTGACGCATCAGGCGCAGGGTAAAGTTGTCCCTGCGGCGCTGCATCAGGTGGTGCAAGGTGAAGCCAATCAGCGGCAGCGCAATGGTAAACAGGATCAGCAGCGTGTTCTGCCCGTGGTCCAGCACCAACACCGCGACGGAAGGCGGAGCCGTATGCAGGCAAAATGCCAGCAGATGGTCGCCCAGCGCGATGGCACTGATAAAAAACACGCTAATCAGACTGATTACTAAAAAGCTGCCGTCGAAATAAAATACCCTTTCGTACTTATCGTAAATTTGCCACGTCCACAGCAAACCGGTAATTACCGCGACCAGATTTAATATCGGAAATTTCCCTGACGGCTTTAAAAGCATCCACGCGATGATCACCGCACAAAATAGTGCGATGGCAACCGTGGGAATTGAAAACTGAACCTGTCCCAGTTTCCCTTTAGTGCTACATAAACAAAATAAAGATGTTGCTGTGTTTAAAAAGAGAAAGAGCATCAGCGACAGCCGATGCTTGCTGTTAAGCAATTCATCATAGCTTTGTAATTTCATTATTTTCTACTCGTGACTGCAATGAATAAACCCGCACCATTAACCTAAATTGGCGGACTACATTCGCGCGTGGAATAGTTTCTTTCTGTTATTATTTGGAATTTCTTAATAGTGAACGCTGCCAATTTACCACTTAACATTCGGAGTGTCATCAGCGCGGGCAAAGTTTCAACAGCGGCTCGGTAAATTATGCTGCAAAGTGATAAATATTCTTATATGCTATTGGTAATCATTATCATTTGAAAGGGTGTGGGTACGACAATGCTGATAGCACTGGTCACCGCATGTGGACTTTGGGGGGTAAGCTGGATGTTCGGAAAAAAACTGGATAGCGCCTGGGGCGTGTTGCTGCCCTGTGCAGTGATGCCGCTTATCGCCCTGATGAAACTGTCATTCAGCGAATGGCGGGTGATCATGGTGATTGCGCTGTTGGCCACCGTGGCGATGCTCTATCACAAACGTCTGCGTCATTACCTGCTGTTACCTTCCTGCCTGGCACTGGCGGGCGGCATGGCGGCCATATCCGTCAATTTCGGCATGCTTTAACAGAACAGGGGACGGTGAGTCGCAAAGGAACAGCGGATCAAACAGATGAAAATCGGATTGCAGCGTGAAAACAGAAAGTGATTCAGAGAAAGGCCGTGCAGAGATAATCGGGGAGATGATGCAGGGAAAAGCAGTGAGCCAGTTTCAACGTGGTGCGAAGAGAGGGACTTGAACCCTCACGTCCGTAAGAACACTAACACCTGAAGCTAGCGCGTCTACCAATTCCGCCACCTTCGCATTCTGTTGAACTTAACTTTTTATTCATATCACCGCATTGGTGCGAAGGGAGGGACTTGAACCCTCACGTCCGTAAGAACACTAACACCTGAAGCTAGCGCGTCTACCAATTCCGCCACCATCGCTCGAATGCTGCGTAATATGAACAACGTGATTTATGGTGCGAAGAGAGGGACTTGAACCCTCACGTCCGTTAGGACACTAACACCTGAAGCTAGCGCGTCTACCAATTCCGCCACCTTCGCATACCATCAACACAGGTAAACTGTATTGCAACCACGGAGGCGCATTCTAGAGATTTTCCAGTCTACGTCAACAGTTATTTAGCCACCTTCCCGATGAACGCTGTAAAAAGCGACGTTATCACGGCCAGGTTGGCGAATCAGGCACTTGCTAAGCAAAAAGCGGCGAAATAATCGCCGCTTTACGGATTAACGCTTGGCTTTCGCCGCGCGCTGCAACACGGCACGGTAAACCTTAAAACGGCCATTTTGTAACAGCACTTCATGGCTGCCAAACGTCTCATCCAGAATCTGCGGATAAGGCAGGAAGGCGTTGGCCACGATGCGCAACTCGCCGCCCATGTTCAGGTGCTTCACCGCACCGCGGATCAGCGTCTGTGCTGCGTCCAGGCTGGTTTGCATGCCATCGTGGAACGGCGGGTTGGAGATAATCATGTCGTAACGCCCGTTGACGTCGGAGTAGACGTTACTGGCAAACACTTCACCTTCCAGATCGTTCGCTGCCAGCGTCGCTTTACTGGCTTCGATTGCCGCTGCATTTACATCAGTCATAAACAGGCGAACTTTCGGCGAGAAGCTGGCGAGCATGGCGGAGAGCACACCGGCGCCACAGCCCATATCCAGCACTTTGCCTTTCATATGGGGTTTCAGCGTGGAGAGCAGCAGGTTGCTGCCGGCATCCAGACCGTCACGGCTGAACACGCCTGGCAGGGTTTTGATGGTCAGAGGGCCGAGCGGATATTCGTCCCAGTACTGCTCAACATCAAAGGTCGGCTGAACATCCAGGCTGCCATGATACAAACCACAGCGACGTGCGCTGTCGATTTTGTTCATTTTTGCCCACGGCTCCAGCATCTGTTCTGCACTGCGAACGCCGCTGCGGTTTTCGCCGACCACGAACAGATCGGTGCCCACCGGCAGCAGCGACAGCAGGTTTTCCAGCTGGAACAGCGCTTCCGGTTTGTTCTTCGGCCAGAAGTAGATCAGCGTGTCGCACTCTGCAACGTCGTCGGCTGTCGCCACCAGTCCGTAGCGCGCGTTGTCTTCCAGCGTGCGGCTCAGGATCTGCCAGTGATGATATTGTTGGGTATGCACCCGACTCAAAACGGTGTCCAGTTGGGCGGGCAGGTCATCCTGCAGATCGCCAGCAAACAGTACGCGGCGTTGAGTAAATTCATCACTGTGGCGCAGTATCACTTCACTGGCCGGGCTAAATGCAGACATCGGTGGCTCCTTACGAATCAGAGCGGCGATTATACCCAAATTAGCCAGAGTTGCAGCACTGCCCGCCGCATTCCGTTGTTTTGTGCTGTCAGCCGGCGTGCGAAGGGTGGCTTTGTTGGCGCAGAACCGATGGGTTTGCTAGCATAGCGACGCAATCGGGCGACCAGACAGGAATAAAGATGTCCTCCAGACGTGACTGGTTATTACAGCAAATGGGCATAACGCAGTATACGCTGCGGCGTCCGCGTGCCTTACAGGGTGAGGTTGCGGTGTCACTGCCGGAACAGACTCGCCTGCTGATTGTGGCGGAAGTGCCGCCTCTGCTCTCAGATCCGCTGATTAGCGATGTGCTCCGCGCGATGCTGATGCGCGAGCAGGAGGTGGTGGTGCTGACCCCGGAACAACTGGCGATGCTGCCAGACGATACCCGTTGTGCGAGCTGGTGTCTGGGTGTAGAACCCGCCGCCATGCCTGACGGTTCACAGATCGCTTCGCCTGTTCTTGCGGAGCTCTATCATAATGCCGGTGCCAAACGCGCGCTGTGGCAGCAGATCTCCCACTATGAATCAGATTTCTTTACTGACCCCGCACGATCTTGAGACCGCTTTTGCCATTGAGCAGCGCAGTCATGCTTTTCCCTGGACAGAAAAAACCTTCTCCAGCAATCAGGGCGAACGTTACCTGAACTATCAGCTGACCGTCGGTGAGCAGATGGCGGGATTTGCCATTACTCAGGTGGTGCTTGATGAAGCCACGCTGTTTAACCTGGCGGTGGATCCGGCTTTTCAGCGCCAGGGCATTGGCCGGGAACTGCTGGAGCATGTGATCGTCGAACTCGAATCACGCGGCATCCAGACGTTATGGCTGGAAGTGCGCGCCTCAAACCGTCCAGCGATTGCGCTCTATGAGCAGCTGGATTTCAACGAAGTGTCGGTGCGCCGTAATTACTACCCAACGGCGGACGGCAAAGAAGATGCCATTATTATGGCGCTGACGTTATAAGGACCGACTGAAAGATGCTTAAAGACTGGGATTGGATCTTATTTGACGCTGACGATACGCTGTTTCACTTCGATGCGTTTGCCGGTTTACAGCGTCTTTTTCAGCAGTATGACGTGGCCTTTTCTACGGCCGATTACGATGATTATCAGGCGATTAACAAGCCGCTGTGGGTTGATTATCAGAATGGCGCCATCAGTGCCTTGCAGCTGCAGCATCAGCGCTTTGAAGGCTGGGCCGCGAAGCTGCAGGTGACGCCGCTGGACCTTAACGAAGGCTTCTTAGCTGCGATGGCCGAGCTGTGCGTGCCGTTGGCCGGCGCGGTAAACCTGCTTAACTCGCTTAAAGGCAAGGTGAAGATGGGCATCATCACCAACGGCTTTACGGCATTGCAGCAGGCACGGCTTGAACGGACGGGGTTCCTCGGCTATTTCGACCTGTTGGTGATCTCGGAGCAGGTTGGCCACGCTAAACCGCATCCGGCCATCTTTGATTACGCGCTGGATCAGATGGGCAATCCTCCGCGTGAGCGGGTGATGATGGTTGGCGATAACCCGGATTCGGATATTCTCGGCGGCATTAATGCCGGTCTGGCGACCTGCTGGCTCAACGCCGACAATCGTCCACGTCCTGAAGGCATCCAGCCTGGCTGGCAGGTAAAAACGCTACAGGAACTGGAAGTGATTCTAAATACTTAAGTTTGATATTTTTGGTCAAAAACACCCTCACTCTCTGAATGCCAGCACAAATCGCTGGCATTCAGCTAAATAACCCCATTTTTAGATATAAAAACCTGTAGACTCCTGTCTCAAAAACCCCACCCGATAAAATCCTAAAAATTAGTGCCAATCGATAATTTTACTTTATGATATTTGGTTATTAAAGATATTATTTATATTCCATATTGTTTTAAAAAAGCCAAATATTGAGCGAACTCCTGGAAATGTCCTGGGTTTTTTCGCCTGAATATGCAGAATTTTCCTTAATTTTGTAACATTAGATTTTCTTACGTTAGTGGCAGCGTCTGCGTAGCGTTGAATAATCGATTGGACTCTGTAAACTTGCCGAAAATTTCACAATAAACTGTAACCAATGTCACGGGCGTTTTGCGTTTGCATCAGCTCGTGCGGTAGCTATGGTAGTAGGCCTGTTTTTTAATCTATATATAACAGGCAATTAAAGTGAAATGTTATTGAAACAAGTAATGAGTATAGGGACTTTGCGTAAGAAGAGTGGAGTAATTCACTACAGTATTATTCACTTCTTTATGTAGGATATTTGGAAAGGGCTTGTAGGGTAAACGGAGTTTAACCCCATTTTTGTTCGATAAGTGAGCGATATGGTCGGCTGAATCGATCCTGTTGCTACACTATTAACCTGCTAATAAAGCCCTTCATCTCGTTTCAATGTTACTCAAGTGAATAATCTGCGTTACTAAGCTGTGAAGCGTGCTTTCGGCTATAAAGTGAAACGGATAAATGTTGACCTGTTTTAATGACTGGTCCAGTTAAGCCGTGCTTCATTTGCCTGCCTCGCTCTTCCTGCTTGTCGTTACGGTCTGCTTCCTGCTGACCCAGACACCCTCTCTATTCTGTACACGCGTATTTCTGAGTTGTCGTACGCCTTTCATTCCAAAAAAAACTTCATGAGGATCATGGTGAAAATTCGAATTGCACTGAGTCTGCTCTTTGTCCTGACCGTTGCAGGTTGTAAAGCGCCACCGCCAGCAATGACGGATGACACGATTATTTCCAGCACTGTCGATGGTGTGAAGCTGACTTACCGTCACGCCGTTCAGCCGCCGACGTCGTTCACGCCGGTGAATGAAGAGTACCGCGCGCTGTATGACGCGTCGGTGATGAACCGTCCTGACTTCGGCGGCAAGCTGGTGAGCAATCTGGAGAACGGCAAGCCTTATACCGTGCTGGGCTCGGTCGAAAACAACTGGTTCGCCATTGCCGAGCAGGGACAGGAGCAGCTGATTGGCTACGTTCCGCTGCGTGCCGTGGTGAAGAGCGATCTGTACGACAAAACCGTCAAAGCCGACTCCCGCCGTAAGCGTGTGCGCGCCGCGAGCAAAAAAACCTGCGTTGCCGCGGGTGACAGTAAAGCGTGCCAGAACAGCAACAGCGGCACCTGGATCATCGACTGATAACGGGTTAATGGCCGCCTGACTATGAAAAGACATTCATTTTTGCGCCTGAGTCTTCAGGCGCTTTTTCTGATAGCAGTCAGCCTTGTTGCTGGCTGTGGTTCGTCTACACACAGCAATCCTGCTCACTACAACCTGGTTTTCCAGGCGCATCCGCAAATCAATGACGGCGCTCCGCTCAAGATCAGGGTGCTGTTAATGAAGTCGGATGCGGATTTCATGTCTGCCGACTTCTATTCGTTGCAAAACAGCGCGCCCGCTCTGCTGGGCAACAACCTGATCACCAGCGAGCAGTTTTTCCTGATGCCAGGTCAGCTGAATAAAGTCCTCCAGGGGCAAACCACTTCAGAGGCGCGTTATATCGGGATCCTCGCGGAGTATCAGTCTCTGGATGGCAAAAAATGGCGTATCTCATTGCCGCTGCCGGTACCCAATGACCATTCCTACGCATTCTGGCAGGGGTCTTCTGACGAACTGAAAGCCGACATCATTGCTGACATCAGCGGTCTGCGCACCGTGAAACCGTGAGCATTGCCTGACAACGGAAGCCATTATGAATAAAGCAGAAAAAGTGGTCTGGACCGAGGGCATGTTCCTGCGTCCACACCATTTCCAGCAAGCAGAGAGCTATCAACAAAGCGCGCTTCGTAACTGGGGACTGACCCAGCGGCCTTATCTCTGGGGCTTTTTAGATTATGAAATCGACGAAGCGATGTTGCGGCAGGGGAAAGTTGCCCTCAGCTCCGCCAGTGGATTGCTGCCTGACGGCACCTTTTTCTCTTTCCGCGATGCGCGTAACGGGCCGCCGCCACTGGCTATCCCGGATAATCACGTCAATGAGTTGGTGGTGCTGGCCCTGCCTGCCCGCCGTAATGGCCGTGAAGAGGTGATCTTCAGCGAGTCGGCGGATTCGCTGGCGCGTTATGTCACCTTTGAACAGGAAGTGGATGACTTCAATGCGCTGTCGGTGGGCGGCGCTGCCGTGCAGTTCGGCAAGCTTCGTCTGCGGTTGATGCTGGAAAGCGAGCTGTCAGCGGAATGGACGGCGATGGCCACGTTGCGCATCACCGAGAAGCGCAGTGATAACCAGGTTCGGCTGGATGAAAACTTCATTCCGCCGATGCTTAACTGCGTCGCGCACAGCAAGCTGTATGAGTATCTCAGCGGCATGCATGGGCTGTTACAGCAACGCAGCCAGGAAATCGGCCAGCGTCTGCAACAGCCTGGCCGCTTTAATTCGGCCGATATGGTCGACTTTATGCTGCTGGCGCTGGTTAACCACCACGTTGGCCACGTCAGCCATCTGAAAGATCTGCCGCTGCTGCATCCTGAACAGCTGTTTTCCACCTGGCTGGCCTTTGCGACAGAACTGGCCACCTACACGCCTCAGCGCTTCCCGGACAGCGAACTGCCGACCTATGACCATGACGATCTGGCCTTTTGCTTCGGCAAACTGATGCTGATGCTGCGTCAGGGGCTGTCGCAGGTGATGGAAGAGAACGCCGTTCAGCTGATGCTGACCGAACGATCGCACGGGCTGAACGTCGCCACCGTGACCGAAACCTCGATGGTCCGTGAGTTCGGCTTTGTGCTGGCGGTGCGCGCCAATGTGCCCGGCGAGGCGCTGCAAACGCACTTCCCGGCGCAGATGAAGATTGCGCCGGTGACCAAAATTCGCGATCTGGTGCAGCTGCAGCTGCCGGGCATGGTGCTGCGGCCGTTGCCCGTCGCGCCGCCGCAAATTCCCTGGCACACCGGTTACAGCTACTTCGAGCTGGAGAAGGGCAGTGAGCTGTGGCAGGAGATGGAAAAATCCGGCACCTTCGCGCTCCATCTGGCAGGGGATTTCCCCGGTCTGAAGATGGAATTCTGGGCTATCCGTAACCACTCAGTCTGACGCAGGGAGCGAGCAACATGCAGCAACAACAGGCTTTTGCCCAGGGCGATGTGTTCTCGGGCGCCAGCAATAACAATCCTCTGGTGGCCGCGGCGAACGGGTTATTAAATTCGATTCCGCAAATCCGCCATTCGGTCAGCCATGCCGATCCGGCCGCGTTACGCCAGCGTTTGATCGACGAAATGCGCCAGTTCGAGATGAACTGCCAGCGGGCCGGACTGGCTTATGAAGTGATTATTGGCGCGCGCTACTGCTTATGTACCGCACTGGATGAAGCCGCTGCGCTCACGCCCTGGGGCAGTCGCGGCGTCTGGCCCGGCCAGGGATTGCTGGTCACCTTCCACAATGAAACCTGGGGCGGCGAGAAGTTCTTCCAGCTGCTGGCCAAACTTTCACAGAATCCGCGTGAACAAATCGTTCTGCTGGAGCTGATCAACTACTGTCTGCAACTGGGCTTTGAAGGGCGCTATCGCGTGCTGGATAACGGCCGTTCCCAGCTGGAAACCATCAAACAGCGCCTGCTGCAGATGATCCACTCCGTGCGCGGTGGCTATGCGCCGCCGCTTTCACCGCATCCTGAAGATCATCCGGTCACGCGCAAATTGTGGCGGCCGGTGGTGCCTTTGTGGGCCTGCACGGCGCTGGTCGGCTTCCTCGCCTGCCTGTTCTATATCCTGCTGAACTGGCGGCTGGGCGATGTCACCTCGCCGGTGCTGGCTGCGGTCTACCAAACGCCGTTACCGGAAATCACCATTCATAACCCGGCACCGCCGCCGCCAGCGGCGTTGAACCTTAAGGCGTTCCTGCGTCCTGAAATCGAACAGGGCCTGGTGGCGGTAAAAGATGAAGCCGACCAAAGCGTGGTCACGCTAAAAGGCGACGGTCTGTTTACCTCGGCGTCCACCTCGGTTCGCGGGCGTTATGAAGAGGTGCTGGATCGTATCGCTCAGGCGATGAACAACGTTAATGGCCGCATTCTGGTGATTGGCTACAGCGATAACGTGCCGATCCGCAGTGCGCGCTTCGCCTCTAACTATGAGCTTTCGCTGGCCAGGGCACAGTCCGTGCAGGAGCGTCTGCAACAACATCTGTCACAGCCGCAACGCGTGAAAGCGGAAGGGCGCGGAGAGAGCAATCCTCTGGTGCCGAATACCACCGCCGAAAATCGCGCCCGCAATCGCCGGGTGGACATCACGCTGTTAGTTTCGCCGCAGAACACCCGCGCGGAAGTTAACGGTTTGCAGCAAGGAAATTAACGGATGCTGAATATTCTATTTTCCATCATGACCAGCCGTCTGATGTGGGGTTTTATCGGCATCACCGCGCTCTCCTTTATCATCTGGGTGATTGGGCCGGTGTTCTCGATTGCGGATTCTCGCCCACTGGAGCCGGAAGTGAACCGCCAGATCAGTATCGGGCTGCTGTACGTGGCGTGGGGACTGAGCAATCTGGTGCCGCGCCTGTATAACGCCTGGCTGAACCGCAAACTGATGGGCAGCCTGAAAACCACGCCGGGCGAAGAGGGCAGCGCTGACAACAAGCGTCTGACCAGTGAAGACCGCGTGCTGTCCGAGCGCTTTACCGAAGCCGCCGAGATGCTGAAAAAGGCCCACTTCAGCGGCGCGGGCAATAAGCGCTGGACCCAGCGCTTCAGCCGTCAGTATCTGTATCAACTGCCGTGGTACGTGATTATCGGCGCACCGGGCGCGGGCAAAACCACCGCGCTGGTCAACTCCGGGCTGAAGTTCCCGCTGGCCGACCGCTTTGGTAAAGCGGCGCTGCGCGGCATTGGCGGCACCCGCAACTGCGACTGGTGGTTCACCAATCAGGCGGTGCTGCTGGATACCGCCGGACGCTACACCACCCAGGAAAGCGAGCAGCAACAGGATGCCAGCGAGTGGGGTAACTTTGTTGGACTGCTGCGGAAATATCGCGGTCGCCAGCCGATCAACGGCGTGATTGTCACCATCAGCGTCTCCGATTTGCTAACGCAATCGGCTGAAGCGTCGCGTCAGCAGGCGCTTTCGCTGCGACAGCGTCTGATGGAGCTGCATGAGCAGCTGGGTATCCGTTTCCCGGTTTACGTAATGGTCACCAAAACGGATTTGCTAAAAGGCTTCCGTTCGTACTTTGCCCGTTTTGATAAGGCGCAGCGCGATCAGGTCTGGGGCTTCACCTTCCCGTGGGAACGCTCGAAGCTGGCCGATTTCGATCTGTTAAGCGCCTTTACCCAGGAATATGCTCTGCTGCAACAGCGGCTGGATGCCGGTCTGCCGGACACGCTGTTACAGGAAAGCGACGGCAAAGCCCGGGCCGAAAGCTACCTGTTCCCGCAGGAGTTTGCGGCGCTGCGCCCGCTGCTGAATGACTATCTGGAAACCGTCTTCAGCCGCTCCAATTTTGAAACGCAGTTCTCGCCACGCGGCATCTACTTTGCCAGCGGCACTCAGGAAGGTCTGCCGTTTGACCGGGTGATGGGCGAACTGAACCGCGCGCTGAATCTGCCGCAGGAAGAGGGCGGCAACAGCAAAGCGTGGGATCAGGTGGATAAAGCCGCGCCGATCCCGGCCAACAAAGGGCAAAGCTACTTCCTGAAAGACCTGCTGCAAAACGTCATTTTCCAGGAAGCCGGGCTGGCGGGCAGTAACCGCTGGTGGGAGCTGCGCAATCGTGCCGTTCTGTGGTCCGGCTATCTGCTGCTGGCCGCAGCGCTGATCGTGGCCGGCGTGCTGTGGATCACCAGTTACAACAATAACAAAGCCTATTTGCAGGAAGTGCAGGCGAAAGTGCCGCAGGTGGTGAAGCTCAGCCAGAACCTGCAGGCCAACGATCTGACCGATCTGTATGCGCTGCTGCCGTTCCTCAATGGCGTGCTGCATCTGCCGGAGAGTGAGGACTTCGATCTGAACGATCCGCCGATCACCCGCCGGATGGGGCTGTATCGCGGTGTGGAAGTCAGTGATGCGACGTTGTCGCTGTACCAGAAATCCCTGAAGCAGCTGCTGATGCCGCAGGTGGCTCAGCTAATCACCACCTGGCTGCGTAATGACAACGGCAGTGATGCGGATTACAGCTACGAAGCGCTGAAAGCCTATCAGATGCTGTACCAGCCAAAGCATTACGACGGCAAATTCCTGCACGCCTGGCTGATGCTGAATATTCAGCGCAACCAGCCGCAGAACATCACCCAGCAACAGATCAAGCAGCTCGACTGGCATCTGATGCAGCTGCTGGAGACGCAAATTCAGGCGTCGCCGTATGCGCGGGATGATGCTCTGGTAAAGCGCGAGCAGGCGCTGATTAATCAGATGCCGCTGTCGCAGCGGGTCTATGGACGCCTCAAGCGCCTGCTGGAAAGGGATGATGCACTGAAGTCGGTATCGCTGGCTTCACTCGGGGGGCCACAAAGCGAACTGGTCTTCTCACGTAAAAGCGGCAAGTCGATTGGTGAAGGCATTCCGGGGCTGTTTACCCCAGACGGTTACTGGAACAGCTTCGACAAAAACATCGACAGCGTCACGGCGGCTTTGCATGACGATGACCAGTGGGTGCTGGGCGGACAGGTGCAGGGCGAGACAAAGGAGCAAACCGATCTGGCCGTCCGCCAGCTCTATATGGCCGATTACATGCGTCAGTGGGATGGCTTACTGCAGGACATCCAGCTGAACAACAGCGCGGATTTATCGCAACGCATCAATGCGGCGCGTCTGCTTTCCAGCAGCAATTCGCCGCTGCGCAAACTGGTGATTAACCTCAGCCACTATCTGGTGCTGGAGAAAGCGGCCCCGGAAGAGGATACGGCGAAGGCCGGCGAGGACAAGCAGGAGAGCAGCGCCAGCAGCACGCTGAGCGCGCTGTTCCGCTCACGCCAGGCCAGCACCGCCGCCAGCCAGCAGCAGCAAACGCCGGAGCAGTCAGTAACCGCTCACTTCGCACCGGTGATTGAACTGGCTCAGCCACTGGAGAAAGGCGGCAAAACCATCGCCTTCGATGATTTCCTTAAGCAAATCGACGACCTCTATCGCTACCTGACCGCGGTGCAGGATGCGGCCAACAGCGGTATGCCGCCGCCAGCCAGCGATTCAATCAGTCGTCTGCAGGCCAGCGCCGGTCGCCTGCCGGGCTCACTGCAAAACATGTTCACCAGCATGGCGGTGGGTGCCAGCAGTGATACCCAGCGTCGCGATCTGGATAACGTGCGCAAGCGGATCAATGTCGAAGTGGGCAGCTTCTGCCGTCAGGCGATTGCCGGGCGCTATCCGCTCTCCCGCAGTGGCCGTTCTGAAGTGACGCCTGACGATCTGGCGCGGATGTTTGCACCGGGCACCGGTTTGATGGACAGCTTCTTCCGCGACAATCTCGCCAACAAGGTCGATACCACGCAGTCGAGCTGGCGCTTTACGCCGGGCATCGACGGCAAGACCTTGCCAGGCGGCGAAAGTGTGCTGCGCCCATTCCAGCAAGCGCAAAGTATTCGTGATGCCTTCTTTGCCAATGGCGCGACCACGCCTTCATTCCGCGTCACTGTCCGCACCGTGCAGATGGATAACAACATCCTGACCTTAACGCTGGATGTGGATGGACAGCTGCTGCGTTACAGCCACGGGCCGCAGGCGGTCCAGCTGATGAACTGGCCGGGCCCCGGCGGCACCAACCAGGTGCGTATGCAGCTGGGGCTGGCGGATGGCACCACCGCCACGCTGGTCACCAACGGCGCATGGGCACTGAATCGCTTCTTTGACCGCGCCGAACTCTCGCGCGGCAGCAGCAGCCTCAGCCGCCAGGCGGCCTTTAACGTCAATGGTCATCGGGTGACGCTGGAGTTCACGCCAAACAGTATCCGTAATCCGTTTCAGCTTCCCGGGTTCTCATGCCCCTAACCGCAAGGCAAGGATTTGATAATGAACCAGACTCCTGCGATTGGCTGGTACGGGAAATTGCCCAGTGCCGGTGACTTTCTTAAGCGCCGTTTTCCCGAAACGCTCTGGCAGCAATGGACCCACTGGTTTCAGGTGGGCTTGCTGAACTGGCAGCAAAATGAAGATCAACGCGCCGACGGAGACCGATCGTTCAGCGCCGCGCCGGTGTGGAATTTTGTGGTGCCGCCGATGCTGGGCAGTCAGCTGGTGCAGATGGGCTGCCTGCTGCCCGCGCGTGACAACGTGGGCCGACAGTATCCGGTCTGCGCCTTGCTGACCTTTTCCCCGCAGAGCTGGACGCAACCGCAGCTGGCGCTGGCAGGAGAATGGTATCAGCAGGTGGGGCGCACGCTGCTGAACGCGGTGCGCAACGCGTACAGCGCTGAGCAGCTGGATCAGGCGTTGCTGTCAATTCCCGCACCGGTGCTGCCTGCCGCAGAGTCGCGCTCCGACATTCTGGACGTGATTGGCTATGCCGATCGGCCCTGCACGCTGAGCTGGCGGCAGGTCTCGGACTGCTTCGATCCGCAGCACTACACCAGCTTCTGGTGGACCAATCAGACCGATGGCTATCCGCTTTATACCCACGTGCACAGCGGCAACTTTACCGGTCAGCTGTTCTCGATGCTGTTTGACCCGGCAGCCGGCGCCAAACCCGGTCGCCACGGTCTTTATCCGCCGATGTTTGAGTAATAACGCAAGGAAATCCTATGAATATCGATGCGCTACTTGAGCCGATAAGCGCTGACAAGCCCTGCGGCGAGAATCTGGAATACGACGCCGATTACATGGCGATGGAGCAGGCCTGCGCGGGCAAAGCCGAGCAGCAATTTGGCAGCACCATCATTCCTGCCGAGCCTGCGGACTGGAACAAAGTCGAGCGGCTGGCCAGCGACCTGCTGAGCCGCACCAAAGATCTCCGCGTGATGCTGGCATTGACCCGCGCCTGGACGCAGCTGAAAGGGCTGCCGGGTTACGCCAACGGCCTGGAGCTGATCAAGCAGTCTTTGCTGCGTTACTGGGAGCCGCTCTGGCCGGTGCTGGAGGAGGACGGTGAGCGCGATCCGTTTTACCGCGTCAATGCGCTGGCGGCGTTAAGCGATAAGTCAGCACTCACTACCGCAGCCCGTCAGGCCCCTTTAATTCGCAGCGCCTCAGATGAGATTTCGCTGCGCGATGCCTGCGCACTGCTGGACGGCAGCAAAACCGAATGCCCGGAGTATCCCGGCGGTCTCGCACGGCTGACAGATGAACTGGCGCGTGCAGGTCAACCCGGCGTGGAAGCCATCCTGAGCATAAGTGAGCGGTTACAAACAATTCGTCAAACGCTGGTGGAACACCTTGGCGAAACCGGCGTGCCGGAGATGGAGCAGCTGCAAAAAACGGTGAACACCGTCGCGCAGGCCTGTGAAGTCACCGATCTGGCGAGCCTGATCCCCGGCTTAACGCCAGCGAGTGATGAAGTCCCGCAGCCATCGCCAGCCGCAAGACCGGCGCGTGCCGATATGGACTGGCGCACGATTCAGCCTGGCTCGCGTTCTGATGCCCAGCTGATGCTGGAAAAAGTGAAGCAGTACTTTGTGCAGCACGAGCCAAGCCATCCGGCTCCGCTGATGATCGACCGCGTACAGCGGATGATCGCGCTCGACTTTATGGACATCATCCGTGATTTGGCGCCAGACGGCGTGCATCAGCTGGAAAATATCTTCGGACGCCGCGATAACTGAGTTGCGCGTTCATTCACGTTTTACCGCGAATACCAATGGAGAACCCCATGGCAACAAGTAAATCCAGTGGGCAGAAATTTATCGCCCGTAACCGTGCGCCACGTGTGCAGATCGAATACGACGTGGAGATCTATGGCGCGGAACGCAAAATTGAACTGCCGTTTGTGATGGGCGTGATGTCCGACCTGGTCGGTAAATCGGTCGAAGGCCTGCCGGCCGTAGACGAGCGCAAGTTCCTTGAAATCGATATCGACAACTTCGACGAACGCATGAAGGCGCTGAAACCTCGCGTGGCGTTCCAGGCGGACAACACCTTGACCGGCGAAGGGCGACTGAACATCGATCTGACCTTCAACAGCATGGAAGATTTCTCGCCGGATGCGGTGGCGCGTAACGTTGAGCCGCTGAATCAGCTGCTGGATGCACGCACACAGCTTTCCAACCTGCTGACCTATATGGACGGCAAAAACGGCGCGGAAGAGCTGATCTCCAAAATTCTGCAGGATCCTACGCTGCTGAAATCACTGAGCCACCTGCCGAAGCAGGATGAAGCCGCTAAAAGTGGGGAGGAATAACCGATGAGCAATCCTTCACTACAGTCCGAACTGCAGGAACAGCAGGCTTACAGTCAGGATGAGTTCAGCGCGCTGCTGAATAAAGAGTTCCGTCCTAAGACCGACTCTGCGCGTGCCGCCGTGGAAAGCGCGGTGAAAACGCTGGCGCAGCAGGCGCTGGAAAATACCGTCACCGTTTCCACCGATGCCTACCGCACGATTCAGGCGCTGATCGCGGAGATCGACGAGAAGCTGTCTCAGCAGGTAAACCAGATCATCCACCACGAAGACTTCCAGAAGCTGGAAGGGGCGTGGCGTGGCCTGAGCTACCTGGTGAACAACACCGAAACCGACGAGATGCTGAAAATCCGCTTTATGAGCATCTCCAAGCAGGAACTGGGCCGCACGCTGAAGCGTTATAAAGGCGTCGGCTGGGACCAGAGCCCGATCTTCAAGAAGGTGTACGAAGAAGAGTATGGCCAGTTCGGTGGCGAGCCGTTCGGTTGCCTGGTCGGCGATTACTACTTCGACCACAGCCCGCAGGACGTTGAGCTGCTGAGCGAAATGGCGCGCATTGGCGCGGCTTCACACTGTCCGTTCATCACCGGGACTGCGCCGGGCGTGATGCAGATGGAATCCTGGCAGGAGCTGGCGAACCCACGTGACCTGACCAAAATCTTCCAGAACAGCGAATATGCCGCCTGGCGCAGCCTGCGGGAATCGGAAGATGCCCGTTATCTGGGCCTGGTGATGCCACGCTTCCTGTCGCGTCTGCCGTACGGCATTCGCACCAACCCGGTGGACAGCTTCGACTTCGAAGAGCAGACCGACGGTGCGAACCACAGCAATTACACCTGGACCAACGCTGCCTATGCGATGGCGGCTAACATCAACCGCTCCTTCAAAGAGTACGGCTGGTGCACCTCAATCCGTGGCGTGGAGTCAGGCGGTTCGGTAGAAAACCTGCCTTGCCACACCTTCCCAAGCGATGACGGCGGCGTGGATATGAAGTGCCCGACCGAAATCGCCATCAGCGACCGTCGCGAAGCAGAGTTGGCGAAAAACGGCTTTATGCCGCTGGTTCACCGCAAGAACTCCGACTTTGCCGCCTTTATCGGCGCACAGTCTTTGCAGAAGCCTGCGGAATACCACGATGCCGATGCCACCGCGAATGCCCGTCTGGCATCGCGCCTGCCGTACCTGTTCGCCTGCTGCCGCTTCGCGCATTACCTGAAGTGCATCGTGCGTGACAAGATCGGATCCTTCCGCGAGCGTGACGAGATGGAACGCTGGCTGAACGACTGGGTGATGAACTACGTCGATGGGGATCCGGCTAACTCTTCGCAGGAAACCAAATCCCGCAAGCCGCTGGCATCTGCAGAGGTGCAGGTTGAAGAGATCGAAGACAACCCCGGCTACTACGCCGCCAAGTTCTTCCTGCGCCCGCACTACCAGCTGGAAGGCCTGACCGTGTCGCTGCGTCTGGTATCAAAACTGCCTTCTTTGAAATCTAACGATGCGTAATGGCTATGCGGAGTAATGATTTACTCCGCACAATTTCATCTGTTCTTTTGGTTTCTTGCTTTAACTATTAACCAAATAGCCGTTAAGCAAAGGGTGGTGAACACAATTTCGCCCAGCATAAAACCCAAAAATGATACAGATAAATGCTCATATCTTATGACCATATAGAACGAAGAGAGAATATCTAAAATTGAATATATTGATACGATCGATAACAGGGAAATAAAAATGATTGAGATGATCCTTTTCAATTGTTGATCCTTTTTCGATTATGATTATGCAATGTATTCCGGGTAATGTAGCGCATGAATATATCCGTTGTCTATTACCTGACAGAGCTTAAGTGATTCATTCAATATTTTTAATTAGGTTTGAGCAGTTTTTCGCCTTAAGTAAAGTTGACGTTACTTAAGGCACAACAATAGTTATACCGCCGGGTGGCGGGTAACTATATTTCTGGATAATCCCATGTAGCGATATTCAGAAGCGAGGCAGAGGTAAAATATGGACTGTTTTATTCAGCCCCATGCTTTCCTGTTTGCCATATCAGTGCTTTATCTAAAGCAAATTTTAACTAATGAAGAGTAGATAATCATGGCTATTGATATGTTTATGAAAGTTGACGGTGTGACTGGCGAATCAAAAGATTCAAACCACACCGGTTGGACCGATATTACTTCTTTCTCCTGGGGCGCTTCACAGCCAGGCAATATGTCTGTGGGCGGCGGCGGCGGTGCCGGTAAAGTGAACTTCAATGATTTGCATGTTGAGGCATTGATCGATAAGTCAGTAACTGCTCTATTGAAAAATTGCGCGAGTGGTAAACATCTTACTAAAATCGAACTTTCGATCTGTAAAGCGGGTGGTACTCAGGTTGAGTATGCACGCATTACTCTCGAAGATGTCCTGGTAACCACAGTAAATTATAATGGTGCTGACAATGGCGACTTAGTAGGAATGTCGTATTCATTCCAGTCCTCTAAAGTTAAACAACAGTATTGGGAGCAGAGCTCCTCGGGTGGTAAAGGCGCAGAAAGTAGCGCAGGTTGGAATATTAAAGAAAATAAAGAAGCGTAATAATAAAGCCTCCCGGCATAGGGAGGCTTAAATATTATATTCATATATCCCAGTTAAATTTTAAGTTGAGGTCGTGGCATGGCAAGGATTGGATCTGCTGTAGGTATTGGCCAAAAAAATAATTATGCGGATGTTATAACTATTCAAACATTGCTTAATAAAAATAAAAAAATAACCACGCCGTTGAATAAATTGAGCGTAGATGGATTGGTGGGTCCGGGAACCATTGATAGAATTAAACGCTTCCAACAGGAGGTTGTTAATCTAAAAAATCCTGATGGCATTATTTCTCCAACTGGCAAAACAATGCGTAATCTTGTTGTGCACTCATCATTTCACACGACGACTAATCACACGACTCGGGCAATTTTATTTAGTCAGGATCAGTTGGTGGAAGCTGCAAAAGGACTGGGATGTGAAGTCGCGGCTATTAAGGCCGTGGTGTTAACAGAGACTCCACGTGGTGCTTTCGATGATCAGGGAAGGCCAAGTATCCTGTATGAGCGCCACTACTTCCATAGATTAACAAAAGGGAAGTATGATAGTGACCCAGTACTTTCAAACAAGGATTCTGGTGGTTATGGAAAATACAGTGCTCAGTATGGTAAGTTGAACAAAGCTATCGCGCTTGATAAAAGTGCAGCCTTACAATCTGCATCGTGGGGAGCATTCCAGATTATGGGAGAAAATTACAAAGCTGCCGGGTTTGCGAGTGTTGATGACTTTGTTCAAGGGATGGGGACTGTGCAGGGGCAACTGAATGCATTTGTTACATTCATAAAGAACACTCCCCCTCTTCAAACTGCGTTGCAAAACAAGCATTGGGCGACTTTTGCCAGAACCTACAATGGACCAAAATATAAAAAGAACGACTATGATACTAAGCTTGCCAATAATTATCAGGTCGCTCTAAAAAGCTCATGAGAGGAAATATGCGTTTAGTTATGATGTTTATGGGGTTACTCCTACCTACTGCTGTGTTGGCGCAGACATCGTTACATGCTGTAAGTGATACCGCATTTCAAAAAGATTTATATCTAAAATCATCTGAAAAATCGATTGAAGGGGGCGCACCAGTTGATGGGCAAAGCTTTACTTTGAAAGATAATGGCAAAACCCTGGGAACGTTCATCGCAGGTAGTGGTTTTAATGCGCAGGATGAAAATGTTTGTTTTGTCGGTTGGTCCAAGAAATCACCGGTGATTCATACATTAATCCCCACCATCGGATATGATGACTGGGAAGCTGAGAAATGTAATAAGACAAAATCCGTGGGGGTTATTTCAGACAATAACAATCCCGCTACGAAAATTGCAGTTATTTATGAGGCTTCGTCTCCCAATGCAATCGCTGATGAGTCAGTTATATTTTCAGTAGTTAGCTCGACTGGTGATCTTGAGTTAGATAGTGAATTGACCAAGAAGATAGGTTCTTCAGGAGCTAGAACGATTAAAGAATTAAAAGCAAAATATCTCGATAAGTAATTATTTTAGAGTTTTTAGAAGGATTATTGCTAACTTATCATGATGGAATTGAGCGTATCCCTGGAAGGGGATATGCATTTTACGTTTATAAACTCTTTCAAAGATATTCTTTGTTGGCCTTGTAACGGATTGTGAACTGGTATGATGGATCCATCCTCACTCTGTCACCTGTAAGTAATGGAGCTACTCCAGAGCCTTCTTTCAGTTGTTCAAAAGCACAAAGTTCATCAGAGAAAGCAATCTGTTCTGATTATGAACTATCGTCTTATGATAAAAGTGTAAATAACTCATGGAAATCAGCAAAAGAGGGAGCTGTTTCCGTTGGTAATAATCAACAGCTGAAAGAAATTATAAACTCTCAAAAAGAATGGTTAAAAAAACGAAATGCTTGTGGTAGTGATAAGGAGTGTCTAAAAAATGTCATGGTCAATAGATTGAATGTGTTGTCTTCGATAACTGATGGTCAATAATTAATTAATGTCAATTTTTATTTTTGTTAGGTGACTGTATTTACTACAATTAATATCTCACCTAACCTAAATTATACATATGATTAAAATATGAAGATATATACTGCATTAATATGTATGGTTGTTTCTTTACTTGGATGGTCAAATCTCTCTCATGCTGATTCAACAGTCGTTTTTACTGGAAGTAAATACACTGCAAAGATAACTGAGCATTGTTCTGAAGGAAATGTCTCATGTGAGGATGTGACTGCATACTCGAAGAGTAATAAAACAGGTGAGGGTATTCACCTTAAAGGGGAAACCGTCAATGTAAATTGTCCAGAGTCGTGTAATTTTCGAGGGTATAGCTTTAAAAACGGTGCCTATACGTATTCATTCACGACTAATGACTTTGAAAAATGGAACTTAAATATTTTTAAAAATGATAAGGCAATTGCAGGAGATGTTGGGACTTTGCAGTAGGTTTATTTATTGTTCCATAGATAGGTTTCTATAAATATCAAAGACCATAGCGATAATAACTTCACTAGTAAATTTATTTTATTCTCAGCAATTGCCGAGCAGTACCCTCCTGTTTTCAGATGAAAAAATTCGTTGACCTCCGCCTACTCCCCAATTTCCAGTAAGGAATTAAATGAAAAAGTTCGCTTTGTTTTTAATTTCAGTAACAGCTCTCACCGTTTCTCAATTCGCCCGAGCAGAAGAAAATTGCAGCAGTAAAACCATCAGTTGGGAAGTGGATAATTGTAGCGTGAGAAATAAAGATGCCACCGAGGCGATTTTAAACAAAGAGTACTCTGCTGCAAAGAAACGTATCGAAGAAGAATACAAGAGTGATAGCAGCATCGTAAAATTTCAATTAAAAACCCTGCTGGAAACTCAGCGCAACTGGTTAAAGTATCGTGAAGGGCAGTGCAAAATGGAAGCCAGCCTTGCTGACGAAGATAGCAGTGCGCATCTTGGCATGGTCAGTATTTGCATAAATAAATTAGACAAACAGCGTATCGCACAGTTTAAAGAAATGCCCTATGGCTGATTCCCCGCATTTATGCAGTCAGTTATGAATGGTAAGTCCTGGATTAACCCTTAATGAATTCACATGGCGGATGGCGATAACGGAGCAATATGAATACGGTGGCTAATTCAAAAATGAAAGGATATTTGGCGGCGTCTTTGCTGCTGGTGACTGGCTGTGCAAGTGCAACAACTTCACCGACTGTAAATTCAGTGATAAAGCAGGTTAAAAGTACTGTCGAGAAGGAGAAACTGGTCAGCGATCCCGCCTGTACAGATTATTTGTTCACCAAAGATGCAGAAAAAGGAATGGATCTGGTTGATGTCATGGAAAAACAGGGGGGGACTTGCCCTGGCGATCCTCAGGTTCAGCATCGCTTGTTTAGCGTCTATGTTGATAAAAAAACACATCAGATGGTTAGTGATAAGGACGATCCTAAAAACGGTAATCTGTCATTATTACAACCCGCAGAATAATCAGGAGGCGCTTTACAGACTCGCTCATTCACTCATTATAGTTTTGGGAATAAATGGCGTCATGGATAGCGCTGGGAACGAAGTGAATGAGTAAATTACAATTATCTATTCTCACAGTAGTTGTGCTGGCACTGTGTAATATCGCCCGAGCAGAAGAAAATTGCAGCAGTAAAACCATCAGCTGGGAAGTGGATAATTGTAGCGTAAGAAATAAAGATGCCACCGAGGCGGTTTTAAATAAAGAGTACTCTGCTGCAAAGAAACGTATCGAAGAAGAATACAAGAGTGATAGCAGCATCGTAAAATTTCAACGCCATCGCCATCGCCATCTCCCTCTAATTCAGCCTGCAAACTTCGCCGCTTTTATTTAAAGAGCCGCGAGGCTTGAATGCCGACTAAATCCAACGCAGGAAACCGTTATGCGATTTACGATAATAGCGACCAAATCGGGTCAGCAACCGCCACAGGGTAGCTGCGACTTTATGCCGCCGGGCGGTACCATTGGCCGGGGAACTGAAAATAATCTGGTGCTGCCGGATGAGAACCGCTCCATCTCCCGCCTGCAGGCGATTGTGCATGTCAGCGCAAATGGCGAATGCCAAATTACCAACCGCGGCACCGTCACTCTGGTACACCTGAATGATATTCCTCTGCAACGCGGCCGCCAGGTGGAACTGCAGGATGGCGATATCATCCGTATTGATGATTACGCACTGCAGGTGAGCGAGCTGGGTGCGGGCGCGCAACCCATAGTTAGCGCGCCGATTGCCCGCGCCGTGGTAAGCGATGCGCCAGCGTCAGCGCAGGCCTCGCCACAGCACGTATCATCACCATCGGCGGCTCCCAATGCCGCTTCGCAACCTGTACCGCCGAACACTGCACCGCAGGCAGCGGCTGCACCGTCTGCAACTGCACATGCCGCGCAGCCGCCGGTGTCCACGCAGGCCGCCTCAGCGAATACGGTAATTCCACAGCCGCAGCCTTCAGCACCGCAGCCTGCTGCAAAAGAGAACTCGCCCGCAGCCATCCCCAGCGAAATCTGGGACAGCCTGGCGCAGGAGTTTTCCATCTCCGACAGCCTGTCTAATCGCAGCAAGCCACAGCCGGCCAACCTGAATCCGTTTGCCGAGGCACCGGCACCGGATCGCAATCCGGTGGATCCGCTGGCGCAGTTTGCCAGCAAGCCGGACAGCCTGAACTTCGATCGCCGCGATCAAACGCCGGATTCCCTGTTTACCGATGACGATGGCCTCTTTAAGCAGGACAGCATCTTCAATGACAGCACGCCAAGCACCCTGATGCAGCAGCCTGCGGCTCAGCCTCAGCAGCCGGGGAAAGGGAAAGATGAGCTGGATCCGCTGGCCCTGTTCGGTGGCAGCGGCGGTGGTGCACCGGCTCAGGCCAACAGCGACGATCCGCTGGGCCTGATGATGGGCAATGCCGTACCGCTAACGCCGATGGATGCGTCAGGCAGCCAGCCGCGTCCGGCGACGCAGCAGCCTCCGCAGCACACCATCGTGCCGCCAGCGCCGCACGCGCTGGATAGCGACTTCGATCTGTTTGCCGGTGACAAATCCAATACGCAGCACGCTTCGCCGCTGTTTGATGATGCGCCACAGCATGGCGACGAAACGCCGTCACGGTCAGCTGACTCCCCGGCGGACCTTGCTGACTCGCCGTTGTTTGATCAGCCGCCGACGGCCGCTCAACCGGATTACGGCGGCATCACGCTGCCCACGCCGCAGGCGGTGGCCCGTAATACCACGCCGCCGCCAAAAGGCCGTCTGCGCATCGATCCTGTTTCCAATACGGCTTCACAGCAGTCGTCGTCATCGGCCTCCAGTGGCCAGGTGCTGGACGGTGAACTGCTGGACGCATTAATCGGCGGCATGGGGCTCAACGATCTGCAACCGACGCCGCGCATCGATCGCGATTCCATGCAGGAACTTGGGCAGATGCTCAGCATGTTCTCGCAGGGGACCGTGGCGCTGCTCTCTTCCCGTTCGATCCTCAAGCGCGGCGTGAAGGCAGAAATGACGGTGATCCTCGACGAGGCGAACAACCCGTTCAAACTATTGCCGTCAGGTAAATCGGTGCTGATGCAGATGTTCGGCAGCCGCATGCCGGGCTTTATGCCGCCGAAACAGTCGGTGCGCGATGCGCTGGTCGATCTGCAGGCGCACCAGTTGGGGATGATCGCCGGGATCCGCGCGATCATCGCTTCGATGTTGCAATCCTTTAATCCTCAGCAGCTGGAAGAGGAAGCGAAGCAGGAAGGGATCACCTCGCGCATCTCCTTGCCGAGCAGCCGCAAAGCCGCGCTGTGGGAACACTTCACCAAACGCTATGGCGAAACCGCCGGTGAAATCGAAGACGACTTCCATACCCTGTTTGGCGAGGCGTTTCTGCATGCCTATGACATGGAAGTGAACCAGTACAAAGACTCTCAAATCAGATCGGAAGAATGATGAATATCACCATTGCCTCTATGTCGAATCAGGGCGCCCGCGAAAGCAATCAGGACCAGACAGGTGAGATCATCGGTGAGCGGTCGGCCTGCTTTGTGGTCTGCGATGGTGTCGCGGGATTGCCAGGCGGTGATGTCGCTGCTGAGCTGGCGCGCAACACCATCCTTGAGCGCTTCAACGGCGATCGGCATCTGGATGCGCAGAGCATCCGCCGCTACGTCAACGAAGCCAATGGCGCTATCCGCCAGCAGCAGAAAGCCATGACCGACTACAAACGCATGGGCACCACCATGGTCAGCCTGTTTATCGATCGGGATTTCGAGCTGGCTTACTGGGCGCACGCCGGTGACAGCCGCCTGTATCTGTTTCGCCGTGGCTATCTCTATCACGTCACCACCGACCACAGCCTGGTGCAGCAGATGAAAGATGCCGGACACCAGACCGAAGGGATCAACAGCAATCTGCTCTATTTTGCGCTGGGCATGGGCGATGAAGAGCGGGATGCCAGCTACAGCGATGTGGTGCCGATTGAAGATGGCGATGCGTTTTTACTCTGCACGGACGGCTTCTGGCACGCCCTCTCGCCAGACCATATGCAGCAGTCGTTGCATATGGTGAACACCCCGGACGAGTGGCTGACGCTGATGCAGGAAGTGATCCGCAAGAACGACCAGCAATCCGAGGCCAGCCAGGACAACTACAGCGCCGTGGCGGTCTGGGTTGGCGATCCACAAGACACCACGCTGCTGCACTCCTTGTCGCAGGCAGCCCAGTTTTTCCCTCTTCGTGATTAACGGCCTTAAAGGACTTATATGAAATATTGGCTATCAGGCGCGCTCTCCCTGTTTATCGCGTCCAGCGCCTGGGCGCAGGATTATCTCGTGGTCTCTTCGCCTTCGCAGAAACTGGATATCTGGATCGATAACGTTAAAAGCAAAAATGCGGCCGACTGGTGTACGCGTGAGCTTCCGCTGCGCATCGTGGCAAAAGGCAAAAAGGATCCGGACGTGCTGAACGATTTCCTGCCGCGCGTCGGCAAGGTATTGCAGCATCAGTGCGGCAAGATGGAATCCATTCACTGGCAGATGACCGACAGCAACGGCAGTGCGCTGGCAAAAGGCACCGCCGCCAAAGCCCAGTCCTGGGCGGTGAAGGTGGAACCTGACGCCCTGGTGACGCCTCCAGCGGCACCGCCGGCAGCCGAAACCGCACCGGCAGCCACGCCAGCGGCGGTCGATCTTTCCCCGCCGGCCGATACCACGCCGTGGGTGCAGTTCAGCCTGCTCGACGGTTGCCACTTCCGCACCTATTTCCGCAGCGGCAACCAGACCAGCGCCCTGTTTGTGCCTGCCAAAGGCGGCGTCAGCTGTGGCAGCGATGGCTGGCTGAGCGGCGAAAGCCAGATTGCGCAGCTGGGCAAAGGGGCCAGTAAAAATGTGCGCATGACCTTCCTGCAAGGTTTCCCGGTGGCCGGACTGACCAGCAAAGCGCTCAGCCAGGATCTGCAAATCACCACCGTGAATAATCAGCGGATGGTGCTGAGCGATGAGAAGTCGCCGCAGAGCTGGATGGTGGTGCCGTTCGACCCGGCGGTTAACGGCTGGAAAACGGATGGCACGGTGGTGGTGGAAATTACCGCCGCACAGGCCAGCGACGAAAGCGATGTGAAGGCGCGCCTCGCTGAGGTACGTAAAGTCTGGTCGCCTTACCTGGCGGATAAAAGCACGCTGACCATCAAGCTGGTGCAGGCGCTCCATCCGCAGCTGAAAGACCCGGCAGCCGGTTCATTCCGCACCCTCAACTAGTTCACTGCACGTCAAAGGAAAGCTTATGTACTCCCTCAGCACCCTGATGTCCGGCGCCTCGCTTGCGGAAACGCTGGCGCGCGTCGAAGGCAAAATTAAAGCCAACCCGGCGGATGCCGATTTGCGCGCGGCCTTCGTGCAACTGCTGTGCCTGGCTGGAAACTGGACGCGCGCCACCACCCAGATGAAATCCTGGGCGGCGTTGAAGCCACAGGCCAAACCGACGGTGACGTTGCTGGAGCAAGCGGTGGCGGGAGAAGTGCAGCGCGCGGCGGTGTTTGCCGGCGAGGCCTCGCCGATGATGCCTGGCGACGCCTTTAACTGGGCCGAAGGGTTGTTAAGCGCGCTGCGGGCCGATGCGGCGGGCAAAAACCTGTTGGCTGACGAGCTGCGTGCGGCGGCGTTCGAGGCGGCTGAAATCAATCCCGGCAGCCTGAAGCAGTTGAAGGATGAGTCAGCGCAGGCGGTCGATTGGTTGATTGATGGCGATGGCCGCCTTGGCCCAATCTGCGAGCTGATCGTCAACGGGCGCTACACCTGGCTGCCGTTCAGCGCCATCAGCGAACTGCGTTTTCAGGCACCGGCCAGCGTGACCGATCTGGTCTGGCGTCATACCTCGGTCAGGCTGACCGACGGCAGCGAGCAGGTGTGTCAGATCCCGGTGCGCTATCCGTTTGGCGCTGAAGCCGCTGATAATCTGCTGCTGGCCAGCGTCACCGAATGGCAGCCGCTGGATGGTGCCGGTCTGCACTTTAGCGGACTGGGGCAGAAAACCTGGCTGAGCGGCGAAGCGGACTATCCGTTGCTGAGCCTGGACGTGCTGACCTTCGACGAGGCGCTATGAGCAATGACTTCGACCTGAATCAACCGCAGCAGGGCAGCGATCTGCTACGCGGTGGCTACCGTCACCGCAACAAGCAGGAAGCGTTAAACGCCCGCGACAAAATGCAGCCTTCACTGCTGGATCGGCTGACCGATAACGCACCGGACAAGCTGAAAGAGTCCGCCAGCAACACGGTGATTTCCCACACCACGCTGCGGCGGCATGTGCTGCGGGATTTGCAGTGGCTGTTTAACAGCATCAATAACGAAGGGCAGCAGGACCTGGAGCCCTTCGCCGAGGTGAAGCGCTCGGTGCTGAACTATGGCGTGGCGCCACTTTCCGGGCAGCGCATGTCCGACATCGAGTGGCAGGACGTGCAGCGCAAGCTCACCAACTCGATCCTGGATTTTGAGCCGCGCATTTTGCCGGTGGGTTTACAGGTGCGCTGCATTTCAGACACCACCTCGCTGGACCTGCACAACGTGTTGTCGATTGAAATCAAGGGGCGGCTGTGGTGCGTACCCTATCCGCTGGAATTCCTGTTCCGCACCGATGTCGACCTGGAAAACGGCCATTTTGAGTTTAAAGACGTAGGGTAATCATGGACAGTAAACTGCTCGATTATTACAACCGTGAACTGGCGTACCTGCGCGAAATGGGGGCGGAGTTTGCCGAACGCTACCCAAAAGTCGCCGGACGGCTGGGGATGCGCGGGATTGACGTCGCCGATCCGTATGTCGAGCGGCTGATGGAAGGCTTTGCCTTTCTGACCTCCCGCGTGCAGTTAAAAATGGATGCCGAGTTCCCGCGTTTCTCCCAGCGGATGCTGGAGATGATTGCGCCAAACTACCTGGCCCCTACGCCGTCGATGGCGATTGCGGAGCTGCATCCGGACAGCCAGAAAGGCGACATCAGCGGCGGCTTTCGCGTCCCGCGCGGCACGATGATGGACAGCCAGACGCTGAAGAAAAGCGGCGTCACCTGCAGCTACAGCACCGCCCACGATGTGATGCTACAACCGCTGACCATCACCAGCGTCGAGCTGGGCGGCGTGCCGGCGGATATCCCGCTGGGGCCGATGGGCCTCAGCCAGCGCGGAGCCGCCAGCGCGCTACGCATCCGCCTGACCTGTTTCAACGACGTAACCCTGAACACCCTGACCTTTGACGATCTGATGTTCTTCCTCAGCGGCCCGGATATTCAGGCGCAAAAGCTGCTTGAGCTGATTATGCAACACACGGTGGGCAGCTTCTGTCAGACGGTGGAAGCGCAGCCGCAGCGGGTGGTGATGAACGATGAGGCGCTGACCCAGGAAGGATTTTCGCCTGACCAGGCCTTGCTGCCGGACGATCTGCGCAACTTCGACGGCTACCGGCTGTTGCAGGAGTACTTTGCTTTTCCGGCCCGTTTCCAGTTCATCAACATCAGCCAGCTGCGCGGCATTCTCGGCAAGTGCGGCCCGGATGTTAAAGCGTTTGAGATCGTGCTGCTGCTGGATAAAGCCGACGCGGCGCTGGAAAGGGTGATCGATAAAAGCCATCTGTCGCTGCACTGCACGCCGGTGATCAACCTGTTCCCGAAGACGGCCGAGCGGCAAAAAATCAGCGACAGCGTGCATGAATATCATCTGGTGGTCGACAATATTCGCCCGCTGGATTACGAGATTTACTCGGTTCAAAAGCTGTATGCCACCGGCGATAAGCGCCGTGACGAACAGGTTTTCCGCCCGTTCTGGAGCACCTTCAGCCAGGACCACGGGGATTACGGTGCCTATTTCTCGCTTCGCCGCGAACAGCGCACGCTGTCTGAGCGCGCGCAGCGTTACGGCACGCGGACCGGCTATGTCGGCTCGGAAGTTTTCCTGTCGCTGGTGGATGAACGTCATTCCCCGTGGAGCGATGATCTGCGCCATCTGACCGCCGACGTGCTGTGCACCAGCCGCGATCTGCCGCTGATGCTGCTGCAACAGGATCAGGGCAACTTCCTGATGCCGGACTCGATTCCGGTCGGTCAGTTAACGCTGAAGAAAGGGCCAACGCCACCGCGTCCGGCGCTGGCCGAAGGGCTGACGACCTGGCGCTTGATCAGCCATCTGCAAATGAACTACCTCAGCCTGATGGACAGTGATGAGGGACAGGGCGCTGCCGCGCTGCGTCAGCTGCTGGGGCTGTATGCCAATCTGGCGGAAGCGCCGGTGGCGAGGCAGATCGAAGGCATCCGCCACTGTCAGTTAAAGCCGGTGTATCGCCGGGTGCC
The DNA here is from genome assembly GCF_000196615.1 of Erwinia billingiae Eb661. Classification (NCBI taxonomy): domain Bacteria; kingdom Pseudomonadati; phylum Pseudomonadota; class Gammaproteobacteria; order Enterobacterales; family Erwiniaceae; genus Erwinia; species Erwinia billingiae. The sequence goes on from NC_014306.1 coordinate 699,227, forward strand.
GGAACCTGGTCCGATCGTCTTCGCGCGGGGCGTGGGCATCGAACTGAGCGTGGATGAACAGGCGTTCTCCGGTTCAAGCCCGTGGTTACTGGGCAGCGTGCTGGAGCGGGTCTTTTCGCGGCTGGTGGCGATGAACAGCTTTACCGAAGTGACGCTGATCAGTCAGCAGCGCGGTGAAGTGGGTTACTGGTCGCCAAGGATGGGCAAAAGGGCGCTGATATGAGTGATGCGACGGTACCATCGACGTTACGATTCCGCAAAATCCAGCGGCTGCCGGAACATTTCTGGCAAGGCGTGACGCTGGCACCCTGGCGCTACGATCTGTTCCAACTGCTGCGGCGGCTGGATGCGCAGGGCGGAGAACGCTATCCGCTGGGACGGGCGCCGCTGCCTCGCCACGAGCCGCTGCGTATTGGTCAGACGCCTTCGCTGGCCTTCGCACCCTCGACGCTCGCCAGCGCCAGCGCGCGTGAGAACAGCCCGCTGCACGATGTCTCGATCCTCAGCTTCGGCCTGTTCGGCCCCAACGGCCCGCTGCCGGTTCACCTGACCGAATATGCGCGCGAGCGCATTTATCATCACCAGGATCACAGCCTGAGCGCCTTTGCGGATCTGTTCCATCATCGCCTGACGCTGCTGTTTTATCGTGCCTGGGCCGATGCGCAGCCGACGGTGTCGCTGGACCGCGAGGACGCCCATCACTTTGAACGCTATCTGGCCAGCCTGATTGGCATGGGCCAGCCCGGCCAGCTGGAAAAAGGCAGCCTCAGCGAACACGCGCGCTATACGGTGGCCGGGCACTTAACCCGCAACGGGCGCGATGCCGAAGGATTGCAAAAAATCCTCAGCCACTATTTCAAGGTGCCGGTCACGCTGGTGGAAAACGTGCCGCACTGGCAGCCGATCGATCGCCGCGAGCGCGCGCAGCTGGGTGCCGGACGGCGGATGCCGACACTGGGGCAGTCCGCCTTTCTCGGCGTCGCAGTGCGCGATGTGCAGCATAAATTTCGCATCGAACTGGGGCCGCTGAGCCTGGCAAATTACAACCGGTTTTTGCCCGGCACACCCTGGGCACAGCAGCTGCGCGACTGGGTTCGGCAGTATCTGGGCATCGAATACGTCTGGGACCTGCGGCTGATCCTGGCGGCGGAAGACGTGCAGGGCGTCAGCCTCGGTGGCCCGGCTCAGCTGGGCTACAACGGCTGGCTGGGTTGCCCTGAAAATCCGCAGCCGCGTAACGATCTGACCTTCAGCCCTGAACCGACTGAAACCCCTGGGATTTAAGGACGTCATTCTGTCGTCATCCCGCTTATCACCGCCTTCAACTACTGAGAAAAACTATGTCAGAAATCAGCCGCGCCGTACTGTTCGGCAAACTGGACAAGCTGTTATTCACCTCTCTGGAAAGTGCGACCGCGTTCTGCAAACTGCGCGGCAATCCCTATGTTGAACTGGTGCACTGGCTTCATCAGCTGATGCAGCATCAGGAGGGCGATCTGCAACAGGCGATCCGCCATTTCTCGCTGGATGAAGAGGCGCTGACGCGGGATATCGTGGCGGCGTTGGATCGCCTGCCGCGCGGGGCCAGCGCCGTCGCCGATCTGTCGGAACATATCGACAGCGCCGTCGAGCGCGCCTGGGTTTACGGTTCCCTGAAATTCGGCGTGCAGAAAATTCGTGGCGGCCATCTGCTGATCGGCATGCTGAAAACCTTCAACCTTGCCAATTTGCTGAAGGGCATCTCGCCGCAGTTTGGTCGCATCAGCGTGGACGCGCTGCTGGAACAGTTCGACACCGTTTTTGCCAACAGCAAAGAGGAACAGCAGGTGAGCGTCGCGCCGGTTGATGCCGGTGCGGTTCCTCAGCAGCAGGGCACGCTGGCGCAATATGCCCAGGACCTGACCGCACGGGCGCGCGAAGGCAAGATTGACCCGGTGGCCGGGCGTGATGAAGAGATCCGCCAGATGGTCGACATCCTGATGCGTCGTCGCCAGAACAACCCGCTACTGACCGGGGAAGCCGGGGTCGGTAAAACCGCGGTGGTGGAAGGGCTGGCGCTGCGCATTGCCGCAGGCGACGTGCCGCAACCGTTGCAGGACGTGCAGCTGTGGCTGCTGGATATCGGCATGTTGCAAGCCGGTGCCGGCATGAAGGGCGAGTTTGAAGCGCGTCTGCAGGCCTTGATCAACGAGGTGCAGTCGAGCCCAACGCCGATCGTGCTGTTTATCGACGAGATCCACACGCTGGTCGGCGCGGGCGGACAGCAGGGAACCGGTGATGCCGCTAACCTGCTGAAACCGGCGCTGGCACGCGGTCAGCTTCGCACCATTGGTGCCACCACCTGGGCCGAATACAAAAAATACATCGAGAAAGATCCGGCGCTGACCCGCCGTTTCCAGACCGTGCAGGTGCAGGAGCCGGATGAAGAGAAGGCGCTGCTGATGTTGCGCAGCACCGTCAGCCCGCTGGAAAAGCATCACCGCGTCCTGCTGCTGGACGAAGCGGTTGCCGCGGCGGTGAAACTGTCGCACCGCTATATTCCTGCGCGTCAGTTGCCGGATAAAGCCGTGGCGCTGCTGGATACCGCCTGCGCCCGCGTCGCCGTCAGCCAGAGCGCTCAGCCGCCGCAGCTGGAAGACTGCCTGCACCGCATCCACGCGCTGGAAATCGAAAAAGAGATTGCCGGACGCGAGCTGAAAGTCGGCATTGGCGACAGCGCGCGCGTTGATGCGCTAAGCGAACAGCTGGCCGAACTCGCCACGCAGGCTGAAGCACTAACCGCCCGCTGGCAGGCCGAGCGCGAGCTGGTCGATGGCATCATCGCCCTGCGTGCTCAGCTGCATCAGGACAATGCCGAAGATGTGGCTGAACTGCATGCCACGCTGAAAGACCGTCAGCAGCAGTTAAAGGATCTGCAGGGCGAATCGCCGCTGCTGTTTGCCGCCGTGGATGCCAACGTGGTTGCGGCAGTGGTTTCCGACTGGACCGGCATCCCGCTAGGCCGCATGGTAAAAAACGAGATTGATGCGGTGCTGAAGCTGGCGGATACGCTGAACGAGCGGGTGATTGGTCAGCGTCACGGGCTGGATCTGATTGCTAAGCGGGTGCGGACGTCGCGCGCCAGACTCGACGATCCCAACAAGCCGGTCGGCGTGTTTATGCTCTGCGGCCCGTCGGGCGTCGGTAAAACCGAAACCGCACTGGCCCTGGCCGAGACGCTGTACGGCGGCGAGCAGAACATTATCACCATCAATATGAGTGAATTCCAGGAAGCGCATACCGTCTCGACCCTGAAAGGGGCACCGCCGGGCTATGTCGGCTATGGCGAAGGCGGCGTGTTAACCGAAGCCGTCCGCCGTCGGCCTTACAGCGTGGTGCTGCTCGACGAGATCGAAAAAGCGCACCCGGACGTGCATGAAATCTTCTTCCAGGTGTTCGACAAAGGCTGGATGGAAGACGGTGAAGGACGTCATATCGACTTCCGCAACACCATTATCATTTTGACCTCCAACGTCGGCACCCAGCTGATTAGCGCGATGTGCGCCGATCCTGAATTGATGCCGGATCCCGATGCACTGGCCGCTGCGCTACGTCCTCCGCTGCTGGAGGTCTTCCCGCCCGCGCTGTTGGGCCGTCTGCTGGTGGTGCCGTATTACCCGCTCAGCGACGAAATGCTGGCCAGCATTGTTCGCCTGCAGCTGAAGCGCATCCAGCGTCGCCTGGAGCAGAACCACGGCATTGTTTCCGAGGTGGACGACAGCGTGATTGCCCAGATTGTGCAGCGCTGCACCGAGGTGGAATCCGGTGGTCGCATGGTTGACGCCATCCTAACCAATACCCTGTTGCCGCAGATGAGCCAGATGTTGCTCACCGCCAGCGCACGGGATGAACAGTATCGCCGCCTGCGTGTGACCTTACAGCAGGGCGAATTCCAGTGTCAGTTTGAGGCTTAAGGCCTGTCACTATCAGAGAGTTGTCCAATATGTCAGAACACGATAATCCGCGCGCAGTCCCGAATGCCTTACCGGTGGGCTACCGCTTTAACGAGTTTGAAATCAAGGAAGTGATTGGCGGTGGCGGCTTTGGCATTGTCTACCGCGCCTGGGACCATCAGCTGGAGCGGACGATTGCCATCAAGGAGTTTATGCCGGCCTCGCTGGCCGTGCGTAATGATGACCTGACGCTGGTGCTGCGTAGCGAACGCTTCAGCAAAACCTTCCACGCCGGGCTGAACAGCTTTATTCAGGAGGCGCGCCTGCTGGCCCGCTTCAATCACCCGAACCTGCTGCACGTGCTGCGTTTCTGGGTACAGAACGATACCGCCTATATGGGCACCGCGTTCTATACCGGCACCACGCTTTCTCAGCTGCATCAGCAACGTCCGGAGATGATTAGCGAAGCCTGGATCCGCACCGCGCTGCCGCCTCTGTTTGGCGCGATCAACACCATCCATCACGAAGGGTATCTGCACCGCGATATCTCGCTGGATAATATCCAGATCCAGGAGAACGGCGTGCCGGTGCTGCTGGACTTTGGCTCGGCGCGAAAGGCCATCGGCAACCTGTCCGATGAGACCGAAACCATGCTCAAGCCGGGCTTCGCCCCTATCGAGCAATACAGCGACGATAACGAGAGCGAGCAGGGCACATGGACCGATATCTATGCGTTGGGCGCGGTGCTGCACACGCTGATTGTGGGATCGCCGCCGCCGGTCAGCGTGGTGCGCAGCATTGAAGATAACTACCAGCCGCTGATGCAGCGTCAGCCGTTTGGCTACTCGCTGGCGCTGCTTAATGCCATCGATCGGGCGCTGGCCTTGCAGCCAGAAGATCGCCCACAAACCGTCGATGAGTTTGCCGCGCTGATGGAGTTCACCCCGACCGACATCAACGAGATCCACGAAGTGAAAGTCAGCGGGCCGGGCACCATGCTGGTGGCGGTGGAGCCAGAAGAAGAGGTGGCGGCGACGCCCGTTTCTCAACTGAAACGCTTTATGGTTCCGGGATTGATTGCCGCGGGCGTGCTGGTGGGCATCGGCGTGGGGGCATTGATTGCCGGAGGCGGCAGCAACAGCCAGCCAGAAAGCGCGGCAACTGCGCCAGCATCGACAACCGCACCAGCATCGGCATCGCAGCCAACGGAAACCGCCCGCGCAAATCCGTCGGCGACTCCGGCCGCTTCGGAAACCCAGACCGGTGCCGAACAGTCGACCCCAGCCGTTGCGCCGCCACCGCCAGCCCCGGTTGCGCAGGTCTATATCAAGTTGCTGCCGGGTGACCAGGTCGCCATGAACGGCAATCCGCAGGCGTTAGTCCCATCGCCAAACGGCTTTGCCATGCTGCAACTGCCGCCGGGCGACTACCGCTTCAGCATCAGTAATAACGGCCAGACCCGCGACCAGAGCATCACCGTCGATCGTGAAGGCGTGTGGCTGCTGAATCCGCAAAGTTAATCACCTCTCTTCAGCCCGGCGCAACTGCCGGCCGGGCGCAGTTTTTCAGGGAAATCATCATGCTTGATCGCATTACAGTTCAACTGCCGATGGACGGCCTGCTGTTCTGGAAACTGAACGGCACGGAGGCGCTTTCCAGCGCGTTTGAAATCACCGTCCAGCTCCTGAGCACCGACGCCCGCATTGAGCGTAAGGCCCTGCTGGGGCAGCCCATCACTGTGTCCATCCCCACCCAGAACCTGATGGCAACCCGTTACCTGAACGGGAAAATCACTAAAGTGTCGGTCAGCAGCACCGAGTTGAGCGGCACGCGCTATGCGGTTTACAGCCTGGTGATGGAGCCGGACCTGTGGCCCCTGAAGCGCGACAGAAACCTGCGCATCTTCCAGAGCCAGACGGTAACGCAAATCATCAAAACGCTGCTTTCCGAATACAACGTGACGGTAGAAGACAAGCTCACCGGCAACTACCGCGTGTGGGAATACTGCGTGCAGTATCAGGAAAGCAGCTTTAACTTCATCAGCCGCCTGATGGAGCTGGAAGGAATTTACTACTACTTCCGCCATGAGGCGGATAAACACACCATGGTGCTGATGGACAGCGCGCAGCAGCATCAGCCGTTCAGCGGCTACGAAACCATTCCGTACCACGTCACCCCGTCCGGCGGCTCGACCAGCGAAGAGGGCATCAGCCTGTGGAGCCTGGAAGACCAGGTGACGCCGGGGCTTTACAGCATCGATGACTACGACTTCCGCAAGCCCAACGCGTGGATGTTCCAGGCACGGCAGAATCCGGCCTCACCGTCGCCGGGTCAAATCGACGTCTACGACTGGCCGGGGCATTTTATCGACCACGACCACGGCGAGTTTTACGCCAGAATCCGCCAGGAAGTGTGGCAGGCCCAGCACCAGCAGGTCACCGCCTCCGGCACCGCGCTGGGGCTGGCGCCGGGAAACACCTTCACCCTGCTGAACGCGCCGTTCTTCAGCGATAACGGCGAATACCTGACGATTAAGGCCGTTTACGATTTCGAAGAGAACAGCTACGCCAGCAGCAACAGCGGCAGCACCATCCACAAGGTGGATATCGTGGTGATCCCGTCCGACGTCACCTTCCGGCCGCAGCCGACGGCAGAATGGCCGCGCACCCACGGCCCGCAGACGGCGAAGGTGGTGGGGCCGAAAGGCGAATCGATCTGGACCGACAAATACGGCCGCATCAAGGTGAAGTTTCACTGGGACCGGCTGGCAAAAGGCGACGACACCAGCTCCTGCTGGGTGCGCGTCTCCAGCGCCTGGGCGGGTCAGGGCTTCGGTGGCGTGCAGATCCCGCGCGTCAACGACGAGGTGGTGATCGACTTTATCAACGGCGACCCGGACCGGCCGATCGTCACCGGCCGGGTCTACAACGAAGCGAGCATGCCGCCGTGGGCACTGCCGGCAGCGGCCACCCAGATGGGCTTCCTCAGCCGCTCGAAGGACGGTTCGCCGGACAACGCCAACGCCCTGCGCTTTGAAGATAAGGCCGGGGAAGAGCAGGTGTGGATCCAGGCGCAGAAGAACATGGATACCCATGTGAAGGCGGATGAAACGCAAACCGTCGGTGGCAATCAGACCATCAGCGTGGAAAAAGCCCTCAGCAGCACCGTGTCCGGGACTTACGATCAGAAAACACAGTGGACGCGCAGTGAGCTGGTCGGCAGTGATTACGTGCTGAAGGTGCAGGGAGGAATGGTGCTGGCCTCCGGGGAAGGTATCAGTCTGGTATCGGGCGACAGCATGCTCACGCTTATGCCGAACGGCACCATATCCTTGCAGTGCAAACAGTTCCAAATCAATGCCAGCGGGCAGGCTGAAATCAATACCGGCGGGACGCTCGACCTCAATATTAATGTGCCGGGCACGGCGGCTCAGCCCTCGCCAACTCCGGATGAAATCAAAAATGACGTTATGGAAGCATTTCAGAATAAAGGGAGCAGCAAATGAGTCAGCCAGTCAGTTATCACCTCACCGAAGGAACGCTTCCGCTTCCGGAAGCCGTGCAGGAACAAAGCATCACCTTGCTAAAACTGCCAAAAATCGGGGCTTCGCTGGTGGTCACCCGGGCCTGGGAAGTGAAGGCGGGTGAGGAAGAAGCCTATCTGCAGCAGCAGTTAGCGAAAGTTAAACGCGACATGAAAAAGTTTGCCGCAGACGCCGTGGAGGACACGGCGTTTGGCGGCATCCCTGCACGTGAAGTGAGTATGCATTTTGAAAATCATGGCGTGGTGGTGATGCAAAAGCTGCTGGTGGTGATGTTGGAAACCCACCTGATGGCGGTCACCTTCAGCCGTGCAGCCAGTTTCGATGAGGCCTCTCTGGCGGTCTGGCAAAACATCAAGCTGGGCTTTGTTCCTGCCACGGGCAAGGAGGCCTGATCGATGTCTGACGAACTGATTGCTGCCCGGCTGGGCGATCCGCTGGTTCACAGCTCTGTCATTGCCGATTTTGTCAGTGGCGTGGTTGAAGGGGCGATTTACGGCGGAATTCTGTTTGGTGCCGCGCTGATCTCCAGCACCGGCGTGGGGCTCGCCGTCGGGGTGGGCTTAACCGTGGCCGCCATGGCGTCCGGTTATCCGGAAAAGCTGGGGAATAAGGCCGGAGAGGCGGTTGATGGCCTGTTGGATATGCTGGGGATGCGCGGCCCACCGGATGCGTTCATCACCAGTGGTTCAGACAATGTCAGAATAATGGGTAAACCCGCCGCGCGCGCCGCCGGGACGGTTAATCATGAATGGCTTAATTCGCCCCAGGCGGGCAGTGAAGAACAGCCCGGCGCACTGGATATCGCTATGGCCGTGGCGGCCGGTATCGCCTCTGCGGTCAGCCATCCTGGCGCAACCGCCAGTGCCTTGTGGGATAAAGTCAGCAGCACCAGCGGGGATTCGGTAAAACACTGGTTTGGCAGCCTGTGGGATGACCTGGTGCAACCGACGGTCGCCAGTGCCAGCCCATATGCCACGCCAGCCAGCAAAGATACGGTGGCCTGCACCAAAGGACATCTCGCCGAAAGCGTGAATTTTATCGCCGAAGGGTCGAAAAAAGTGCTGATTAACGGGCACCCGGCTGCACGTAATGGCGACCGCAGTACCTGTGAAGCCAAAATTCAGGTCAGTGAAAATCCCCGGGTGCGTATTGGTGGCGACAGTGTTGTGGTCCGCGATATTCGCAGTGGGAAAAACTTTCTCGCGTATTTCCTTGGCGGAATCGTGGGCGGCGGCATCGGTAAAGAAGGAGCCCAGTTGCTGAAGCAACTCTTTACCCGCATTGCCGCCCGACGTGCATTGCGCCAGATCACCTGCATTATCGCCTCTCAGGCCGGTGGACAGGTGGCGGGCGCGGTTGCCATCGCCGCAGTACAGGGTTCGCATCCGGTAAATTACGCCACGGGTGCGAAGATCCTTGCTGGCGAAGAAGACCTGGATTTTGTGCTTGAAGATCGCCTTCCGCTTTACTGGCAACGTATCTATAACAGCCGAAATCTCAGCCGTGGAATGCTGGGGACCGGCTGGATGCTGCCGTTCGAAACCCGTCTGATTCGTTTCCGTCATGAGGATGGTTCGTACCCGTTTATGTGGCGGGATATCTCCGGACAGGAGCTGGGATTAGGCGAAATCAGCCCTGGCGATGTGATTCATTTTGATGAAGAGGGCTTCACGCTCTATTGCACCCTTCAGGGGGTGATCATTATGCAAACCGCACAGGGAGAGTTTCACCTCTATGAGCCCGATCCCACCCGCGAAGGCGAATGGCGCATTGGGCGCATTTACGATCGTCATGAAAACTGTCAGCACTTCCAGTGGAATGACGCGGGGCAGCTGGTGGCCATTGCCGGAGATAATCTGGCCCTTGAAGTCCGGCTGAGTTATGAGCCGGTGCAGGGGCGGTTGATTGCGCTGCATCAGGTGGTGGGGGAAGAGCATCGACCGCTGGTGCGCTACAGCTACAATCCTGAAGGACAGCTGACGACGGTGCAGGATGCTGATGGCGTGGTTACCCGACGCTTCAGCTGGGATCGTGCCAGCGATCTGATGGCATCGCACAGTTATGCCACCGGACTGACGGTGGAATATCAGTGGAAGCCGTCGATCGATCCGCGTTACTGGCGGGTTTATGAGTATCAGGTGCTGGATGAAAACAGGGCCACACTCGAACACTGGGTGATCGATGCGGATGAGCAGGATCGCAGCGCGTCAGTGACCTGTTTTTCCGGCGGAACTACCCTGCATCGCTGGGATGAACTTTGCCGTATTACGGAATACACCGATAGCTACGGGGCGCACTGGCGCTGGCGCTGGGCAGGCGAATTGCTGATGGCAACCGAGGCGCCGGGTGGAAGGGTATGGGAGTACGGCTATGACGAGCGTGCCAACCTGACGATGGTGCGCGATCCGGCGGATCGAACCACCATCACCACCTGGCATCCTTCTTACGCTTTCCCACTGAAAGAAGTCCTGCCTGACGGTGCGGTCTGGGAATACCAGTACAACGTTGCCGGCGATGTGGTGGCGGTAATCGATCCGCTGGGCGGGATAACCCGCTTCACGTGGAATGCGCAGGGTGACCTGGTCACCCGCACCGATGCGCTGGAGAATACGCATCGCTTCTGGTGGAATGATCGCGGTCAGATCCAACGTGATGAGGACTGTTCCGGCCATCAAAGCCATAACCAGTATGATGGGGCGGGCAGGCTGATTGCCAGTTGCGATGCCGAAGGAAATACCACCTGCTATCAGTGGAGCAACGCCGGGCGACTGCAATGTCTGACCCGTCCGGATGGTCGCGATACCGAGTATAAATATGATGCCGCCGGGATGCTCACCGGTGAAAATATTGACGGCTTTTCTGAACGTCGGGTTAAGCGCAATGTTCGTGGGCAGATCGTCACGGAAATCAATCAGGCCGGGCATCAGACCCGCTATCAGTACAATCGTTTTGGCCACCTGACCGCACTGATCAACCCCAACAACGATCGCTGGCAGTTTGAATATGATAACGGCCAACGTCTGCTTGCGCAGATCGACTATGCCGGCAGACGTAAAAGCTATCGCTATGACGAGCTGGGGCAGGTTACCGAGGTCACCCAGTCACCGCTGAATGCGGCAGATGAACAGCTTTCACCGCACTCGACCTGGTTTGAATACGATGTGGTGAACCGTCTGACGGCTAAGCTCACCCGGCAGAACCGTACCGAATATCACTACGGCCCCGATCGGGTGGATATCAAAAAGATGTCCCTCGAAAGCTGGCAGCGCGCCCGGACAGGCGGCTTTGAGGTCACTGACGCTGAGGTAATTACGCTGACCAGCGATGCGGTCGGCAACCTCACCCGCGAGGAAAGCAGCGCTGGGGCGATCGCCCATCAGTACGATGTGCTGGGTAATCTTATCGGCAGCACGCTGCCGGACGGCCGCGAACTAAACTGCTTGCGCTACGGGACCGGGCATCTGCTGCAGATGAACCTGAAACTGGGCGGTAAACAGGTTGAGATTGCCGGCTATCAGCGTGATAAGTTGCATCGGGAAGTGGGACGGACTCAGGGGCCGCTGAATCAGCAAACCCGTTACGATCCGGTGGGCCGTATTGTGATGCGGCGCAGTGGCTTTGAAGATCGTTCGGGCGCTGTTTTTGAGCGTCGTTATAACTGGGATCGTCTGGATCAAGTCTTGCAGCAACGGGTTCTGGACAGCGCCACGGGTCAGAACGAGTGGGCACAGTATCAGCAACGTTTTGGCTACGATGCGACGGGGCAGATTACCGGCGCCGTTCAGCCCCATAACACAGAACATTTCAGTTGGGACGCAGCTGGCAACCAAACGGATAAACCGGGTCAGGTGGTCTGGCACAATCTGTTGCAGAGGCTGAAAGGCGCGCGCTGGGCATACGATGGTTTTGGGCGGATGACCTGGCGAAAAACCGGGCCAGATGCCGTAGAGCAACATTACCGCTATGACGATGAGCAGCGGATAGCGGAAGTCCGCTTCACCGGGCATAAAGAGTTCAGCCGCGCAGAATACCGCTACGACGCGCTGGGCCGCCGCACGCATAAAATCCTGCATCGCCACCACAAACCGGAAGAGACGATTTCCTTCCTGTGGAGCGGCCTGCGGATGGTGGGCGAGAGCAGCAGCTTAACGCCGGATCGCAACACGCAGTATCTGTACAGCGAAGGAAGCTGGGAGCCGCTGGCACGGGTCGACAGCATTGGCGAACAGGCGGATATTTTCTGGTACCACACCGAACTGAATGGTCTGCCAGAGCGGATGACCAATGAAGAGGGTGACGTGGTATGGCGCGGCCGGTTCTCCACCTGGGGAATGACCGGACAGGAAAGCAGCAGCGGCTTCCAGTCAGTGCCGCAAAATCTGCGCTTCCAGGGGCAGTACCTGGACAGGGAAACCGGGCTGCATTACAATTTATTCCGCTATTATGACCCAGTGGGCGGTAGGTTTACCCAGCCTGACCCGATAGGGTTGATGGGTGGGTTGAATACTTATGCCTATGTCGGGGACCCGCTTACGTGGGTTGATCCGCTGGGGCTCACGGGGTGCTCCACCAGGCTTGGTAGGAATATGATGGCTTCGATGGGTTTAAAACGCTCAACGAAATGGAGTGGATATCAAGCACATCATGTAATTCCTAAAGAGTTTTCTGATCATATAGTATTGAAGAAAATTGGTTATGATATTGACGATGCGACGAACGGAATATTTCTTAGACAAGTTGATGACGGTGTAAGTCCTATGGCACGACATCAAGGTAATCACCATGGTTATTCTAGTGCCATTGAAAATGCATTAAATAATTTAGATCCAAATCAGTCAGTTGATGTTCTTAAAAAACAAGTCTCAGCATTGCAAAATGTTGCAAAGCGAGGAATGATGGATGGCATGCCAATTAGAGCATCTGAGCTGGCGCGGGATGATAGTGTTCTAGGAAATCAGCGGGCGTTAGATATGTGGAACAAAATACTTAATTAAGAGGTTTCTATGGTTTCTAAGGAAGATGGGTTTATTATTGAGCCGATGTTGTTTTTGCAATCAGATCGGATTTTTTTAGATAGTGGTACTTTTGAAATAAAATTTTCTTTTGAGGTAATTAATGATCTTGAGTTGGCAGAAAAGTTGTCAATTGATCAAGTGCTACCTAAAGGGTATTTGGTTTGGCAAGATGCTATTGATAATTCGATCTCAAAATTTAGGTTAAGTGAAAAATATTCTGATGCGGAAAACTTTATCGCTGAAAGTGAAGAAAGCTTCTCAATTTATCAGAAACAGAAATCTTTAGAGTATAGAAAATCTAAAATTAAAAAGAATAATACCAGATATGATGATTTTTTCATGTCAGTAATTGGTGAGTCTTATTACCACATGAGAATGCTTTCAATAAGAAGATTTATAATAGGTTATGATGAAAGCGATTTGTTAGAAAAAATGTATGTTATTTATACATGCGGGCTATATCCTTGTGGGTTAAAAAAAGATGGTGCAATTATAGCTTTTAATCCAGAGTCATTAAAAGTGTAAATGGGGGTTCGAAAAATATCTTAAGTCAGATTTTGACGCAGAATTATATTTTCTTGATTATAAGGGCGGAGATAATTAAGGATTTTCCTTAAAGATAAATGCTTTTATATATTCCGAAATGTAGCCTATGACTATTTTACATTTGAAAAAAATTTTAGTTCCACCCTTTCAATCTGAGCCATAAATGCCAGCGCCTGATGCAGTCTTTGCTCAATCCCATGCTTCTGTTATTCAAGCCGTGCCTGCTCCCACTTCAGCAACGTCACCAGGACGGATAAACCGGGTCACATAGTCTGGCACAATATGTTACAGAGGCTGAAAGGCGCACGGTGGGCATACGATGGTTTTGGGCGGATGACCTGGCGGAAAACCGGGCCAGATGCCGTAGAGCAGCATTACCGTTATGACGATGAGAGCGGATAGCGGAAGTCAGCTTTAGCGGGCATAAAGAGTTCAGCCGCGCAGAATACCGCTACGATGCTTTAGGTCGCCGCACGCATAAAATCCTGCAACGCCACCTCAAGCCGGAGGAGACGATTTCCTTCCTGTGGAGCGGCCTGCGGATGGTGGGCGAAAGCAGCAGCTTAACGCCGGAGCCCATTCTTCCGGCTTTATTTTTCTCCGCTAATCTTAGCCAAATGCACCAGCGTCTGACGTTTTCTCTACGGGGGCTTCGGGGATCATAACAGTGCATCTGCCTGCTATGCCTTCACCGAAGTCCATCCAAAAAAAAAGGCACCCCGCAGGATGCCCTTAGTCTTATTAAGCGGCGTTATTTCGCCAGCTTATCCTCGGTGCGCAGATCGAAATCCGATGCATCGTGGCGTTCATGCAACTGCTCAGAAGGCTCACCGAAGGTACGGTTGACGATGCGGCCGCGCTGCACTGCCGGGCGCTGTGCGATTTCATCTGCCCAACGCACCAGGTTTTTGTAGGATTTGGCGTCGAGGAACTCCGCTGCGTTATAGACGGTTCCTCTAACCAGCGCGCCATACCACGGCCAGATAGCGATATCGGCGATGGTGTAGTCTTCACCGGCAATATAGCGATGGTTTGCCAGCTGACGATCTAACACGTCGAGCTGACGCTTGGCTTCCATGGTGAAGCGATCGATCGCGTATTCGATTTTGACTGGCGCGTAGTTATAGAAGTGACCGAAACCGCCGCCGAGGTAAGGTGCAGAACCCTGTAACCAGAACAGCCAGTTCAGCGTTTCGGTGCGGGCGGCCGGATCTTTCGGCAGGAAGTGACCAAACTTCTCGGCCAGATACAGCAAGATCGCGCCGGACTCAAACACGCGGGTGGCTGGCTTGGTGGAGCAGTCCAGCAACGCAGGAATTTTTGAGTTAGGGTTTACGTCGACAAAGCCTGACGAGAATTGATCGCTTTCGCCAATGCGGATCAGGTGGGCATCGTATTCCGCATCGTTAACGTTCAGCGCCAGCAGCTCTTCCAGCATGATGGTCACTTTCTGGCCATTCGGCGTACCCATTGAGTACAGCTGCAGTGGGTGCTTGCCTACCGGCAGTTCGGCTTCGTGACGTGCGCCAGCGGTCGGGCGGTTGATGCTGCCCCAGGTGCCGCCGGCTTCTTTGTTTTCTGACCAGACTTTGGCTGGCTGATAATCCTTGGTGCTCATGTCCGAAAATCCCCTTTCTGATAAAAAATGGCGCATCCTGGAGCAAAGCCCACAGACGTCTCGCCGATGATGGTCTAAAAATAGCTGCTGTCTGCACAAAAAACCAAACGCGGTTGTTACATCGGATGTCAGGTATAGCATCAGGATCTGGCCGGCGTTTATCTTTACGCAGCACTCTTCACACTCTTCAACGGGAATACAGAATGGATGAGCATTATCTGGCAGATCTGAAAGAAGCCGGACTGACACTGACCGAAGATGGACGCGTGTGCTGCTACTGGCAGCCTTCAATGCCTGACTATCACGATAACGAGTGGGGCAGACCGGTGGTGGATGACCGCCGCCTGTTTGAAAAAGTCTGTCTCGAAGGTTTTCACTCGGGCATGTCGTGGCAGCTGATTTACAACAAGCGGGAAAACTTCCGTCGCGCCTTTAAGGATTTTGATTTTCACGCCGTGGCGCAGTTCAACGACGAGGACGTTGCCCGTTTGCTGGAAGATAAAAGCATTGTCCGCAATCGAGCCAAAATTCTTTCCACCATCAACAATGCGCAGCGGGCCATCGAACTGATCGAAGAAGCCGGATCGCTGGCGGCGTGGTTCTGGCAGTTTGAGCCGCAGCCGGGCGAACGGCCTCATACCGTCGATCTGGAATACTGGCAGAATGCCAAAACTTCACCCGAATCGGTGCGCATGTCCAAAGCGTTGAAAAAACGGGGCTGGACGTGGGTGGGTCCGGTGACCACCTATTCGCTGATGCAGGCGTTAGGGCTGATTAACGATCATCTGGCGGGCTGCCAGTGCAGGGACAAATTCGAGCAGCAGCGTGAAGCACTCAACCGCCCGCTGTAATCAGGTCAGCAAAAAGATTATCAAGAGGTCAGGCCAGTGTAGAACTCGGAACCCCGCCGCAAAATGGCTGAAAAAAACAGCAGCTGAAGCCATCTGGTTTCGCTGCGCTACGCATTTATGGGGATAACGCGGCGTTCTGCATTGTTTATAACCGCCGGATCGGCGAAAATGCCGGCCATTGATGATTAATCGCCTGTGAAATTGCCCCCGCGCCGTCTGCGCAGCGGCAGCACAGCACCAAACAGAGTTTTTTCATGTCTAATGCACCCTTTATGCAAGAGGTGGCTCGTCGCCGCACTTTTGCCATCATTTCTCACCCGGATGCCGGTAAAACCACCATCACTGAAAAAGTGTTGCTGTTCGGACAGGCTATTCAGACCGCCGGTACGGTAAAAGGCCGTGGCTCTAACCAGCACGCCAAATCGGACTGGATGGAGATGGAAAAGCAGCGTGGTATCTCGATCACCACCTCCGTGATGCAGTTCCCGTACCGCGAATGCCTGATTAACCTGCTGGATACGCCGGGACACGAAGACTTCTCCGAAGATACTTACCGTACGCTGACGGCGGTCGACTGCTGTCTGATGGTGATCGATGCCGCAAAAGGCGTTGAGGATCGTACCCGCAAGCTGATGGAAGTGACCCGTCTGCGCGACACGCCGATCCTGACCTTTATGAACAAACTGGACCGCGATATCCGCGATCCAATGGAAGTGCTGGATGAAGTGGAAAGCGAGCTGAAAATTGCCTGCGCGCCGATCACCTGGCCAATCGGTTGTGGCAAGTTGTTTAAGGGTGTGTACCACCTTTATAAAGACGAAACCTACCTCTACCAGAGCGGTAAAGGGCGCACCATTCAGGACGTGCGCATCGTCAAAGGGCTTAATAACCCGGATCTGGATGCCGCCATCGGTGAAGAGCTGGCCGTTCAGCTGCGTGAAGAGTTGGAGCTGGTACAGGGCGCTTCCCACGAGTTTGATAAAGAACAGTTCCTCGCCGGCAAGCTAAGCCCGGTATTCTTTGGTACTGCACTGGGTAACTTTGGTGTGGACCATATGCTGGATGGCCTGTGCGACTGGGCACCGTCGCCAATGCCGCGTCAGACCACGCTGCGCACCGTGACCGCGGCCGACGAAAAGTTCACCGGCTTCATCTTTAAGATCCAGGCGAATATGGATCCAAAACACCGTGACCGCGTGGCCTTTATGCGCGTGGTGTCCGGCAAATATGAAAAAGGCATGAAGCTGCGTCAGGTCCGTCTGGGCAAAGACGTGGTGATTGCCGATGCGCTGACCTTTATGGCCGGTGACCGTTCGCACGTTGAGGAAGCCTATCCGGGCGATATCATCGGGCTGCACAACCACGGCACCATCCAGATCGGCGATACCTTCACTCAGGGTGAAAACATGAAGTTCACCGGGATTCCGAACTTCGCCCCTGAGCTGTTCCGTCGTATTCGTCTGCGCGATCCGCTGAAGCAGAAGCAGTTGCTGAAAGGCCTGGTTCAGCTGTCGGAAGAGGGTGCCGTGCAGGTGTTCCGTCCGGTACACAATAACGATCTGATTGTTGGCGCCGTCGGTGTACTGCAGTTTGAAGTGGTTGTGGCGCGTCTGAAGAGCGAATACAACGTGGAAGCCATCTACGAAGCGATCAACGTTTCAACCGCGCGTTGGGTTGAATGCAGCGATGCCAAGAAGTTTGATGAGTTCCAGCGTAAAAACGAAGTGAACCTGGCGCTGGATGGCGGGGATAACCTGACCTACATCGCGCCGACCATGGTAAACCTGAACATTACTCAGGAACGTTATCCTGAAGTGGTGTTCCGCAAAACGCGCGAACACTAACAGATAATCAGGTCTGGTCTATACTGGAAAAAGCGATGCAATATGCATCGTTTTTTTTTCGCCTTCCTCTCCACACCGCTTTCCGCCCCCCGTTTTTTACAGACTGCTCTTAAAAAACCTGCTTTTTGTGCATTTATCCATCATATCAACCACAAGCGGCGGTGAAATCCTGACGAGCGTCTATATTTAATCTCAACGGACGCAAAATATGCGGCGGTAAGCTGCAACGTCTCTCCTACTGCAGTCACGCCGTTTGTGACTGAAACCTCACAGTTGTGAGTGCAAAACACATGAAGAAGGAATAATCGATGAACACGACTAAGATTACTAAAACTCTGATGGCTGTACTGGTAGGTTCTGCGCTGGTAAGTGGTTCTGCAATGGCAGAAGACACCATGATGAACAAAACGCAGAATGCTGCTGACAACGCGGGTTCCAAAATCGATAGTTCAATGAAATCAGTCGGTGGGTACATGGATGACAGCGGCGTGACTGCCAAGGTGAAAGCCGCTCTGGTAGACAACGACGCAATCAAAAGCACAGACATCTCTGTTAAGACCCATTCAGGCGTCGTGACGCTGAGTGGTTTTGTACCGTCGCAGGATCAGGCCGAACTGGCTGTTGCGGCGGCCAAAAAAGTCGAAGGCGTTAAATCTGTTAGCGACAAACTACACGTAAAAGACAGCACTAAAGCCAGCGTCAGCGGTTATGCCGGTGATACGGCAACGACCAGCGAAATTAAAGCTAAACTGTTAGCTGACGACATCGTGCCATCACGTAACGTGAAAGTTGAAACCACCAACGGTGTTGTCCAGCTTTCCGGTACGGTGAAAAGCCAGGCGCAGTCTGAACGTGCCGAAAGCATCGCTAAAGCGATTGATGGTGTGAAAAGCGTTAAAAACGATCTGACTGTGAAGTCATAAAGCAGTCGCGGACCGGCTGATAACAGGACGGTCCGCAACTGAAATGTTTGAAGAAAATAATCCACTTTCGCCGGTTTCGGCAGAGTAAATAAATCAGGCAGTTTGATTTTCTACATATAGGGTAAGGAGAGGCTTATGTTTCGTTGGGGCATTATTTTTCTGATTATTGCGCTTATCGCAGCAGCGTTAGGTTTTGGTGGTCTGGCTGGTACAGCCGCTTGGGCAGCTAAAATCGTCTTCGTTGTCGGTATCATTATCTTCCTGATCAGCCTGTTCACCGGCCGCAAGAAGTTATAGATCCAATAACAGATGTTTCAATGAAGGCCAGTCACTGACTGGCCTTTAGCATTTCTGGCTTTACACATTCTGCCGCAAAAAACGGCAAACAGTTACCGTCCATCCAGGGTATCCTCCGGTCTTCAACTCCCTCAGAGGATCTCACCATTGGGCAAGCGCATCCCTATAACCCTCGGCAATATTGAGCCGCTGGCGTTAACCCCTTTTCGTCCGGGCAAACTGGCCCTGGTCTGCGAAGGCGGCGGGCAGCGCGGGATCTTTACTGCCGGCGTGCTGGATGAATTCCAGCGGGCAAAATTCAACCCCTTTGATTTGATGCTGGGCACCTCTGCCGGGGCGCAGAATCTCTCTGCCTATGTCTGCGGCCAGCCGGGCTATGCCCGCAGAGTGATCACCCGTTACACCACCAGTAAACTGTTTTTCGATCCGTTGCGCTTTGTGCGCGGCGGGCACCTGATCGATCTCGACTGGCTGGTGGATGTCACCTCTCAGGAATTCCCGCTGGCGATAGAAGCCGGTGAGAAGATGTTCTCCGCAGGCCGCGAATTCTATATGTGCGCCTGCCGCAGCGACGATTATTCGCCGGGCTATTTTGCCCCGACCGCCGCCAACTGGATGAACATCATTAAGGCTTCCAGCGCCATTCCGGGTCTGTATCGTCCCGGCGTGGATATGGACGGCATCAGCTATCTCGATGGTGGGATCAGCGATGCCATTCCGGTGCGTGAAGCGGCGCGTCGCGGGGCCGATACCATCGTGGTGATCCGCACCGTTCCTTCGCAGATGACCTATACGCCACAGTGGCTGAAGCGCATTGAGCGCTGGCTGAGCGACAGTGCGCTGCAGCCGTTGGTCAATATCATGCATCTGCATGAAGACAGCTACCGCGAGACGCAGGACTTTATTGACAATCCGCCGGGTAATCTGCGGATTATTGAGATCTTCCCGCCGCATGCGCTCGCCAGCATGGCGCTGGGCAGTCGCGTGGCCTCGCTGAATCAGGATTATCATCTGGGACGCCGTTGCGGCCGCTATTTCCTCGCCACCGTGGGGCAATGGTTGCAGGAGAATGAGACGCTGCTGAGTACCAAACCGGTGGTGCCACCTGCGCCGGTGGCCAACGAACCGGTGCGGGATGGCGTGATTCTCGATCCGCTGGCGGGCAACGATGCCGATTACGATAAGGGCTCGCTGGCATGACACCCACGTTTATCGATACCCATTGTCACTTCGATTTTGCGCCGTTTTCTGGCAACGAAGAAGAGAGCCTGCGTCTGGCGGCAGCGGCAGGGGTGGAGAAAATCATTGTGGTCGGCGTGTCGGCTGACCGCTTCGCAGGCGTAATGGCGCTGGCAGAGCAATGGCCACCGCTATATGCCGCGTTGGGCACCCATCCGATGGCTATCGCGCAGCATGATGATTCACATCTGGACCAGCTGGAAGCGGTGCTGAAACAGCTGCCGAAAAAGCTGGTGGCGATCGGCGAGATCGGCCTCGATCTGTTTATCGACAATCCCCAGTTTGATAAGCAGGAGCGGGTGCTGGATGCGCAAATCCGGCTGGCAAAGCAGTACGATCTGCCGGTGATCCTGCACTCCCGCCGCACCCACGATAAGTTAGCCCTGCATCTGCGACGCCTCGATCTTCCTCGCCGTGGCGTGGTGCACGGCTTCGCCGGCAGCGAACAGCAGGCGCTGGCCTTTATCCGCGCCGGCTATGCCATCGGTGTGGGCGGCACCATTACCTATGAACGCGCCAGCAAAACCCGCAATACCATCGCACGGCTGCCGCTGACCTCGCTGCTGCTGGAAACCGACGCGCCGGATATGCCGCTGCAGGGCTTTCAGGGTCAGGCCAATCGCCCCGAGCGGGTAAAGAACGTCTGGCAAAGCCTGTGCGAACTGCGGGAAGAATCCCCGCAGGAAATAGCCGAAACCCTTCTTGAGAACACCCG
The DNA here is from genome assembly GCF_000196615.1 of Erwinia billingiae Eb661. Taxonomy (NCBI): domain Bacteria; kingdom Pseudomonadati; phylum Pseudomonadota; class Gammaproteobacteria; order Enterobacterales; family Erwiniaceae; genus Erwinia; species Erwinia billingiae. The sequence goes on from NC_014306.1 coordinate 719,751, forward strand.
CACTCTTTTTCAGCTCTGACTGGCTAAACTCTTAAAGTCCCCTGCGAGACGGTGCGCCTTTGGCCTGCCGGGTCTACTGTCATCTGCATCTGCTACACTGAACGATGAATGTTATAATTATAACATTTTCTGATGATGTCAGCTAAAATCAGGCTCTGTTGCGCAACAATGGCCGTATCGGGCAGGTTAACAGGCTATTTATGTGATATTAATCACATTGCATGTACAATGCTTGCAACAGTAATTCCCTGTTCGTGAATTTCATCACGGAAGTGGCTCAGCCTTTTCCGTTATTATTTTAACATCACAGCCCTTCGCGGGCTCAGGCGGAAGGAATTCTTGCCCGGCATCCGGGAAGCCGCCTTAAACCTTGTCTGGAGAACAGAATGACTGACGTAACCGCAGCGGCCGTACGTGCCCTGAAACTGATGGATCTGACCACGCTGAATGATGACGACACCGATGCGAAAGTGATCGCGCTGTGCCATCAGGCAAAATCCCCGGCGGGCAATACCGCGGCGATCTGCATCTATCCGCGCTTTATCCCGATTGCCCGTAAAACGCTGCGCGAGCAGGGCACGCCGGATATCCGCATTGCCACCGTCACCAACTTCCCGCACGGCAACGACGACAAAGAAATTGCCCTGGCAGAAACCCACGCGGCGATCGCCTACGGGGCTGACGAAGTCGACGTGGTGTTCCCTTACCGCGCGCTGATGGCCGGTAACGAAGAGATTGGCTACGAGATCGTGAGCGCCTGTAAAGAAGCCTGCGCCGAAGCCGACGTGCTGCTGAAGGTGATTATCGAAACCGGCGAGCTGAAGGATGCGGCACTGATCCGTAAAGCCTCTGAAATTGCCATCGAGGCGGGCGCTGACTTTATCAAAACCTCCACCGGTAAAGTGCCGGTCAATGCCACCCCGGAAGTGGCAAAAATCATGCTGCAAGTGATTGCTGACAAAGGCGTTAAGCACCAGGTGGGCTTCAAGCCGGCTGGCGGCGTGCGTACCGCGGACGATGCGGCAATTTACCTGAAGCTGGCCGATGACATTCTCGGCAGCGACTGGGCCGATGCCCGTCACTTCCGTTTTGGCGCGTCCAGCCTGTTAGCCAGCCTGCTGGAAACGGCGGGTCATGCTGGAGCCAAGAGCGACTCCGCTTACTAGTCTGACTGGCGACCCCGCCAACCTCAGCCGCAAGGGCGAAAATCATTTCGCCCTCACTACCGCAACCACCAGGGGGCAACGTGTTCCTGCCACAAGAAATTATCCGTAAAAAAAGAGATGGCCAGCCGCTGACGGAAGAAGAGATCCGCTTCTTTATTAATGGCGTGCGTGATAACACCGTGTCTGAAGGGCAAATCGCCGCGCTGGCGATGACCATTTATTTCCACGATATGACGCTGCAGGAGCGGGTCGCGCTGACCATGGCGATGCGCGACTCCGGCTCGGTACTCAACTGGAAGGCGCTGAATCTTAACGGCCCGATCGTGGACAAGCACTCAACCGGCGGCGTGGGCGATGTAACCTCGCTGATGCTCGGTCCGATGGTGGCGGCATGCGGTGGCTATGTGCCGATGATTTCTGGCCGTGGCCTCGGCCACACGGGCGGGACGCTGGACAAGCTGGAAGCCATTCCGGGCTTTGATATCTTCCCTGATGACGAGACGTTCCGTCGCATCATCAAAGACGTCGGCGTGGCGATTATCGGCCAGACCAACTCGCTGGCGCCTGCGGATAAGCGTTTCTACGCCACCCGCGACATCACCGCGACCGTCGATTCGATTCCGCTGATCACTGCCTCGATCCTCGCCAAAAAACTGGCGGAAGGTCTGGATGCGCTGGTGATGGACGTTAAAGTCGGCTCCGGGGCCTTTATGCCGACCTTCGAACAGTCCGAGCTGCTGGCCCAGTCGATTGTTGGCGTGGCGAACGGCGCGGGCTGTAAAACCACCGCGCTGTTAACCGATATGAATCAGGTGCTGGCGTCAAGTGCCGGTAATGCGCTGGAAGTGCGTGAAGCCGTGCGCTTCCTGACCGGCGAATACCGCAATCCACGCCTGCTGGAAGTGACGCTGGCTTTGAGTGCGGAAATGCTGGTGTCCGGTGGGCTTGCGGCCAATACCGACGAAGCCACCGGCAAACTGCAGGCGGTGCTGGATAACGGCAAGGCAGCAGAAATCTTTGCGCGCATGGTCGCGGCGCAAAAAGGCCCGACAGACTTTATCGAGCAGATGGATAAATATTTACCGGCGCCGATGCTCAGCAAGGCGGTGTATGCCGACAAGCCGGGCATCGTCAGCGCAATGGATACTCGTGCGCTCGGCATGGCGGTGGTGTCGATGGGCGGCGGTCGTCGTCAGGCCAGCGATCCGCTCGATTACAGCGTCGGATTCAGTGAGATGGCGCAACTGGGTGACCGTGCAGACAACCAGCGTCCGCTGGCGGTGATCCACGCCGCTACGGAAACCGCCTGGCAGGAAGCCGCTGAGGCGATGAAGCGCGCGGTGACCTTAAGCGAAAATGCGCCGGCCCAGACCCCAGTTATCTATCGCAGAATTAGCGGATAAGCGTCATACTGTTCGGATCGATAAAATTTACGCTCAGCGCGTCACAGACGCAGGAGATCAGGATGAAACGTGTATTTATCATGGTGCTCGACTCCTTCGGGATCGGCTCCAGCAAAGATGCCCATAAATTTGGTGATGAAGGCTCTGATACCCTCGGGCACATTGCCGAGGCGTGCTTCAAGGGCGAAGCGGACATTGGACGTAAAGGCCCGCTGCACCTGCCAAATCTCACGGCCTTAGGCCTGGGCAAAGCAGCGGAAGAGTCGACCGGAAAATTCCCGCTGGGGCTGGATAAAGACGCCGAAATTACCGGCGCTTATGCCTATGCCAGTGAACTCTCTTCCGGCAAAGACACGCCGTCAGGCCACTGGGAAATCGCCGGTGTGCCGGTGCTGTTCGACTGGGGATATTTCAGCGACAAAGAGAACAGCTTCCCGCAGGAATTGCTGGATCTGCTGGTTGAGAAGGCCGACCTGCCAGGCTACCTCGGCAACTGCCACTCGTCAGGTACGGTGATCCTCGATCAGCTTGGCGAAGAGCATATGAAAACCGGCAAGCCGATTTTCTACACTTCCGCTGACTCGGTGTTCCAGATTGCCTGCCACGAAGAGACCTTCGGGCTGGAACGTCTGTATGCGCTGTGTGAAATCGCCCGTGAGGCCTTAACCGAAGGCGGCTACAACATTGGCCGGGTGATCGCCCGTCCGTTTGTTGGCGATAAGCCAGGCAACTTCGAGCGCACCGGCAATCGTCATGACCTGGCGGTAGAACCCCCTGCGCCAACCATCCTGAAAAAACTGGTGGATGAGCAGAATGGCCAGGTGATTTCGGTCGGTAAAATTGCCGATATCTACGCCCACGTTGGCATCACCAAAAAAGTGAAGGCCACCGGGCTGGATGCGCTGTTTGACGCCACCGTTGCCGAGATGAAAATCGCGCCGGACAACAGCATCGTCTTCACCAACTTTGTCGACTTTGACTCCACCTGGGGACATCGTCGCGATATCCCGGGTTATGCCGGTGGCCTTGAGCTGTTCGACCGCCGTCTGCCGGAGTTGATGGCGCAGGTGAAAGAGGGCGATATTCTGATCCTCACCGCCGACCACGGCTGTGACCCAAGCTGGGAAGGCACCGAGCATACCCGCGAGCACATCCCGGTGCTGATTTACGGCCCAGGCGTGAAGCCGGGATCGTTAGGCTATCGCGAGACCTTCGCCGACATCGGCCAGACCGTCGCGAACTATTTTGGCCTTTCCGATATGGAATACGGCAAATCCATGCTGTAATCTGCGCAACCTAAACGACCAGCGCTAAGGCGCTGGCCAGACTGAAAAAAGGATGAAAAATGGCTACCCCTCATATTAATGCAGAAATGGGTGATTTCGCTGACGTGGTGCTGATGCCGGGCGATCCGCTGCGCGCAAAACATATCGCAGAAACCTTCCTGCAGGACGCGGTAGAAGTGAATAACGTGCGTGGCATGCTGGGCTACACCGGCACCTATAAAGGCCGTAAAATTTCGGTGATGGGCCACGGCATGGGCATTCCTTCCTGCTCAATCTATGCGAAAGAGCTGATCACCGATTTCGGCGTGAAGAAGATCATTCGTGTGGGTTCATGCGGCGCGGTGCGTTCAGACGTGAAGCTGCGTGACGTGGTGATCGGCATGGGTGCATCTACCGATTCCAAAGTGAACCGCATGCGTTTCAAAGATCACGATTTCGCCGCGATTGCCGATTTCGAGATGGTGCGTAACGCCGTCGATGCGGCCAAAGCGCTGGGCGTGTCTGCCCGCGTTGGCAACATCTTCTCTGCTGACCTGTTCTATACGCCAGATCCGCAGATGTTCGACGTGATGGAGAAGTACGGCATCCTGGGCGTGGAAATGGAAGCCGCCGGTATTTACGGCGTGGCTGCAGAGTTCGGTGCGAAAGCGCTGGCCATCTGTACCGTTTCCGACCACATCCGCAGCGGTGAGCAAACCACGGCGGCTGAGCGCCAGACCACGTTCAGCGAGATGATTGAAATCGCGCTGGAATCTGTGCTGCTGGGCGATAAAGAAGCGTAATCTAACGCCTTCTGCTGGCCGGGCAATCCGGCCAGCAGTGATATTAATGAACGTCCCCTCCGTAAAGTCTTCAGTAGAAATCACTAAAGTATCTATTCATCTTTCCCCACCATTTTTTATCATTTTTATGTCTTTTCAGCCGATTAAGTGCTAATGATCTATTCAAGTATCTATTCACGAATCTATTCACCATGTCTGATTTAACCACGCTTCTTTTGCAAGGGCCGCTGGATGCGACAACATTGACTGCCCGTCTGGCAATTAGCCAGGCCACGCTCTCGCGTCTGATTGCTGCCCATCCGCAGGTGATGAAATATGGTCGCGCACGCGCGACCCGCTATGCATTGCTGCGCCCCTTGCGTGAGGAGAGTCACTTCCCGCTCTGGCAGATTGATGAACAGGGGCATTCTCATCATGCCGGGCAGCTGTTCAGTGTCTGGCCGGCCGGCAGTTGCGTGGTGGAAGATGCACAGGGCAACTGGCAGCATTTTGCGGGATTGCCCTGGTATCTCAGTGATATGCGCCCGCAGGGTTTTCTCGGCAGGGCATGGGGGCGCGAGTGCGCGCGGCAGCTGGGGTTGCCGGAAGATATCCGCCAGTGGAATGACGATCACAGCCTGCTGGCATTGACTGCCAGAGGCAGCGATATCTCGGGTAGCTGGCTGATTGGCCGTGAAAGTTACCATCAGTGGCTTCAGCAACCCGCGCCAACGCCGGTGACGTCGGCTCTGTATCCTGAGCTGGCGCAGAGAGTGCTGGCGGGAGAAGAAGTCGGTTCTTCGGCGGGCGGCGAACAGCCAAAATTTGCCTGTTACACCCAGCTGGCGGATGGCGAGAATGCGCATGTGCTGGTGAAGTTCACGCCCGCACGGCGAAACGAAAACAGCCAGCGTTGGTGTGATTTACTGCGGGCCGAGGCGTTGGCCTTGCAGGTTCTGAGGGAAGAGGGCGTGTCGGCGGCCGAGGCCACCATCCTCTCAGGCGCGGAAGAGCAGCTGTTTCTTGAAGTGGTCAGGTTCGATCGGTTGGGCGAAAGAGGCCGACGCAGCATGGTGTCGCTGGAGTCTGTGCAGGCCGAATTTACTGGCCAACAGTCCCGCTGGCCGCAGGCACTCAGCGCGCTGGTCAGCCAAAAAATGATTGTGACGCCGGATGCCGAACGCGGCACCCTGCAATGGGCATTTGGCAAGCTGATCGCGAATGGCGATATGCATGCTGGCAACCTGGCCTTTTTCCTCACCTCGCCGACGCTGACGCTAACGCCGGCCTACGACATGTTGCCGATGAGCTTCGCCCCCAACAGCGCGGGCTATATGCGTTCAGACGCGCCGGTGATTGAACTGGATAGCAGCGTGGGGCGAACGGTCTGGCAAAAAGCACTGGCCATGGCCGATCGTTACTGGCTACAGATGAGTAGTGATGATGCCTGGAGTGAGGATTTTCGGCGCATTGCGCAGGAGATGCAAAAAGGGCTCAAATCGCTTGAGCCCCACATCGCCCGCATGGCCTGATTACGGTTTATCAGCCTGGGCCGGCGCGTCGCGGGTCTCGTCGTCGTCTTCCTTCACCGGGTTATTGGCGGTCAGCAGGAAAGGCGATTGTTGCCAGCGGGTGCGGCGGTCGCGCAGCAGGGTCCGGCTGAGGATAATCCCGATAGCCAGTGCCAGCAGCATCATCAGGCGCAGAATATTGGTGGTGTTATCCACCTGCTTGGATTCCGTCACCAGCACGTGCGTATCCAGGGTGACGCGCAGGAAGCCGCGCGGGCCTTCAGCGCTGTCCAGCGACTGCACCAGCTGATGGTTGAAGTAGCTCCCGGCTCGCTGCCCGTCCAGCGCCAGACGGTCGCGCACGTTAATGGTTTCGCCGCTGTGGGCCAGTAAGGTGCCGTCGTCGTCGTAGACAGAGGCATCAAGGATGCGGCTCTCTTTGGTGAGCTGGGCGAGGATATCGACGATCTGCTGGTGGTTATCGTCGCTGTTTTCCATCAGCGGCGTCAGGCTGAACGCCACCTGGCGCGTCAGCGTGCGGGCCAGTTCATCCACCTGCTCGGAACGTGCCATCTGGTGGCTCAGACTGAACCACGACGCACCCTGCATCAGCACCACCAGTAAGGTCAGGCAGATCAGCACGATTGCCGTGCGATGCAGACGAAATTTAAGTTTGGCCTTTGCCATCTGTACCCTTCACACTTTATGCACGAACCAGCGTTCGTCTCGAGCTTTATGTTGCCAGAAGCGGGGCTGACAGGGTAGCCTCTTGCGTGGTTAAAATGTCCTTTCAGGAGCTGTAATGCCAAATAGTCTGACCTGGTGCGACCTGCCATCTGATGTCTCTCTCTGGCCGGGTTTACCTCTTTCTCTAAGTGGCGATGAAGTGATGCCGCTGGACTACCGCGCTGGCCGTACCGGCTGGCTTCTGTATGGTCGCGATCTGAATAAAGACAGCCTGACGCATCTTCAGCATCAGCTGGGTGCGGCGATGGTGATTGTCAGTGCCTGGCGCGTGGCGGATTACCACGTTGTCCGTCTGGCCGGTTCGCTGACCGCGCGCGCCACGCAGCTGGCCCACGATGCCGGTCTGGACGTTGCGCCGCTGGGGAAAATCCCGCATCTGAAAACCCCAGGCCTGCTGGTGATGGACATGGACTCGACGGCCATCGAAGTCGAGTGCATTGATGAGATCGCCAAACTGGCGGGCTGCGGTGAAATGGTGGCAGAAGTGACTGAACGCGCGATGCGTGGCGAGCTGGATTTTGCCGCCAGCCTGCGTCAGCGCGTGGCGACCCTGAAAGATGCCGATGCCAATATCTTAAAAAAAGTGCGTGACGAACTGCCGCTGATGCCGGGCCTGACTGAGCTGGTGCAGCAATTGCAGGCGCTGGGCTGGCATGTGGCGATTGCCTCCGGCGGCTTCACCTACTTTGCCGAGTACCTGCGCGATAAGCTGCGTCTGTCTGCGATTGCCGCCAATGTGCTGGAAATTCGCGACGGCAAGCTGACTGGCGAAGTGCTGGGCGATATCGTTGATGCCCAATACAAAGCCGATACGCTGTTAAAGCTGGCCGGGCGTTTTGAAATCGCGCCTGAGCAGACCGTGGCCATCGGTGATGGCGCTAACGACTTGCTGATGATTAAGGCGTCCGCGTTGGGCATTGCCTATCACGCCAAGCCGAAAGTGAACGAGCAGACAGAAGTGATCATCCGCCATGCGGATTTAATGGGCGTGCTGTGTATTCTCAGCGGCAGCCTGATCCATGAAGAGCGTTAAGGGGTAGATTTGGCCAAAGCGGTAAAGCGCGCCTTTGTTTGTAATGAATGCGGCGCCGATTATCCTCGCTGGCAGGGGCAATGCAGCGCCTGTCAGGCCTGGAACACCATCACCGAAGTGCGCCTCGCAGCGTCGCCGACCGTGGCGCGCAACGAGCGCCTCACCGGTTATGCCGGCAGCGCGGGGCCAAGCCGCGTGCAGAAGCTGTCGGAAATCAGCCTTGAGGCATTGCCGCGCTTCTCAACCGGCTTTAAAGAGTTTGACCGGGTGCTGGGTGGCGGCGTGGTGCCAGGCAGTGCCATTCTGATTGGCGGCAGTCCCGGTGCCGGGAAAAGTACGCTGCTGCTGCAAACCCTGTGCAAGCTGGCCGAGGGGATGAAAACCCTGTACGTCACCGGCGAAGAGTCTCTTCAGCAGGTGGCGATGCGCGCGCACCGGCTGGGTCTGCCGACCGAAAACCTCAACATGCTGTCGGAAACCAGCATCGAGCAGATCTGCCTGATTGCCGAGCAGGAACAACCCCGGCTGATGGTGATCGACTCGATTCAGGTGATGCATATGGCGGATATTCAGTCTTCGCCAGGCAGCGTGGCTCAGGTGCGTGAAACCGCCGCCTATCTGACCCGCTTCGCCAAAACCCGTGGCGTGGCGATCATCATGGTCGGCCACGTCACCAAAGATGGTTCGCTGGCCGGGCCGAAAGTCCTTGAGCACTGCATCGACTGTTCGGTGCTGTTGGATGGCGATGCGGACTCCCGTTTCCGCACGCTGCGCAGCCACAAGAACCGCTTTGGTGCGGTGAACGAACTGGGCGTGTTCGCCATGACCGAACAGGGCCTGCGCGAAGTCAGCAACCCGTCCGCCATCTTCCTTAGCCGGGGTGAAGAAGTCACTTCCGGCAGCTCGGTGATGGTGCTGTGGGAAGGCACGCGTCCGCTGCTGGTAGAGATTCAGGCGCTGGTGGACCATTCAATGATGGGCAACCCACGGCGTGTTGCCGTCGGGCTGGAGCAGAACCGTCTGGCGATCCTGCTGGCGGTGCTGCACCGTCATGGTGGCCTGCAGATGGCCGATCAGGATGTGTTCGTGAACGTGGTCGGCGGCGTTAAAGTCACCGAAACCAGTGCCGATCTGGCGCTGATGCTGTCGATGGTGTCCAGCCTGCGCGATCGTCCACTGCCACAGGATTTGGTGGTATTTGGCGAGGTGGGGCTGGCGGGTGAAATCCGTCCGGTGCCAAGCGGGCAGGAACGCATTTCCGAAGCGGCCAAGCACGGCTTCCGTCGGGCTATCGTGCCGGCGGCTAACGTGCCGAAGAAACCCCCGGAAAATATGAAAGTGTATGGCGTGAAGAAGCTGGCCGATGCGCTGGCGATCCTTGAGGACTTATAACGCAGGAGGCATTGATGTCACCATTTGATTATTTGAAAACCGCCATTCGCCAGCAGGGCTGTACGCTGCAACAGGTGGCGGATGCGAGTGGCATGACCAAGGGCTATCTGAGCCAGCTGCTGAACGCCAAAATCAAAAGCCCCAGCGCGCAGAAGCTGGAAGCGCTGCACCGTTTTCTCGGGCTGGAGTTTCCGCGCCGGGAAAAAACCATCGGCGTGGTGTTCGGCAAATTCTATCCGCTGCATACCGGCCATATCTACCTGATCCAGCGCGCCTGTAGTCAGGTCGATGAGCTGCATATCATTATGGGTTACGACGAGCCGCGTGACCGTCAGCTGTTTGAAGCCAGCGCCATGTCGCAGCAGCCGACGGTGAGCGATCGCCTGCGCTGGCTGCTGCAAACCTTCAAATACCAGAAAAACATCCGTATCCACTCGTTCAACGAGGAAGGAATGGAGCCCTATCCGCACGGCTGGGATGTCTGGAGCCGCGGCATTAACGACTTTATGGAAAACCACGGCATTGTGCCCAACCGGGTTTACACCAGCGAAGAGTTCGATGCCCCGCAGTATCAGCAGCATCTGGGTATTGAAGCGGTGGTGGTCGATGCTAAGCGCTCGTTTATGAGCATCAGCGGCGCGCAAATTCGTCACGATCCGTTCCGCTACTGGGAATATATTCCGACCGAAGTGAAGCCGTTCTTTGTGCGTACGGTGGCGATTCTGGGCGGCGAATCCAGCGGTAAATCCACGCTGGTCAACAAGCTGGCCAACATCTTTAATACCACCAGTGCCTGGGAATTTGGCCGCGACTACGTCTTCTCCCATCTCGGCGGCGATGAGATGGCGTTGCAGTATTCCGACTACGACAAAATCGCCCTGGGTCAGGCGCAGTACATCGACTTTGCGGTGAAGTACGCCAATAAAGTGGCCTTTATCGACACCGATTTCGTCACCACCCAGGCCTTCTGCAAAAAATACGAAGGCCGCGAGCACCCGTTTGTGCAGGCGTTGATTGATGAATATCGTTTTGACCTGGTGATCCTGGTCGAGAATAACGTGCCCTGGGTGGCCGACGGATTACGCAGCCTGGGCAGTTCGGTGGATCGCAAAGAGTTCCAGACGCTGCTGGTCTCAATGCTGGAAGAGAACAACATCAGCTACGTGCACGTTGAGCAGGATAGCTACGATGAGCGCTTCCTGCGCTGCGTGGAGCTGGTGAAGGAAATGCTGGGGGCGTAAGCCTGAGGACGGCCGACAGCCGTGAAAAACTGAACGGCTGTCGGTAGTGCATTAAAAAAGGAGCCGGCCCACTGTTCAGCAGGCCGGGATTGGCATCAGTAAACCATCACCACTTTGCCGCGCATATGGCCTTCCAGCACCAGCCGGTGCGCTTCTGACAGCGTTTCAACGCTCAGGCCGTGCAGCGTCTTGCTAAGCGAGCTGCTGACCTTTCCGGCATCCAGCAGTTTCGCCGTGGCGTCCAGGATTTCACCCTGACGGGCAATATCCGGCGTGGTGTACATGCTGCGGGTGTACATAAACTCAAAGTGCAGCGCCGCGCTTTTCAGCTTCAGCTCGTTCATCTCTAACGGCTTTTCATTCTCGACGATGGTGCAGATATGCCCCTGCGGCGCAATCAGCTTAGCCATCGCATCCCAGTGGCCGTCGGTGTCATTCAGGCAGAAGATATAATCCACCTGCTTCAGGCCCTGCTTCTCCAGCTCGCCGGGCATGTCGTGGTAGTTGATCACCAGATCGGCACCGCGATCCTTGCACCATTGCACCGAATCCGGACGCGACGCGGTAGCAATCACTTTTACCTTGCTGTGCAGCTTGGCAAAGGGGATCGCCAGCGAGCCGACGCCGCCTGCACCGCCAACAATCAGCAGCGTTTTACCTTCTTCGGCCTTATCCAGCTGCAGACGGTCGAACAGACCTTCCCACGCGGTTAGCGCGGTAAGCGGAATTGCCGCCGATTCTGCCCAGTCTAACGACGTCGGCTTGTGGCCGGTGATGCGTGCGTCGATCAGCTGCTGGGTGGTGTTGCTGCCTGGACGGGTGATGTCGCCGGCGTAATACACTTCGTCACCGGGCTTAAATCCGCTGACCTTGCTGCCCACTTCCACCACCACGCCGCTGGCATCCCAACCGAGGATGCGCGGGTGCTGGAGTCCGTTTTTCTGTGCGCCTTTATGCACTTTGGTATCCACGGGATTTACCGAAGCGGCTTTAACGTCGACCAGCAGGTCGTATTCGCCTGGCGTCGGTTTCTCGACCTGGATCTCAATAAACTGCTGCGGTTTTTCTGGATTGATAGCAATCGCTTTGATTGTCATAGCGCATCTCCTTTAAGGTGTGTTATTCAGTGTAGAACCTAAGCAGGCTAATGATAAGCCGCACAATAACTAACGAAGTGTTCGTTTCAGGTAAACAATCATGTTTAAACAGCTGCAAGATATGGCCCTGTTTGCCCTGGTGGCCGAATGCGGCAGTTTCACCGGGGCGGCCAAAAAGGCAGGATTGCCGAAATCAAGCGTCAGTCAGCGCATCAGTCAGCTTGAGCAGGCACTGGGGCTGCGGCTGATTAACCGCACCACCCGCCAGCTGAACCTGACCTTTGCCGGCGAGCGCTACCTGGTGCATTGCCAGGAGATGATGCAGGCCAGCGAGCGCGCCAATGTGGCGATTGAACGTCTGCGGGATAACCCCAGTGGACGGCTGCGCATCACCTCACCGGCGGGAATTGGCGCCACGCTGCTGGCGCGTTTAAACGCCGCGTTTCAGCAGGAATACCCGGACGTCACGCTGGAAGTCTCAGTGTCCGATGAAGTCCGGGATATCGTGCTGGAGGGCTACGACGTGGCGCTGCGCACCGGACAGCCGCAGGACTCTTCGCTGATTGGGCGGCGAATTGGTTATTGCGAGCGGCTGCTGGTGGCTTCTAAGGGCTACCTTGAACAATATGAGGCGATCACGCATCCGCAGCAGCTGGCTGAACACCGCTGCATTGCGCACCGGGCGTGGAGCGAATGGCTGCTGAACCGTGGGGAAGAGTATTACCGCTGGCTGCTGCCGCCAACGCATATGACCGATAACCTGGTGTATGCGCGGGAGTGCGCGCTGGGCGATGCCGGGATCACGCTGCTGCCGCGATTTCTGACCCAGGAGATCCTGCCGGGAGGTGGTCTGGTGCAGGTGTTGCCGGACTGGCAGGTGGAAGGCAATGAGCTGTGGCTGGTCTATCCAAGCCGTAAGCTGAATTCGCCTGCGGTGGCGCGCTTTATTGATTACGCCTTGCAGTCGCCGGTGTTTCGGGAGTTTTATCAGTAACGTTGGGAAGCAGGGGACAACGCGAGTGCGTCCCGCAGAAGAAAAGCAGAGGGCGAATCGCTTCGCCCTCTGAGTGTTACTTGGTCATACGCTTGTACTTGATGCGTTTTGGCTCCAGCGCTTCTGCGCCCAGCGTCCGCTTCTTGTACTCTTCGTATTCGGTAAAGTTACCTTCGAAGAACTCGATCTTGCCTTCATCCTGATAATCGAGGATGTGGGTGGCAATACGGTCGAGGAACCAACGGTCATGCGAGATCACCATCGCACAGCCAGGGAACTCCAGCAGGGCGTTTTCCAGCGCGCGCAGGGTTTCAATGTCCAGGTCGTTGGTCGGTTCATCGAGCAGCAGCATGTTGCCGCCCACCTGCAGCAGCTTCGCCAGATGCAGACGGCCACGCTCACCACCGGACAGCTCGCCAACGCGTTTGCCCTGATCAACCCCTTTGAAGTTGAAGCGGCCCACGTAAGCACGGCTTGGCATCTCGGTGTTACCGACACGCATAATATCCTGCCCGCCGGACACTTCTTCCCACACGGTTTTGCTGTTATCCATGCTGTCGCGGAACTGATCGACCGAGGCCAGCTTCACGGTATCACCCAGCACGATGCTGCCTGAATCCGCTTCTTCCTGACCGGACATCATGCGGAACAGGGTCGATTTACCGGCACCGTTCGGCCCGATAATGCCGACGATAGCGCCTTTCGGCACCGAGAACGACAGGTCATCAATCAGCAGGCGATCGCCGTAAGACTTCCGCAGATTGGCCACTTCCACCACTTTATCGCCCAGGCGCGCGCCCGGTGGGATAAACAGTTCGTTGGTTTCGTTACGCTTCTGGTAATCGGTATTGTTCAGCTCTTCAAAGCGGGCCAGACGGGCCTTGCCTTTAGACTGACGGCCTTTAGCGCCCTGACGAACCCATTCCAGCTCTTTCTCAATGGATTTGCGACGGGCCGCTTCGCTTGACGCTTCCTGCGCCAGACGGGCATCTTTCTGCTCCAGCCAGGAAGAGTAGTTACCTTCCCATGGAATACCTTCGCCACGGTCCAGCTCCAGGATCCAGCCGGCCACGTTGTCGAGGAAGTAACGGTCGTGGGTAATTGCCACAACGGTGCCTTCGAAGTCATGCAGGAAGCGTTCCAGCCAGGCCACGGATTCTGCATCCAGGTGGTTGGTCGGTTCGTCCAGCAGCAGCATGTCCGGTTTTTCCAGCAGCAGGCGGCACAGCGCCACGCGGCGGCGTTCACCACCGGACAGGGTGGCGACTTTCGCATCCCACTCTGGCAGGCGCAGCGCGTCGGCAGCACGCTCGAGCTGGGTATTCAGGTTATGACCGTCGTGGGCCTGGATGATCTCTTCCAGCTTGCCCTGTTCGGCGGCCAGCTTGTCGAAGTCCGCGTCTTCTTCCGCATACAGCGCGTAGACTTCGTCCAGACGCTTCAGCGCGCCAACCACTTCCGCCAGCGCTTCCTCAACGGATTCGCGCACGGTGTGTTCCATATTCAGCTGCGGTTCCTGCGGCAGGTAACCGATTTTCAGGCCGGGCTGTGGACGCGCTTCCCCTTCGATATCCTTGTCGATACCGGCCATGATGCGCAGCAGGGTGGATTTACCGGAGCCATTCAGACCCAGCACGCCGATTTTGGCGCCAGGGAAGAAGCTAAGGGAGATATTTTTCAGAATGTGACGCTTCGGCGGAACCACTTTGCCGACGCGATGCATGCTATAGACGAATTGAGCCACGTAGGATGAGCCTCTTGGTGTCTGTGTGTTAATTGGGGCAGCAGATGCCCACTCAGATGACGAAGTTTAGCTGGTTTTGCTTGCTAATCACAGCCGCCACCCGAGGAATATCCTTCCTGCTTCAGGTTATCGGTGCGTTGGCTGCCCCATTCGCTGACCCGCGTCAGCGCCAGGGGATGCGCTCGCGTGCCGGATTATTGATTGATTTTTGAGCCGATGGCTTTATGCTGTTTTTTTGCCTTACAAAGCAGGGAGATAACGATGAGAGTTCTAATCGCGGCGGAAGAGAACGCCTGGGGCGGCATGATCCAACAGTTTCGTCACACCTTGCCTGACGTCGAGTTCACGGCTTCTGCGGGCCACGCCGCCGAAAGCCTGGCCGGATACGATGCCTTAATCCCCGGTATGGCAAAAGTCACGCCTGATCTGCTCAAAACCGCTGACCGGCTGAAGCTGATTCAGCAGGCCGGTGCCGGGCTGGAAGGGGTGGATCTGGCCAGCGCCAAAGCGCTTGGCATTCAGGTGGCTAACGTGCCGTCGGACCGATCCGGCAATGCCGATTCGGTCGCCGAACTGGGGATCTGGATGATGATTGGCCTGGCGCGCAAAGCCCGCGAGATCCCTGAGATGATCGCCACGCGTCAGCTTGGCCTGCCGGTGGGCATGGGGCTGATGGGGAAAACCGTCGGGCTGGTGGGGCTGGGCGGCATCGGTAAAGCGCTGGCGAAACGACTGG
Source organism: Erwinia billingiae Eb661 (assembly GCF_000196615.1). Lineage (NCBI taxonomy): Bacteria > Pseudomonadati > Pseudomonadota > Gammaproteobacteria > Enterobacterales > Erwiniaceae > Erwinia > Erwinia billingiae. The sequence continues at coordinate 734,862 of NC_014306.1, forward strand.
CACCCTTTGGCGTGCGGCTGATTGGCGTGAAACGCACCGCCGATCAGGCCTTCGCTAAAGCGCATCAGCTGGACTGGCTGGGCAATATGGCCCATCTGCCGGCGCTGCTGAATGACGCCGACTTTGTGATCCTCAGCCTGCCGGACAATGCCGACACCCGCCATATCATTGATGAAACCGCGCTGGCGCAGATGAAGCCGGGCAGTTACCTGATCAACCTGGGGCGTGGCGGACTGATTGAAAAGCAGGCGTTGCTGGCGGCGCTGGAAGTGAATCACCTGGCAGGCGCCGGGCTGGATGTGTTCTGGCAGGAGCCGCCCGAGCCGGATGACGCGCTGTTTCAGTACAACGTCATCGCCACGCCGCATATCGGCGGCGTCACTGATAATTCGCTGAACGGCAACGTGGCGGGGGTATGTGAAAACCTGCGCCGCTTACGCGATGGCGAAGAGATCCTGAATCGCTGGGCGTAAGAGGCTGACCTAACGCGCTTTCTGCCCGACCATCACGTCAATGCCCAGCTGTTTCAGCTTCTGCGCCAGCTCTTTCGGCGGGGCATCGTCGCTGACCAGCGTCTCGAAGGCGCTGAGTTCGCCGATGCGGGCGGGCAACACTTTGCCAAACTTGCTGCTGTCAGCCACCAGAATCTTGTGGCTGGCACGCTGCATCGCCTGATGCTTCATCGGCAATTCGTTGAGGTTGTAGCAGGTCGCACCCTGACCGGCATCAATGCCTGCCGCAGAGATAAAGGCTTTGCCGGGACACAGGCTGTCCATTACCGAGCCGTGACCCAGCGGAGTGAAGATGGCGTTGTCGGCATGAAACTCACCGCCGTTGAGGATCACCTGACAGGCCGGTTTCTCTTTCAGCGCCAGGAAGGTGTTCATCGCGCAGCAGATGGCGGTAAACGCCAGCTCATTATCGATGGCATCGACAATCCACGGCATGGTGGTGCCGCAGTCAAAGAACACCGTATCACCCGGCTCAATCAGTGACGCCGCCAGCTGGCCCAGACGCCGCTTTTTCTCGACGTTATGCGCCTGCTGATCGGAGACAAAGTAGTGACCCTGATTGCTTTTCGGATCGCTGACAATGTAGCCCCCCAATAACACCACCACCGACGGCTGTTCGTTGAGATCGCGACGGATGGTCATCTCGGACACACCCAGCAGCCGCGCCGCCTCTCGCAGGTGGATTTTATCGGTTCGCTTAAGCGCAGATGCCAGCTTGTTTACGCGCTCGTCGCGGCGGGTTTCCATGGTCAGTCACTCCTGATAATACGGTTAATAACCCTCGCCGGCAGCGCTGCCGTTAACGATGGCGACGCCGGAGCTGGTGCCGATACGGCTGGCGCCCGCCTGGATCATGATGTCTGCCGTCTGTCGGTCGCGCACCGCGCCGGATGCTTTGACCGCCACCTCAGGGCCAACGGTATCATGCATCAGACGGACGTGCTCTTCGCGCGCGCCGCCGGTACTGAAACCGGTGGACGTTTTCACAAACGCGACCTTCAGTTCACGACAAATTTCACAGATTTGAATGATTTGCGCATCGCTAAGCAGGCAGGTCTCTAATATTACCTTCAATGGGATCGGGCCGCAAACCTCGCGCACCGCCTGAATATCGGCGCTGACGGCCTTCACCTCACCGCTTTGCAGCCAGCCAACGTTAATCACCATATCAATCTCCTGCGCACCGGCCGCAATGGCGGCTTTCGCTTCGAAGGCTTTGGCGCTGGTCAGGCCGGCACCCAGCGGAAAACCGATGACGGAACAGACCTTTACCTCACTTCCCGCCAGCTTCTCCGCCACTAACGGCACATAACCCGAATTGACGCACACCGCGTAAAAGTGGTGGGCGATGGCTTCGTCACACAGGGTGGCGATCTGTTGCACGGTGGCATTCGCCGCCAGCAGGGTGTGGTCGATGTAGCGGGCATAGTCCAGGTTTTGCACGGGAAGCTCCTCAGCAGATTAGGGGGTTTTGTTAAAATAATAACATTTTCATTCTGGCGTCAATCGCCAATTAACATCTCGCGGGCGGGATTTTCAGGCTGAGACGGGTGTCACAAAAATAACATGAGATGATTGTTATTGTTATTTCTACAACATTTAATGATGAAAATTTACACGGGGAAAACGTCATGGACATTGCCGTCATCGGCTCCAATATGGTCGATCTGATCACCTACACCAACAGCATGCCGAAAGCCGGTGAAACCTTAGAAGCGCCAGACTTCGCACTGGGCTGCGGCGGCAAAGGGGCCAACCAGGCCGTTGCGGCGGCGAAGCTGGGTGCCAGCGTGATGATGGTCAGCAAAGTGGGCGAAGACCTGTTTGCGGACAACACGGTGAAAAACTTGCAGCGGTTCGGCGTCGACGCGCAGCACGTCACCGTCGCGGCGGGCACCTCCAGCGGCGTGGCACCGATTTTTGTCGATGACCAGTCGCAAAACCGCATCCTGATTATCAAAGGGGCCAACGCGCACCTGTCTCCGGCGGATATTGATGCCGCGGCGGAGGATCTTAAGCGCTGCCGTCTGATGGTGTTGCAGCTGGAGATCCCGCTGCCGACGGTCTATTACGCCATCGACTTTGCGCGGCAGAACGGCATTCAGGTGATCCTCAATCCCGCGCCGGCGGTGGCCGGTTTGGACATCGATTACGCCTGCCAGTGCGACTTCTTTATGCCGAACGAAACCGAACTGGAGATCCTGACGGGCCTGCCGGTCAGCACCGAAGACGAAGTGCTGCGCGCCGGGCAGATGCTGCTGGGACGCGGCCTGAAAAACCTGATTATCACTCTCGGCAGCCGCGGATCGGTGTGGATGCAGGGAGATGCCGTCCACCGCATTAAGCCCACGCCGGTGAAGGCGATTGATACCAGTGGCGCAGGGGATGCCTTTATCGGCTGCTTTGCCCACTTTCTGATCCAGCATGGCGATATCGCGAAGGCAATGCAGTCTGCCTCCGACTATGCCGCCTGTAGCGTCACCGGACGGGGAACCCAGCTTTCGTACCCTGATGCCGATACCTTCCACCGTTTTCTCAACGATTAACTGAGGATTCGCTATGCAACCGACCATCGTCCAGCAGCCTGATGGCTATTTAAATAAGACGCCACTGTTTCAGTTTATTTTGCTCTCGTGCCTGTTCCCGTTATGGGGCTGCGCCGCCAGCCTGAATGATATTTTGATCACCCAGTTCAAAAGCGTTTTCGCCCTCAGCGATTTCGCCAGCGCGCTGGTGCAGAGCGCCTTTTACGGCGGCTATTTTTTAATTGCCATTCCGGCCTCGCTGGTGATCCGCAGCAGTAGCTACAAGATTGCGATCCTGCTGGGGCTGGCGCTGTATATCGCCGGTTGCGTGATGTTCTATCCGGCTTCGCATATGGCGACCTACACCATGTTCCTGGCGGCGATCTTCGCGATTGCTATCGGGTTGAGCTTCCTGGAAACGGCGGCGAATACCTACAGCTCGATGATCGGTCACCGCGATCACGCCACGTTGCGGCTGAACGTCAGCCAGACGTTCTACCCGATTGGCGCGCTGATGGGCATCGTGTTGGGCAAATACCTGGTGTTCCAGGATGGCGACAGCCTGCACAGCCAGATGGCCGGCATGAACCCGGAACAGCTGCACCAGTTCCGTCTGACCATGCTGGAGCACACGCTGGAACCTTACAAATACCTGGTGATGGTCCTGGTGGTGGTGATGGTGTTGTTCCTGTTGACCCGTTATCCGCACTGCAAACCGCAGAGCAATGAGAAAAAGCTGCCGAGCCTTGGCGAAACCTTCAGCTATCTGGCCAAAAACCGTCACTTCAAGCGCGGCATCATTGCGCAGTTCCTTTACGTGGGGATGCAGGTGGCGGTCTGGTCGTTCACCATTCGTCTGGCGCTGAACCTCGGTGCGGCCAACGAGCGTCATGCCTCTAACTTTATGATTTACAGCTTTATCTGCTTCTTTCTCGGCAAGTTTGTCGCCAACTTCCTGATGACGCGCTTCCGCGCCGAGAAGGTGCTGATTGCTTATTCCATCGTCGGTGTGGCCACGCTGGCCTACGTGATGCTGGTGCCAAACTTCACCGCCGTCTATGCCGCCGTGTTCGTCAGCGTGTTGTTTGGGCCATGCTGGGCGACGATTTATGCCGGCACCCTGTCTACCGTCGAGAGCAAATACACCGAAGTGGCCGGCGCGTTTATCGTGATGGCGATTGTCGGTGCCGCCTTTATCCCGGCCTTGCAGGGTCTGGTGTCTGACCGTCTCGGCTCGATGCAGATGGCGTTTGGCGTCTCACTTTTGTGCTTCGCCTGGGTGGGCTTCTACTTCTGGGGCGAACTGCGCCATAAAAAACAGCCGGCAGTCAGCGGTCGTCTGGCTGAGGAGGCACGATGAGAACCACGTTGCCACTGCATCCCTCGCTGTTCGGTGAAACGCCGCGTACGCTGCTGGATAACGCCGACGTCAAAGTAGAGCTGTTCCGTTACCCCTCAGGGATTGAGGCGGTGCGGATGGAGAACCGCCGTGGCTTTGTAATCGTGCTGCCGTATTACGGGCAGATGGTGTGGGATGCGGCTTTCGACGGTCAGCGGATGACCATGGGCAACGGCTTTAAGCAACCGTTGCCGGGCAAGGACATTATTGACACCTACGGCTGCTTCGCCTTCCACTCCGGCCTGCTGGCCAACGGTTGCCCTGGCGAGGGCGATGTCCATGCGTTGCACGGCGAGATGGCCTGCGCCCGCATGGACAGCGCCTGGATCGTGCTGGAAGAAGAGGGCGTGTCGGTGCGCGGCGAGGTGGAGTACATCAAAGGTTTCGGCCATCACTATCGCGCATTGCCAGGCGTGACGTTGTTGGCGGATCGGCCACGCTTGCGCATTGAGATGGCGGTCACCAATCTGTCCGGCACGGCGATGCCGTTGCAGTATATGTGCCATATGAACAGCGCCTATGTCGACAATGGCACTTTTAGCCAAAGTATCCCGGACAGTGCCTTTAAGCTGCGGACCTCGATTCCTGGCCACGTACATCCAACGCCGGTGTGGCTGGACTATACCCGTCAGCTTGCGGCGGAACCGCAGGCCTTTGGCGGGCTGACGCGCCCGGAGATGTACGATCCCGAGATTGTGTTTTTTGCTGATAATCTGGCGCAGTACGGCGAGACGGTGACCTTTAATCTGCACTCGCCGGACGGCCACGGTTTCAGCACCACCTTCCAGACCGCGCAGTTCAACTATGCCACGCGCTGGATCCTGCACAACAGCGATCAGCAGGTCGCCGCCTATGTGTTACCGGCCACCTGCCGCCCGGAAGGCTTCAACGCGGCTAAGCAGGCCGGCACGTTGATCATGTTGGAACCGCGAGAGCAGCGGCATTTCAGCGTGGAAACCGGGCTAATCGAAAACCCATAAGGCCTCTTTGATTTTGACCCGTGTGTTAGGGAAGTCGTCTGGATGTTTCGGTGCTTTGCTCAGGGAGAGAGGGGGGAACACAAAGACGCCGTAAACCCATCCCTGGGGGCTCAGCGGCGACATCCCTGTCGCCGATGCTTTGCTTTTCCCCCCTCTCTCCCTTCCCCTCAAGCTTCAATGTAGAATGGTCGATTGTGGACGCACAGGTCAAAACCCCGCTGAGTTCACCCTATGTATCCACCAAACCCCATTTGATTTTGACCCGTGCGTCCCCGGCCCCCATTTGATTTTGACCCGTGTGTCCACCGGCCCCACCCACAACGTCACTGCTTGTGGGTGGCGGCATAGAGCGCGTTAGCCGGGTGTCTGCGGCAGGGATGCCGCAGCCAAGCCTCCATGGATGGATTTACGGCGCCCCGGATAACGCGCTCTATGTTGACGCCGAACCACTGAAGCTGCTTTTGACCTGTGTGTTAGGGAAGTCGTCTGGATGTTTCGGTGTTTTGCTCAGGGAGAGAGGGGGGAACACAAAGACGCCGTAGACCCATCCCTGGGGGCTCAGCGGCGACATCCCTGTCGCCGATGCTTTGCTTTTCCCCCCTCTCTCCCTTCCCCTCAAGCTTCAGTGTTGAATGGTCGATTGTGGACACACAGGTCAAAACCCCGCTGAGTTCATCCCATGCGTTTACCAAACTTCATTTGATTTTGACCCGTGCGTCCACTGGCCCCATCCACAACGTCAATGCTTGTGGGTGGCGGCATAGAGCGCATTAGCCGGGTGTCTGCGGCAGGGATGCCGCAGCCAAGCCTCCAGGGATGGATTTACGGCGTCCCGGATAACGCGCTCTATGCTGACGCCTTATCGCCGGAGCGGGTTTTGACCTTTGCATCCGCCCTTTAGGTTTTGACCTTAAGGCCCACAACCCCACCCGTGATGCACGTTTCGTCACGCTATCCTTTCCCGGATGGAATCATTACCGCCGTGATTCCATGACATACTCTGCTGATTAATTCCTCGCCAATGACGCTGAATTTTCCCTTTCACCGTGATTATATTTTGGACGCAGATATGTCGAATAAAACGCTGTATGAAAAGTTAATTGATACGCACGTGGTGCGTGAACTGGATAACGACGGCCACGTTTTACTCTATATCGACCGCTCAATTCTCAATGAATATACCAGCCCGCAAGCCTTCAGCGGCCTGCGCGAAAGCGGCCGTGGGGTGCGCCATCCTGAGAATATTTTGCTCAACGTCGATCATGTGAACCCCACCCGACCGACGCGCGATGCGGAAATGACCGATGCCGGCGGCCAGCTGCAGGTCGATTATTTTCGCCAAAACGCCGCGGATTTCGGCATCGAACTGTTTGATGTGATGGACCCACGACAGGGCATTGAACATGTGGTGGCCCATGAACAGGGCATGGTGATGCCGGGCATGGTTATTGCCGCCGGCGACAGCCACACCACAACCTATGGCGCGTTTGGCGCGCTGGGGTTTGGCATCGGCACCTCAGAAATTGAACACCTGCTGGCCACGCAAACCTTGGTCTATCGCAGACTGAAAACCATGCGGGTGACGGTCACCGGCCTGCTGCCCTATGCCTGTACCGCCAAAGACATCATCCTCGACCTGCTGGGGAAAATCAGCGCCTCAGGGGCGACCGGCTACGCGATTGAATTTGACGGCGACGCGATCGACGACCTGAGCATGGAAGGGCGGATGACGCTGTGCAATATGGCGGTGGAAGCCGGCGCGCGCGGGGCGATTATCGCGCCGGACCAAAAAGTCTTCGACTATATTACGGGCAAACCGCAGATGCCGACCGGCGCGCTATGGCAACAGGCGCTGGCCGAATGGTCACAACTGCGCAGCGATCCGCTGGCGGTATTCGATAAAACCGTGCAGATCGACTGCAGCGAACTGGATCCGAAAGTGACCTGGGGCATCAGCCCGGATCAAACCAGCCCGATCGGTGGCGCGGTGCCGGATCCGGAACAGGAGACCGACCTGATTAAGCAACAGGCGATCCGCAAAGCGCTGCAGTATATGGGACTGATGGCCGGCACGCCGCTGCGGGAAATCCCCATTACCCATGCCTTTATTGGCTCCTGTACTAACGGCCGTATTGAGGATCTTCGCTCGGCGGCAGCGGTGCTTCAGGGCCGCAAAATCGCCAGCCACGTGCGCGGAATTATCGTTCCGGGATCGAGCCAGGTGCGCCGACAGGCGGAAGCGGAAGGGCTGGCGCAGCAGTTTCTCGATGCCGGATTTGAATGGCGGCAGTCGGGCTGTTCAATGTGCCTGGCGATGAATGAGGATGTGCTGGCACCCGGCGATCGTTGCGCCTCCGGCACCAACCGCAATTTTCCTGGCCGCCAGGGCGTCGGGGCCAGAACACATCTGATGAGCCCGGCGATGGTGGCGGCAGCGGCAATCAGCGGCCACCTTGAAGATGTGCGCACAATGCTTAACGCAGGGGGAAATAATGGAAGCATTTGATCGGGTCAGCGGCATCCTCGCGCCGTTACTGGAAGCGAACATCGATACCGATGTCATTATGCCGAAACAGTTTCTGAAAGGGATCGATCGTCAGGGACTGGATAAAGGGGTGTTTTTCGATCGGCGCTTTACCGTCGATGGCGAACTGAATCCGGACTTTATTCTCAATCAGCCGGGCTGGCAGGGCGCGTCCTTTCTGCTGGTCGGGCCGAATTTCGGCTGCGGATCCAGCCGTGAACATGCGGTGTGGGGATTACGCCAGCTGGGGATCCGCGCGCTGATCGGCACCAGCTTTGCCGGGATCTTCAACGATAACTGCCAGAACAATGGTGTGCTGACCGTGTCGCTGGACGACAGCAGCTTCGGACGCCTGAGCCAGCTGGCGGTTAACCCGGACAGTAACCGCATCACCGTCTCGCTGGAAACCTGCGAAATCACCGCCGGTACAGAAACCCTGCCGTTTTCGGTCAGCGCCCTGAAGCGGGAAATGCTCGCCGGTGGCGAAGATGCGATTGGCTGGACGCTGCAATACCTCTCCGCCATTGAGCAGTTTGAAGCGCAGCATTATGGCCAGAAACCCTGGCTGAAGCGTCCGGCCGCCAGCCAGAGCGCCGGGAGGAATGGATGATTGCCCGTGCCGAACGCGGCGATTCGCCGTTTGTGCCGGGCTTCAGGCTGCACGATGTCACCCTTGAGAGTGGCATCACGCTCAGAGTGGCAATTGGCGGCGACGGCCCGCCGCTGTTGATGCTGCACGGCCATCCGCAGAATCATATCAGCTGGCGCAAAGTGGCCCCGACGCTGGCGAAAACCCACACGGTGATCCTGCCGGATCTGCGCGGTTACGGCGACAGCGACAAGCCCGCCAGCGATCAACAGCATCGTCCCTATTCGAAACGGGTGATGGCGCAGGATCTGGTGCAGCTGATGGCGGGGCTGGGCCACCCGACCTTTGCCTTTGTCGGCCACGATCGCGGCGCGCGGGTGGGACATCGGCTGGCGCTGGATCATCCGCAACGCGTCACCTGCTGTACCTTTGTTGATATCGCGCCGACCGCCACCATGTACGCCCTGACCAATCAGGCCTTTGCCACCCGCTATTTCTGGTGGTTTTTGCTGATCCAGCCGACGCCGGTGCCGGAAACGCTGATCCTGCACGATCCTGAATTTTTCCTGCGCAAACATATCGACGGACATCTCAAAACTCCGGGAGCGATGTCGGAAGCGGTGTTCCAGGACTACCTGCGCTGTTATCAGCATCCGCAGATGGTTCATGCGGTGTGCGAAGACTATCGCGCGGCGGCGACCCTTGATTTGGAGGATGACGCGGCCGACAGCGAGAACCGCATCCGCTGCCCGTTGCAGCTGTTGTGGGGTGAAAAGGGCACCGTCGGCCAGCTGTTCGACGTGCTGGCGACCTGGCGCGAGAAGGCGCTCAACGTGCAGGGCGAAGCGTTGCCCTGTGGCCATTCGCCGCAGGAAGAGATCGCGGATCTCTTTTTGCAGAAACTTCAGCCCTTCCTGAAAACAGTGCTATAAAACCCTATTATTCCTTCTGTTTTTGGTGACGATGAAAACCCCTTCCGCCGGAAAAAATCTCCGCCAGCCTGTTGAGGGCTGGCCTTCCATTGACGATCTGTCGGTGTTTGTCACCGTGGCGCGCAACGGCGGTTTCGCCCGCGCGGCACAGGAGCTGGGGCTGTCGCCGTCCACCATCAGCAAGCGGATTGCCATGCTGGAAAAGCAGCTGGATATCCGGCTGTTCTTCCGCAATAACCGCAGCATGCGCTTGACCGCCGAAGGGGAAATTGCGCTGGAAGGAGCGATGCAAATTGTCAGCGGCGTCGGCGATTTTGTCAGCGACCTTAACGGGCTGCGCGGCGCGGTGACCGGCAATATCACCCTCAGCTGCTCGTTTGGTTTTGGTCACGAATATATGGCGGATGCCCTGTCCGACCTGATGAACCTGCATAACGGGCTGAACGTGAAGCTGATGCTCAGTGACAGGGAAGTGAATCTGGTGGACGAAGGGATCGACATCGAGATCCACGTCGGCGATGAAATCAACGATCTCTATATCGCCCGGCAGCTGGCGGCTAACCGCCGGATCCTGTGCGCCTCACCGGACTATCTGCGTCAGGCTGGCGTACCGACATCGCTGGATGATTTGCGACAGCATGACTGCCTGATTATTCAGGAAAGAAGCGCGGCATTCGGCAACTGGGCGCTGACCAACGGCGAGGACAGTATTGTCTGCCGGGTCAACAGTCAGCATTCGTCCAACAGCGGCAGCGTGGTGCTGGCCTGGGCGCTGCGCGGACAAGGGATTGTGCTGCGATCGGCGTGGGACGTGGCGAAGCATCTGGCCAGCGGCGAGCTGGTGCAGATCCTGCCAGCGTGGTATCAGCAGGCGAATATCTGGGCGGTCTATACCCAACGTTCCTCCCACTCACTGCGGATTAAAACCTGTATCGATTTTCTCAGCGACTACTTTGCTCAACGGTTGCCCGCGCCGCGATAAACGACGGTGGAAGAACAGGGGAGCCAGGCTCCCCTATCGGTTACTTGCTGTTTTTGGTCATAAATTCGGTGTAGTTCTCAGGGGTAATGGTCTGGTACGGGATCCAGATGGTGCTTTCAACTTTCTCACCGGCGAGCATTTTCTTCGCCGTCTGCACCGCGCCCATGCCCTGACCGGCCGCGTCCTGGAAGATGGTCAGCGACAGCTTGCCGGATTTCACAAAGCGCAGCGCATCGGGCGTGCCGTCGATGCCAGCGACCAGCACATCTTTTTTGCCCGCCTGTTGCAGCGCCATGATCGCGCCAATCGCCATTTCGTCATTGTTGGCGGCAATCGCATCAATCTTGTCGCCGTTCAGCAACCAGCCGGAGGTGACATCCACCGCCTCGTTACGCATCCACTGCGCGGACTGCTTCTCAACCACCTTCATATCCTTATATTTGGCGATCACCTCTTCGGTGGCCTTGGTACGCTGACGGGCTTCTTCCGCCGACAGCGCGCCCATCAAAATCGCCACGTTGCCTTTGTAGTTCATCTTTTTCGCCAGCGCTTCCATCTCCATTTTGCCGCCGAGTTCCGAGTCTGAACCGACATAGGCCATATTGGCGCTCAGCGGAATTTCCGGCTTACGGTTGACGAAAATCAACGGGATTTTGGCGCGGCTGGCGGCTTCCATCATCGGCTTCACCGCCTGGGTATCCACCGGATTGAGGATAATGGCGTCGACGCCCTGGTTAATAAAGTTCTCCACCTGCTGCACCTGCACGGCAACGTCGCCTTTGGCATCCTCGAACTGGCCATTGATCTTCTCTTTCGCCAGCTCTTTCACCATCTGGGTACGCAGGATCGACACGAAGTTAAGGTCGAAGTTGGCCAGCGCCACGCCAACGGTTTGCTCTTTTGCCTGGCTTAACGGGCTGAGGGCCAGCGTACAGACCAACAGTAACGATTGAGATAATTTCATAGCGATTCTTCCTGTAGGGTTTTTCCCCTTGTTGGGGATATTTTGTTATGGGTTACAACATAAACTGCTCTTTGAAACGCATCAGGGCGGTCTCGCTGTCGCCTGATGCCCAGCCTTCCATCGCCACCACGCCCTGGTAGTTCATCGCCCGCAGGGCATTGGCAATGGCGCGGTAGTTGATCTCTCCGGTGCCCGGTTCCTGACGACCGGGAACGTCGGCGACCTGAATTTCGCCAATCGCGCTGCCGGCTCTTTTCACCAGCTCAATCAGGTTTCCTTCGCCGATCTGCGCGTGATACAGGTCGAGGTTGATGCGCAGATGCGGGCTGTTGACCGCCTCGACCAGTGCCAGCACCTCACTGGCTTTGGCGAACGGCGTGCCGGGATGATCGACGGCGGTATTCAGGTTTTCCAGGGTGAACACCTTGCCTGCGCGTTCCGCCATCGCCGCCAGTTTTTCCAGCGTGCTGGCGGCCTTCAGCCACATCGCGCCGGTCACCACCTCCACCGGCTTCACCGGCAGGCCTTTGTCATCCAGCCCGGTGCCGTGCAGGTTGAGCGACGGACAGCCGAGCTGCTCAGCCACGCCCAGCGACACTTCCGCGCTGGCCAGCAGGCTGGCAATCTCACGGTCATCGGTGAAATTGCCGGACAGGTAGCCGGTCATCGAGGTAAAGCGCGCGCCGGTGGCCGCCAGCGCCGGAATATCTTTGTTCTGCCAGTTCCAGAGTTCCACGCCAAAGCCCAACTGGTGGATCCGTTTCACGCGCTCGATAAACGGCAATTCCAGGAAAACCATTTCAGCGCACACTGAAAGAGTGAAAAGGGTCATGTCCTTCCTCCGAAGTCATTTGTTCAATTGGCCAGCCGCAGGGATGCAGGCTAATCACTAATAAGCAAATGTTATGCCAGTGGCAAAACCCGCAGATTAGCGGCCTGTCAGTCGGCGTTCGATCACAAAGTGAACACAAAATCGACATGTAAACTCAACATGTCGATAAAATGGACATTCCAGAAAGGGGGAGAACAAAATGCATATACCTGTTTTGGCGGGCGCGATAGTGGAAGAGTGCGAAGGTAAACTCAGTCTGCCGCAAGGGGCAGAAGCCAGCCGCTGGGATGCCCAGTTTGAGCTGGCCTGGCGGGCGTTTGTAGCCGGGCAGGAGCCCTCTTTTCTGCGTCCGCAGATCCGCGCATCCTGGCAGGCCAGCCGCGACGCCGGTATCGATCCCGGTGCCATCAACTACGTTTTCCCTGCCGAGGCGGAACTGAAGGCGATTCTGGAAAACCATGCGGAGCTGATCGAAGTGGCGGACAGCATTATGCAAAGCCTGCTGGCCTATAACCCGGACGGGCACATCAATCTGACCGATGCCAACGGCGTGACCTTATGTTACTGCGGGCTGGATTTAACGCCGGTCGGCAGCATTCTGCGCGAGTCGGTGATGGGCACCAACTGCACCGGACGCTGCCTTAACGAACAGCGGCTGGTCTACGTGCTGAATGGCGAGAACTGGAAACAGGCGCTGCGTCAGCGGCACCGGCAGTGTGCCGCCGCGCCGGTGCGCAATGCGGAAGGGCGGATGATTGGCGTGCTGACCCTGACCGCCAGCCAGGACAATTTCCACTATCACACCCTCGGCACGGTGCAGGCCGCGGCCGAAGCCATTGGCCGCCAGCTGGTACTGCGCAGCCTGCTGGCCGAACAGCGCTCCATTCTGGAAACGCTGAACGAAGGGGTGATCGTCACCGACGCGCGCGGCATCATCAAAACCATTAACCGCTACGCCCGGCAAATTTTCCACGGCATGATGCTGACCGGAAAATCGGTCGACAGCGCGTTAAACCCGGAGGGCGTGACGCTCACCGGCATCACCTTCTGCAACGACCGCGAAGTGGTGTTTCAGCCGCAGGATCGGCCGCGCGTCTCCTGCCTGGTGTCGGTGATGCCGGCGCCGGACGGTGGGCGGATCGTCTCGCTGCGCGATAATCAGCGCATCCGGGCGATCACCCGCCAGGTGATGGGCATCGGTGCCAGCTACACCTTTGAGATGATCTGCGGACGTTCCACCGCGCTATCGGAAGTGCTCGATAAAGCGCGCACCAGCAGCCGCAGCGACAGTACGGTACTGCTGACCGGCGAGAGCGGCACCGGCAAGGAGCTGTTCGCGCAGGCAATCCACAACGGCAGCGCGCGCCACGGCGGGCCGTTTATTGCGGTCAACTGTGGCGCCTTACCGCGCGATCTGGTGCAAAGCGAACTGTTTGGCTACGTCGACGGCGCGTTTACCGGCTCGCGACGCGGCGGGGCGGCAGGCAAGTTTGAGCTGGCCGACGGCGGTACGCTGTTCCTCGATGAAATCGGCGATATGCCGCTGGAAGCGCAAACCAGCCTGCTGCGCGTGTTGCAGGAGGCGGAAGTGATGCGCATCGGCGCGCAGCGTCCGGTGAAGGTCAACGTCAGGATTATTGCCGCCACCAACTGCGATCTGCAACGGGCGATCGAAACGGGCGCCTTCAGGCGCGATCTGTTTTACCGTCTGAACGTGATCTCTCTGCGCATCCCGGCGCTGCGCGAGCGGACCGGCGACGTGCCGCAGCTGGTGGAGTGGTTTAGCGAGAAAATGTGTACCCGACTGAAGAAAGCCAGCATGCAGTTTACCCCGGCGGCGATGGCCGCGCTGGAGCAGTATCCGTGGCCGGGTAACGTGCGGGAACTGGAGAATATTGTCGAGCGGGCGATTAACCTCAGCGACAAGCTGCTGATTGATGCCGGGGATCTGCCGGAAGAGATCGCCACCGAAGAGCGGCCGAAATCCGGCGACTCGCAGCGGCTGGACAGCCACGAGCGGGCGCATATCGTCACCATGTTGGCGTCGCTCAACGGCAATCTGCGTAAAACGGCGCAGAAGATGGGGGTCTCCCGCGCCGGGTTATACAACAAGCTGAAGAAGCACGGTATCAGTGTGGATGAGTTTCGCGGCTGACGCCGACAGCGGATAACGCGGCGGCAATCTCCTGATGACAAAGGATAATCGAATGGTGATTGGCCGCCAGCGGCACGATTCTCAGCGAGGAACAAAGCGCGCCGACGCCGTTATCCTTAATTGCCAGCAGCTCATTGCCTTCCGCGGTGCCGCTGTCGCTTAAATCGAAAAACTGCATCGCTTTCAGCAAGGTCACCTGGGTGTGACGCAATGGCGAACTGACCGCCTGATTATTGATGCTCAACTCGGTCTCTTCCGCCTGAATCGCGCGTTTTGCCGCATCGCCTTCCAGCCCAATCGCCTTCAGCAGCGACGCCAACATGCCGGGCGCGACCCGTTGTTGCACCTCGGTTTGATACAGCGAGTCCAGCAGGCAAACCTGCAGCTGGGTATAGCCCCGCTGTTCAAGCTGTGCGGCGATTTCCAGTGCGATCACCCCGCCGAGCGACCAGCCCAGCAGCCGCACCGGCCGGTCGGTCGGCAGGCCCCATTGCAGCATATGCTGCAGATAGTAGCTGGCTAACGCCGCCAGCGTCGGAATGTGCGGACGGTTGTGCAGGTTGTAGTTGTTGATCCCCAGCACGTTGAATTTTCCGCTCAGGCTGTCCGCCAGATCCTGATAGATCTCGCAGCCGACCACCGCCGGATGGATCATCCACAGATCGTCACCTTGCGTGGCGGCATTTAACGGCTGGATCAGATCAAAGGTTTGCTGCGGGCGATTCAGCTGCTTAAGCAGATTGGCCAGCGGTGCAGGCGTGTCGACCCACTGCGGGCTCTGTGCCGTCGCAGGCTGGCTGAGGGCTTCAGCCTGCTGACGCAGTTTGGGATGGGCAAACAGCGTCTTCATTTCCACCTCAATCCCCCGCTTTCTCAGCCGCATCATCAGCTGAATCGCATGCAGCGAGTGGCCGCCGAGGGCAAAAAAGTCGTCATCGCGACCGACAGGCGAGACGCCCAGCAGATCGCTCCAGCAGGCCGCTAACAGCCGTTCCTGCGCGGTGGCCGGCGGCGTAAAGGCAGGCAGCGCGTCGGCGGCAGGCATCGGCAGCGCTTTTCGGTCCAGCTTACCGTTCGGCGACAGCGGCAGGGCATCCACCCTGACGAAGCTGGCCGGGATCATAAACTCCTGCAGCGATTGCCCGATCTGCTGGCGCAGGCTGTCCGCCAGCTGCGGATCGGGCCGCGCGACCACCCAGGCAATCAGCCTTTTATCGCCGTCGTCATCCTCGCAGGCCAGCACCACGCAATCCTCCACCTGCGGGCAGGCGACAATCTGCTGCTCGATTTCGCCCAGCTCGATGCGCAGGCCGTGGATTTTGACCTGGAAGTCATTGCGGCCCAGATACTCAATGTTGCCATCCTCCCGCCAGCGCGCCAGATCGCCGGTTTTATACAGCCGCGCATCCGGCTGAGCGCTCAGCGGATCGGCGATAAAGCGCTGCTGGCTCAGTTCTTCGCGGTTCAGGTAGCCGCGCGCCACCTGCACGCCGCCAATGTGCAGCTCGCCGCTGATGCCCGGCGGCAGAAGCTGCAGGTTGGCATCGAGGATATACAGCTGGGTATTCGCTACCGGTCGGCCAATCGGCACGCTGCTGCCGATTTCGCCCGGTTTGCAGTGCCAGTACGAGACGTCGACCGCCGCTTCGGTCGGGCCATACAGATTGTGCAGCTCCACGGCGGGCAGCTGCTGATGGCAGCGCTCGACGGCGGTCAGCGGCAGGGCTTCACCGCTACAGAACAGCCGACGCAGGCTGCGACAGTGCGCCATCTCGCCGTGGCGCAAAAACAGTTGCAGCATCGACGGGACAAAATGCAGCGTGGTGATCTGCTGCTGCTGAATAAAGTCGCTCAGGTAGCCGGGATCCTGATGGCCGCCCGGTTTGGCCATCGCCAGCCGTGCGCCGACCATCAGCGGCCAGAAGAACTCCCAGACCGAGACGTCAAAACTGAACGGCGTTTTTTGCAGCACGCGATCCTGCGCGGTCAGCGGGTAGGCGTCCTGCATCCACTGCAGCCGGTTCATTACCGCCAGATGCTCGTTCATCACCCCTTTGGGTTTGCCGGTCGAGCCGGAGGTGTAGATCACATAGGCCAGCGATCGTTGCGGATCGTCGGCCAGCGCCGGCAGATTGCCGGTCGATCCCGCCTGCCAGCGCGGTCGGTCATTCCGCAGATGCACCAGCGGCAGGCTGGCGATCGGTTGCAGCGCCCGGGCGCCGACATCATCCACCAGCACCTGCTTCGCGCCGCAGTCGCTCAGCATATGTTGCAGGCGATCCTGCGGGTAATCCGGATCTAACGGCACATAGGCGGCACCGGCCTTGAGGATCGCCAGCAGGGCGATCACCATGTCGGCGCTGCGGCTGACGCACAGCGCAATGCGATCGTCCGGTTGGATCCCGCCCGAGCGCAGCCAGTGCGCCAGCCGGTTCGCCTCGGCATTCAGCGTGGCGTAAGTCATCTCCGCCACGCCACTCAGCGCCACCGCGTCTGGGGTTTTGCTGACCTGCTGCTCAAACCAGCGGTGGATCCCTTCCGGCAGTGGCCAGTCGGCGGCGGTGTCGTTCCACAGGTTGAGGATCACGTGCTGTTCGTCGGGCAGCAGCAGCGGCAGTAACGCCATCGGCTGTTCGGGCGGCGCGTCGAGGATCGCATTCAGCAGGTGCAGCAGGCGATCGGCAATCTTGCCGGCTTCCTGCTCGCTGAACCAGGCCTGATTGACGTTGCATTCCAGCACCGGATCGTCGCCAGGATGATAATGGCGCAGGTACACCGCCACCGGCATCTGCTCAAAGCCGTGATGCAGGGCTTCCACTTTTAGCGGCGTGCCGTTCAGCTCAATATCGGTCGGGAAGGTTTCCAGCGAGAAGCTCATATCGTACAGCTGGCGGCGTCCCTGCTGGCTGAGGCGCAGATGGCGGTTCAGCTCGGCCACCGGGAAACGCTGGTGGCGATAGCTGCGGCGCAGCTCGGCGGAGACCTGCCGGATCAGCGAAGAAAACGGCTGGGCGGTGTCAATCTGCAGGCGGACGGGCAGCATCGCCGAGAACATCCCCAGCGTCTGCTTATGCCGCGCCCCGCTGCGATTGTGCACCGGCACGCCGAGGGTAAAGTCTTCCGTTTGCCACTGCCGGGCAAACCAGCACGCCATCAGCGCGCTAAAGAAATGCATCGGCGACGCGCCATAGCGTCCGGCAAACGCCGTCAGCTGCTGATAGCGCGCCTGCGGCAGCGTGCGCAGGATTTGCGTGCTCGGCCAGGCTTCGCTGGCGGCAAATCCATTGCGCCTTTCCAGCAGCGACGCCGGGGCATCGGCAAAGCGCGAAAGCCAGTACGCGCGATCCCGTGGGTAACGGCTGGAGGCGAGATAGTCGCGGTCCTGGCCAATAAAATCGGTATATCCCGCGCAGGCGTCCGTCACGGCGAGTGCCTGTCCCAGCAACAGCGATTTATAACGATCGATAATCATCCGGCCTAATAACGACACCGAGGTGCCGTCGGCAATAATATGGTGAGCATTAACTAACCATAAAGAGGTGGTGGCATTCACTTTCACTAAAGACGATCGCCAGAGTAATTCACCGTACAATTTGAAAGGCTGAATAAGACGGGCGTTTAATAATTCCCGTGCGGTGTGTACCGGCTGTAATTCCCTGCTGACATCGTGGCATTCGAGAATGAATTCTCTTTTATGGACGGTCGTCTGATTAATTCCCTCTTCACCTTCCGTCAATTTTATTTTTAACGCGTCATGCTGCTGTAATACCAGATTAATTGCCCGGTGCAGCAGGGAGGTGTCCAGCGGACTGTCGATGCGCCACAGCCCGCCCACGTTGTAGCAGGGCGTATCGGGCGTCAGTGCCTGGTCCAGCCAGACGGCTTGCTGTGAGGACGTTAACGGATAAATAGACAAGCGCATACCTCCGGTTAAGGAAAGTCAAAATAGGGAAAGCATTCTCAGCAAGGATTGTATAGGAAGATTTCAAAAATATGATACGGAATTATATTTATTTTGTTATGAGAATAATTCACACCCTTTGCAGAATGGAATTATTTATTGAGAGATGGTCGTCTGAATAATGACTTAAGTGAAATAACTATTAACGGAGATAAACATCTTATTTCGAGATGGTGGTTTATAATCAGCTTTAATTAAGTCGGGTAAATAAGCGCGAATATAAATAAAAGACGGGGATAATGCCGACCCTTATCCCCGTTTACCGGCACTTCTTTTGCTGCGTTAAATTGCCACCAGACTGCGGACGCCATCGGTTTCCATACTGTCGCCCCGGCCGCGCTGGACGATCTCGCCGCGCGACATCACCAGATAGCTGTCCGCCAGCTCGGCGGCAAAGTCATAAAACTGCTCCACCAGCAGGATCGCCATATCCCCGCGTTGCGCCAGCTGGCGGATCACCGCGCCAATTTCTTTGATCACCGAGGGCTGAATGCCTTCGGTTGGCTCATCGAGGATCAGCAGTTGCGGCCGGCAGGCCAGCGCCCGGCCAATCGCCAGCTGCTGTTGCTGGCCGCCGGAGAGATCGCCGCCGCGCCGCTGCTTCATCTCTTTCAGCACCGGGAACAGCCGGTAGATCTCCTCCGGCACCTGTTTGGCTTCCGCGCCCGAAAAACGCGCCAGCCCCATCAGCAGGTTCTCTTCCACCGTCAGCCGGGGAAAGATCTCTCTGCCCTGCGGCACGTAGGCAATGCCGGCCTGCACGCGCTGATGCGGCTTGCGGCCGTTAAGGATTTTATCCTGCCAGCTGATGGTGCCGGATTTGGCCGGGATGATGCCCATCAGGCATTTCAGCAGCGTGGTTTTACCGACGCCGTTACGCCCCAGCAGGCAGGTGATTTCCCCGGTTTTTACCTCAAAAGAGAGGCCGCGCAGGATATGGCTGCCACCGTAATATTGATTCAGTTCAGACACTTTTAGCATGTCAGCGCCCCAGATAGACTTCGATAACCTGCTCGTTGGCCTGCACATCGCGCAGCGAGCCCTCGGCCAGAACCTGGCCCTGATGCAGTACCGTTACATGGTCGGCGATGGTTTCGACAAAGCCCATATCGTGCTCCACCACCATCAGCGAATGCTGTCCCGCCAGGCTGCGAAACAGCTCGGCGGTGTACTCGGTTTCCGCATCGGTCATGCCCGCTGCCGGTTCATCCAGCAGCAGCAGATGCGGGTCCTGCACCAGCAGCATGCCGATTTCCAGAAACTGCTTCTGACCGTGCGAGAGTAAACCGGCCAGCCGGTAGCGTTCGGCACCCAGCCGCAGCAGCTTCAGCACTTCATCAATGCGATCCTGCTGCTCGCCACTCAGGCGGCTGCGCAGGCAGGCCCACACCGATTTGTCGGTTTTCAGCGCGATTTCCAGATTTTCAAACACCGTCAGCGCTTCAAATACCGTCGGTTTCTGGAACTTGCGGCCAATGCCGATACGGGCAATGTCCACCGGTGACAGGGTGGTGAGATCGGTGCTCTGGTCATACATTACCCGGCCATTGTCCGGCCGGGTTTTGCCGGTGATCACATCCATCAGCGTGGTTTTGCCGGCGCCATTCGGCCCGATAATACAGCGCAACTCGCCGACGCCAATCTGCAACGAAAGGTTGGTCAGCGCCTTAAAGCCGTCAAACGAGACGTTAATATTTTCCAGCAGCAGCACCGGATCGGTCTGGTCGCGGTGGCGGTCGGCCGGATGGGGTTGGGTAAAAAGTTGATCAGTCATGCTTCCTCCGGCGGATCAGCCCGATGACGCCACGCGGCAGGAACAGGGTGACCAGGATAAACATCAGGCCAAGGAAAAACAGCCAGTATTCCGGGAAGGCCACGGTAAACCAGCTCTTCGCGCCGTTGACGATCCCGGCACCCAGCAGCGGGCCAATCAGCGTGCCACGGCCGCCGAGCGCGACCCAGATCGCCGCCTCAATCGAGTTGGTGGGCGACATTTCGCTGGGGTTGATAATGCCGACCTGCGGCACATACAGCGCCCCGGCCAGCCCGCACAACACCGCAGAGAGCGTCCAGACAAACAGCTTGAAGCCTTTCGGATCGTAGCCGCAGAACATCAGGCGGTTTTCCGCATCGCGTACCGCGGTCAGCACCCGGCCAAACTTGCTGCGCGCGAGGGCGAAACCGATGCCGAGGCTGGCCACCAGCAGCAGCACGGTGGCAACAAACAGCCCGATGCGGGTGCTGGTGGCGGTCACCTGGAAGCCGAGCAGGGTGGTGAAGCCGGTAAAGCCGTTGTTGCCGCCAAAGCCGGTTTCATTTCGGAAGAACAGCAGCATGCCGGCATAGGTCAGCGCCTGGGTCATGATCGAGAAGTAGACGCCTTTAATCTTCGAGCGAAAGGCGAAGAAGCCGAAGATCAGCGCGAGGATGCCGGGTACCAGCACGATCAGGCACAGCGTCCAGGCAAAGTGCTGGGTGCCGGTCCAGAACCACGGCAGCTCGTTCCAGGAAAGGAACGACATAAAGGCCGGCAGCCCGTCGCCGGAGGCCTGGCGCATCAGGTACATGCCCATCGCATAACCGCCGAGGGCAAAGAACAGCCCGTGGCCCAGCGACAGCAGCCCGGCGTAGCCCCAGACCAGGTCCAGCGCCACGGCGACGATGGCGTAGCAGAGGATCTTGCCAATCAGCGTCAGGGTATAGGTGGAAAGGGCCAGCGGATTATCCGCCGGCAGCAGCGCGAGGAAAGGCAGCACCAGCAGCACCAGTAAGGCCAGCAGGCCAATACCGATTGTCAGGCGCGGCGCTTTCTGCGTCAGGGTCAGCGTCATCGGTTGCGTCATCAGTCAATCACCCTTCCTTTAAAGGCAAACAGCCCCTGCGGTCGTTTCTGAATAAACAGCACGATCAGCACCAGGATCAGAATTTTGCCGAGCACCGCGCCAATCTGCGGCTCCAGCACCTTGTTGAGGATCCCCAGCCCAAAGGCGGCGACCACCGTGCCGGCCAACTGGCCCACGCCGCCGGTGACCACTACCAGGAACGAGTCAATGATGTAGCCCTGGCCCAGTTCCGGGCCGACGTTGCCGAGCTGCGACAGCGCCACGCCGCCCAAACCGGCAATGCCGGAACCGAGGCCGAACGCCAGCATATCCACGCGACCGGTGGGCACGCCGCAGCAGTCCGCCATCGCCCGGTTTTGCGTCACCGCACGCACGTTCATCCCCAGACGGGTTTTGTTCAGCAGCAGCCAGGTGAGGAACAGCACGGCAAAGACAAAGACAATTACCGCCATGCGGTTATACGGCAGCACCAGGTTCGGCAGCACCTGCAATCCACCGGACAGCCACGGCGGGTTCGCCACTTCCAGGTTTTGCGCACCAAACAGCATGCGCACCAGCTGGATCAGCATCAGGCTGATGCCCCAGGTGGCCAGCAGGGTTTCCAGCGGACGCCCGTACAGATGGCGAATAATGGTGCGTTCCAGCGCCATGCCAATCGCGGCGGTGACAAAGAAGGCCACCGGCAGCGCCAGCAGCGGATAGAACGCCAGCCACTCCGGCGCAAAGCGCTGGAACAGCGTCTGCACCATCCAGGTGGCGTAGGCGCCAAGCATCAGCATCTCGCCGTGGGCCATATTGATCACCCCCAGCAGGCCGTAGGTGATCGCCAGCCCCAGCGCGGCCAGCAGCAGCACCGAGCCCAGTGACAAACCGGTAAATGCCTGGCCCAGCAGATCGCCGAGCACCAGCCGGTGTTTAATCTGCTTCAGGCCATCAGCGGCGGCGGCGCGCACCGTGGCGTCCGGCTCGTTCTGCGGCTGCGACAGGCGTTCAAGCACCGCCTGGGTTTGCGGATCGCTGGTTTCGCCTAACAGCTTCACCGCCTGCAGACGCACCTGCGGGTTGCTGTCGCCAATCTGCAAACCGGCCACCGCCTGCGCCAGTACCGCATGGACGCCGTCGTCTTTTTCCGCCGCCAGACGTTGGGTCAGCAGCGGCAGCTGATCGGCCTGCGCGTCGTTTTGCAGCGCGCGCGCCGCGCTCAGGCGCGTTGCCACGCTGTCGCTGACCAGCTGATGCGCCGCCAGCGTGGTGGCAATCATTACCCGCAGGCGGTTGTTCATAAACAGCTTTTTGGTACTGCCCGTCGGTTGCGCCACGCTGTCCAGCGCGCTCAGTTTGCCGTCAACCTCGCTGAACGGCTGTTTGTGCTCATCCAGCACCACGTTTTCGTTACGCAGGGCCTGAAGAAAGGGCAGACGGGACGGATCGGGTGTCGCCGCCCACCTCTGTAAAAGTGTGATTTGGTCGCTGCGGCTGGCGGCCGCAAAATCCGCCGCCGGACCGGCAAAGGCCGACAGCGGGGCCAGCAGGCACAGGGCCAGTAAAAATGTGCGTAAAGGGCGAATCGTCATCGCAATGCCCGTCCATGTCAGGGTTGCAGAAAACAGGCCGACGCATCGGCCCTTTCGGGAAAAATCATACTGGCGAACTGGCGTCCGCCCGTGGGTGTTATTTGGTGGTTTTCACCGGATAGTCAGGCTTTTTATCGTTACCGGCGATATACGGGCTCCATGGCTGAGCACGTACCGGCTTATCGGTCTGCCAGACCACGTTGAACTGACCGTTATCTTCGATTTCACCAATCATCACCGGCTTGTGCAGGTGGTGGTTGGTCTGGTCCATGGTCAGCGTAAAGCCGTCCGGTGCTTTAAAGGTCTGTCCGGCCATTGCCGCACGCACTTTATCCACATCGGTGGTGCCGGCTTTCTCAACCGCCTGCGCCCACATATGGATGCCGACATAGGTCGCTTCCATCGGGTCGTTGGTCACTGCGGTGGCGGCGTTCGGCAGGTTGTGCGCTTTGGCGTAAGCACGGTAATCGGCCACAAACTGCTTGTTCACCGGATTATCAATCGATTCGAAGTAGTTCCACGCCGCCAGGTTACCGACCAGAGGTTTGGTATCAATGCCGCGCAACTCTTCTTCACCGACGGAGAAGGCCACCACCGGGACGTCAGTGGCTTTGATGCCCTGATTCGCCAGCTCTTTGTAGAACGGCACGTTGGAGTCACCGTTGATGGTGGAGATCACTGCGGTTTTACCGCCCGCCGAGAATTTCTTGATGTTCGACACGATGGTCTGGTAATCGCTGTAACCAAACGGCGTGTACACCTCTTCGATATCGCTGTCCTTCACCCCTTTTGAATGCAGGAAGGCGCGCAGGATTTTGTTGGTGGTGCGCGGATAGACGTAGTCCGTGCCCAACAGGAAGAAGCGTTTGGCGCTGCCGCCATCTTCGCTCATCAGGTATTCCACCGCCGGGATCGCCTGCTGGTTAGGCGCTGCGCCGGTGTAGAACACGTTTGGCGACATCTCTTCGCCTTCATACTGCACCGGATAGAACAGCAGGCCGTTCAGCTCTTCAAACACCGGCAATACCGATTTACGCGATACCGATGTCCAGCAGCCAAACACCACCGCCGCTTTATCCTGCGTCAGCAACTGACGGGCTTTCTCGGCAAACAGCGGCCAGTTCGAGGCCGGGTCAACCACCACCGGTTCGAGCTTTTTGCCCAGAACGCCGCCTTTGGCGTTAATCTCGTCGATGGTCATCAGCGCCACATCTTTCAGCGGCGTCTCGGAGATCGCCATGGTGCCGGAGAGCGACGAGAGGATCCCGACCTTAATGGTGTCCGCAGCCTGCGCACCCCATGACAAGCCCATACTGACAACCGTGGCGGATAGCGCAAAAGCCTTGAGCAGTGAACGTCTTTTCATCTGGCGAACCCTCAAAAGTATTGTTGTTTATGGTGGTGAATCCGGTTGTAGCCTTGCCTGTTGCAGCATATGCAGCGTGATCTTTCTGACCTCTGCCTTACTGACAGCGATATGGTCGGTCAGAATGCGTTGGGCCTCCTCAGCGTGTTGATGTAAAACCGCCTGCAAAATCCGGGCGTGCTCGTGATAGGTCGCCTCAATGCGGTCTTCCCGGGTAAAGTCGAGACGACGAATGATGCGAATTTTTTCGGTCAGTTCAGCGTGGATGCGCGCCATTTCGCTGTTGCCGGCGGCGGCCACCATCGCCATATGAAACGCTTCGTCATGCAGGGAAACCGCCTTGCCGTCTTCCAGCCGTGGCGCCTCCACCCAGAACAGGCTTAACGCGCTCAGCAGTTCGCTGGCGCGCGCAGGCGGCATGCTGCACAGGCGGCGCACCGCCTCGCACTCCAGCACAATCCTCAGGTCGTAAAGCTCTTCGAAGTATTCGAAGTCGAACTGGCGAACCTGCCAGCCACTGCGGAAATAGACTTCGACATAGCCTTCACGCTCCAGCCAGAACAGCGCCTGCCGCACCGGCGTGCGGCTGACCTCCATCCGTTCTGCCATTTCGCTTTCGCTGAAGCGGTCACCCGGCATCAGGCGGAAATCGAAAATGTCGTTCTTGATGGTCTGGTAGACCTTTTCCGCCAGCGCTTCCGGTCGGGCCTTACCGCGTTTGGACTGAAGTTCCTGCATCCTGACTCCTTATTCCAGCCACAGCAGGGCATCACCAGGGCTGACGGCACGGCCTGGCTGACAGGCAATGCGTTTAACAATGCCAGCCTGCGGCGCATGAATGGCCAGCTCCATCTTCATTGCTTCAACGATGATCACCGGCTGACCGGCAACCACTTCATCGCCCGGTTTCACCAGCACTTTCCAGATATTGCCGTTCAGATCGGCGCTGACCTGCACGCCGCCGTCTTCAACTTCCTCTGGCAGCAGATTTTCATCGCTGGTCAGCGGCGCGCCTTCCTCTTCCTGTGCCCACAGCGCCACTTCGGCGTCGAAGGAGCTGGCCTGTTTGCTGCGGAATTCGGCGATAGACGCGGCATTGTCCTGCAGGAACTGCTGATGGTCGGCGAAATCAAATACCGTTTCTTCGATGGTCACGGTGGCGCGGCCTTCGCGGAAATCTTCCCGCAGCACATCCAGTTCCGCTTCGGTCACCGGGTAGAAACGCACCTGGTCGAAGAAGTGCAGCAGCCACGGCTCGTTGGCGGCAAACTGTTCGTTTTTCAGGAATTTGTTCCAGATGGGCAGCGTGCGCCCCACCAGCTGATAGCCGCCTGGCGAGTCCATGCCGTAGATGCACATATACATGCCGCCAATGCCCACCGTGCCTTCGGCGGTGTGGGTACGCGCCGGGTTATATTTGGAGCTCAGCAGGCGGTGACGCGGATCGATCGGCACGGCGCACGGCGCACCGAGATAGACATCGCCCAGCCCGAGGATCAGGTAACTGGCATCAAAAATGGTGTCGCGGACCTGTTCGCGGCTGCGCAAACCGTTGATGCGCTGAATAAAGTCGACGTTGTTCGGTAACCATGGCGCGGTGGATCGCACCGTTTCCTGGTAACGCTCAACGGCACCCAGCGTGGCGCTGTCCTCAAAGGCCATCGGCAGATGCACAATGCGCGAAGGCACTTTCATCTTGCTGACGTCGCCGAGGTTTTTCTCCAGCGTCAGCAGCAAGGTCAGCAGCTGTTTCTGGCTGAGGATGCGGCTGTCATAGCGGATTTGCAGCGAAAGCACGCCTGGCGACAGCTCTTCAATGCCCGGCTGGCCGGTCTCGCGCAGGGCGGTCATCAACAGGTGCACGCGCAGGCGCAATGCCAGATCCAGCACGTTGTCGCCGTACTCCATCAGGATGTAGTTGTCGCCCGCCTGACGATAAACGGCGGTTGGGGTAAAGGCGGTGGCCTTGATGGCGGCCAGCACCGTTGCCGAGCCGTGTTCGGTTTCAGCCAGTGATGGCACCGGGTAGGCAGGCTGCGTGGTGGCGTGCAGTTTATCGACGCTTTTCGCCTGCGCCTGCTCCAGCGCATGGGCCTCTTCAAAGCTGATGGGATGGAAGCGGATGCGGTCGCCAGGCTTAACCTGACCGACTTTCCACAGCTCGGCTTTGGCGATGGTTACCGGGCAGACGAAGCCGCCCAGGCTCGGTCCGTCGCGGGTGAGGATCACCGGGAAGTCGCCGGTAAAGTTCACTGCGCCGATGGCATATTCGCAGTCGTGAACGTTGGACGGATGAAGACCGGCTTCACCGCCGTTGGCGCGGGTCCAGCTCGGTTTCGGTCCGACCAGACGCACGCCCAGACGGTTGGAGTTGTAGTGCACCTGCCACTCACTGGCAAAGAATTCGTCGATCGATTCCTGGGTGAAGAAGTCCGGCGCGCCGTGCGGGCCGTACAGCACGCCGATGCGCCATTCGTCGCCGTACACCGGCACCAGCGAGGCGTCTAACGCCTGCGGTTCGCTGACCGGGGCCGGCGTGGTGCAGGCGGCCAGTTCAGGCTGCGAAATCGCCAGCATATCGGCAACGCGCAGGGTGCGGCCGGCGTGGCCACCAAACTGGCCCAGGGCGAAGGTGGAGCGGCTGCCTAGGTATTCCGGCACGTCAAAGCCATTACGCACCGCCAGATAGGTGCGGCAACCCATCTGCGCACGGCCGAGGGTCAGCGTCTGACCGGCTTTGACGGACACCGGCTGCCAGTAGGCCACCGCGTCGCCATCCAGCGTGGCCGGGCATTCGGCACCGGTGAGGGCAATCAGGGTATCGCTGTGGAAGCGCAGGGTTGGGCCCTGTAGCGTGAACTCCAGGCCCGCCGCTTCTTCGGCGTTGCCGACAATGCGGTTGGCCAGGCGGAAGGCAAAATCATCCATCGGGCCGGACGGCGGCACGCCAATGTCCCAGTAACCCAGGCGGCCGGGGTAGTCCTGAATGCTGCTCCAGGTGCCGGGTTGGATCACTTCAATCACCGGCGAGGCCGGTACAAAGCTGTCGAGCATCCGCGTCCACACCTTACCGCTGCGGAAGGCCTCGGTGGCGACGATCTGCCGCAGGTAATCCAGGTTGGTGGCAATGCCGTGCAGGCGGGTTTCGCTCAGCGCCTGCTGCATTTTGGCTAACGCCGCCTCGCGGTTCTCCGCATGGACGATCAGTTTGGCAATCATCGGGTCGTAAAACGCGGATACTTCGGTGCCGGTGTTGATCCAGCCGTCGACGCGCACGTCGTCCGGGAAGCAGACTTCGGTCAGCACGCCAGGGCTTGGCTGGAAGTTTTTCAGCGGATCTTCGGCGTAAATACGCACTTCGATCGACGCACCCTGCGGTGCCAGCGTCAGGCGCGGCCAGTCAATTTCCTCTTCGGCGGCGACGCGCAGCATGCATTCAACCAGGTCCAGCCCGGTGACGCTTTCAGTCACCGGATGCTCCACCTGCAGGCGGGTATTGACCTCGAGGAAGAAGAAATCATCCTGTTCAGCATCGTAGATATATTCCACGGTGCCGGCGCTGCGGTAGTTAACCAGTTCGCCCAGTTTGACCGCCGATTCCAGCAGCGCGGCGCGGGTGGCTTCCGGCAGCTGCGGTGCCGGGGTTTCTTCCACCACCTTCTGATTACGGCGTTGCAGCGAGCAGTCGCGTTCACCGAGGGCGATCACCTTGCCTTTGCCATCGCCAAAAATCTGCACTTCCACATGACGGGCGCGGTCGATGCAGCGTTCGAGGAACACGCCTGCATCGCTGAAGAACTGTTCGCCCAGGCGACGGACGCTTTCCCAGGCGTTGCTCAGCGCCTCCGCATCCGCACAGCGGGTCAGGCCGATGCCGCCACCGCCTGCGGTGCTTTTTAACATCACCGGATAGCCCACGCGTTCTGCGGCGCTCAGCGCCTCGTCCAGCGAGGCCAGCAGCGGCGTGCCCGGCGTCATCGGCACGCCCGCCGCCGCAGCCAGTTCACGGGCACGGTGCTTGAGGCCGAACTCGCCAATCTGCTGGGCCGTCGGGCCGACAAAGGCGATGCCGGCCTCTTCACAGGCGGCGGCAAACGGCAGGCTTTCTGACAGGAAGCCATAACCGGGCCAGATCGCCTGCGCACCGGTCTCTTTGGCGGCGGAGAGAATTTTATCGATGCGTAAATAGCTGTCGCTGGCCTTTTCCCCGCCGAGGGCGATGGCGATGTCAGCATCCTTCACGTGCTGCGCATTTTTATCGGCGTCCGAAAACACCGCCACGCTGGTGATGCCGAGGCGTTTCAGGGTGCGGATGGCGCGGCAGGCAATTTCGCCACGGTTAGCGATCAGGACAGTATTAAACATGGGTGGTCTCCTTGCGGGTCAGCCAGTTGCGCCAGCCGCCAAATTCAGTAATGTCCGTCGCCTCTGGCAGCACGGCGGGTTCACAGATAAAGCCCTTCACCAGGCGGCCATCCGCCAGCTCCAGCGTGCCAATCCCCAGCGGAGAGGGGATTTCAGCGACAAATTCACCGAAGCGCGCCAGCGGGATATCCCAGAGTTCCACCACGATCGACGCGCCGTCGCTGCCTTTGGCGAGGCCCGGTTTTGGCGGTGTGGTGTTGGCCAGCGCATACAGGCGATAGCAGGCGGCGGTGAGGGTCTCTTCCACCAGTACCGCATCGCGGCGGGTGAGCTGGTGGTTAAGCGGCATGCCGGTCAGGTGGGCACCGACCACCGCCACGCGCACATGCAGCGGCGAGGCCGGCAGCGCGGAGTAGGTGGCCGGCTGGGATTTGCCGGTGGCGCCGAGGCTCAATGCCTGGCTGGCCTGCCAGCGCTGGCCGAAGGTCACCAGCGCGCGGTCATACCAGGCCGGGGCAATCAGGGTGATGCCCGCCGGTAAACCGTCTTCGCGGAACGGGCCGGGCAGCGCCAGCGCCGAGAGATCGGCGAGGTTGGTAAAGTTGGTGTAGGTGCCGAACTGCGAGTTAAAGCGCACCGGCTCCTGCTTCATCTCTTCCAGCGTGTGGATGGTGGGCGAGGTCGGCACCACCAGCGCATCGAACTGGCTGAGGGTTTGCTGGATTTGACGGGTCAGTTCCGCGCGCAGGTATTCGGCCTTAAAGGCATCGGTGGCGCTGTAGTTATTGCCGCTGGCGACGATGCCGTACACCACCGGATCCATCTCTTCCTTGCGTGCCAGCATCTCGCCGACGGCGACGGTGCGTTCAGCCACCCACGGGCCGTAATAGAGCTGTTCCGCCAGCTGGTGGAAGGCCGAGAAGTCGATGGGATGCAGCGTTGCGCCGGTGGCTTTGAGCGCCTCGACGGATTTCTCCCACGCCGCTTCGGCCTGGGCATCGGCAAAGAATTCCAGCGTGGCGGGGATTGCCAGGCGCGGCGCGGCAGGCAGTGAGGCGGGCGCCAGACCCGGATTGCGGCGCGAGTAAGCATCGCTGGCGTCATAACCGCCGGCACAGCTGGCGGCGAGGAACGCATCTTCCACCGTCAGCGCGAAGATCGAAATGGTGTCGTTCAGGCGACAGGCGGGCACCACGCCGGTCGCGGATAACCAGCCTTTGGTCGGCTTGAGGCCAACGATATTATTAAAGCCCGCCGGTACGCGGCCGGAGCCGGCGGTATCGGTGCCCAGCGCAAAGCCCACCAGACCGCGCGCGGTGACCGACGCCGAACCGGAACTTGAGCCGCCGCTGACATACGCCGGGTTGAAGGTATTGCAGACCGCACCAAACGGCGAGCGGGTGCCGACCAGGCCGGTGGCATACTGATCGAGGTTGGTTTTGCCAATCACCACCGCACCGGCGGCTTTCAGATTGGCCACGGCGGTGGCATCCGCCGCCGCGTTATAAGCAAATGCCGGGCAGGCGGCGGTGGTGGGCCAGCCTGCCACGTCGATATTGTCCTTCACCGCGAACGGCACCCCAAACAGCGGCAGCGACGTCGGGTCCTGCTGCCAGGCGGTCAGCAGCGGTTCAACCTGTGCGCGGATCTGCGCCGGCGTCGCCAGATACAGCCACGCGTTATCCCCGGTGGATAATTCGTTCAACAGGCCGGTCAGCGTGTCGAGAACGGCGTCAGGATGCTGCTGCTGATAGTGATGCTGCCAGTCGCTAAGGGTGAATCCGGTGGTCAGGGCCATAAGTTGAATTCCATCTGGTATACAAGATTGAATTCAATTGAGCAAAACGCGTGCCAATCAGTAACAGATTGAATTTGATGGTTTTTTAAAACCCGCCCCGTCAACGGTGCACGCTGGACGAGCAGGGAGTGAGCAAAAACAGGGCAGGGAGTACGCGGGGATCAGGGGTTTGGCTGACTCAGCCTGTCCTGCAGGAAGGCGAGGAACTGGCGGTTAATTTCGCTTCGCTGGCGATGCTGGGGGAAGACCGCATTCAGGCTCAGCGGTGAGGGGATATACTCATCCAGCACCCGGACCAGCTCGCCACGCGCCAGCGCACCGCCGACGATAAATTCCGGCAGCAGCACCAGCCCCAGCCCGGCCACGGCGGCATCCAGCAACACCTCACCGTTATTGCTCTGCACCGGACCGCTGACCGCCATGATCTTGCGCTTCCCGTCCACCTTCAGCTCCCAGCCCGTTTGCCCTTCGCGGCCATAGCGCAGGCAGGCATGTTGCAGCAAATCGTCCGGCTTTTCCGGTTGTGGCAGTCGCTGCAGGTAGGCAGGGCTGGCACAGATCACCCGTGGCAACTCGCCAAGCTTGCGGGCCACCAGCGTGGAATCCGCCAGCGTGCCGATGCGGATCGCCATGTCGAACCCTTCGCCAATCACATCGACATAGCGATCGGCCAGTTCGATCTGGAAATTAACCGCCGGATGGCGCGACAGAAATTCGGCAATCAGCGGAGAAAGGTGACTCATGCCGTAGGACATCGGCATGCTGATGCGAAAGGCACCGTGCAGCGCCTGATGGCGCTCGGACACCGCCTGCTGGGCTTCCTCGATATCTTCCAGGATGCGCTGCGCGTGTTGAGCAAAGGTGTGGCCGGTATCGGTGACCGACAGCTTACGGGTGTTGCGGATCAACAGCCTGGCACCCAGCGAGTCCTCCAGCGCTGCCATCCGGCGGCTGACGTACTGCTTGGAGAGCATCAGCTGCTCGGCGGCGGCGGTAAAACTGCCGGAGGCGATCACCACCAGATAAATCCTCAGATCGTCAATCTGCATATTGTCCACTCATTTGTGACAGTGATTGCCTTTACAGGCCATTGTTGAGCAAATGAGTTTACTTGTAATCTGGGTTCATCGGAAGGGCAACCGCTCTCCAGAAACCTACACTGAGATTACCGGAGCAGATCATGATCGAACAAAGACTGTCAGAACAACGCGGAGTGGGCGACCACGGTTGGTTGAACTCGCATCATACTTTTTCGTTTGCTAACTACTGGGATCCAAAACAGGTTGGCTTCTCGGATCTGCTGGTGATCAATGACGACCGGGTGGCCAAAGCCCGCGGATTTGGTGCCCATCCGCACAGCAATATGGAGATTATTTCCTATGTGCTGGAAGGCTCGCTGGAGCATAAAGATTCAATGGGTACCGGCTCGGTGATTGTCCCTGGCGATGTGCAGTTGATGAGTGCCGGTAGCGGCGTCACGCACAGCGAGTTTAACCACTCGGCCACTGAAGGCGTGCATTTCCTGCAGATCTGGATTGTGCCGGCAGAGAAAAATACCCCGCCGGGCTACCAGCAGGTGTCGGTCAGTGACGCTGAGAAACGCGGCAATTTGCGGCTGATTGTCTCCCCGGATGGCGAAGATAACGCGCTGACCGTGCGCCAGGACATGAGGATTTACGCCGGTCTGTTTAACGGTGACGAGCAGCAAACCTTCACCCTGAATGCCGATCGCTATGCCTATATTCAGCTGGCACGCGGCAGCCTGACGGTAAACGGCATTCGCTTTAAAGCCGGTGATGGTGCCCGGGTGCGTAATGAAACCACGCTGACCTTCAGTGACGGTGATGACGCAGAAGTGTTGTTATTCGACCTGCGGCCGGTGGAAGTGAATCACCAGACGCGTTAATTCGAGGTGAAAAAACAACGGCCACCCGCAAGGTGGCCGTTTTTCGTGCTGGCGCGCAAAATTAATGGCTTTGCAGGAAGGCCAGCAAATCTTCGTTAAGCCGATCCTGATGGGTGACGGCAAAACCGTGCGGCGCATTGTCATACACTTTCAGCTCGGCACCGGGGATCATTGCCGCAGCGACTTTGCCGGTGGTCTCGAACGGCACCACCTGATCGTTACTGCCGTGGATCACCAGCGTTGGCACGGTAATTTTCTGCACATCGCCGCGGAAATCCGTTTCTGAGAAGGCAGTAACGCAGTCGATGGTGCCTTTCAGCGACGCCAGCAGTGCAATGTTCAGGGTCTGCGTCAGTGCGCCCGCGGAGACGGTCTGCCCGGCGTTGGTGCCGTAGAAAGGCACGGCAAAATCACTGATAAACTGCGCGCGATCCTGACGCAGTCCCGCTTTGATGCCGCTGAATACCGACAGATCCACCCCTTCAGGATAGTCATCGGCCTTGCCAAAGATCGGCGTCACCGCGCCCAGCAGCACCAGCCCGGCAATGCGATCGCTGCCGTAAGTGCCGAGATAACGCGCCACGTCGCCGCCGCCCATCGAGAAGCCCACCAGCGTCACGTCGCTCAGATCAAGCTGCACGATCAGTTCGTTGATATCAGAGGCAAAGGTATCGTAATCGTAGCCGGTCCACGGCTGATCGGAGCGGCCAAAGCCACGGCGATCGAAGGCAATGCCACGGTAGCCTCGTTCCGCCAGGAAGTTCATCTGGCTGTCCCACATATCCGCATCCAACGGCCAGCCATGACTGAACAGCACCGGTTTGCCGGTGCCCCAGTCTTTGTAATAGATCGCTGTGCCATCGGAGGTTTTAATCGTGCTCATGGTGTTTATCCTGTCGTTGAGTGAAACGGTGATAACGGGCCCCGGTCAGACCGGAGCGACCAGATAGCGAACTTCAGGCTGGCTGTCTCCCTGATGGAAGGCCAGCACCCGGTTTTGAATTTTGCTGTCGTTAATGGTGTAACGTTCCTTTTGCCGCAGGTGCTCCATCCAGGAGCCGACGACAAAGGTTTCGACAAAAATACCGGGCCGCAAAATGTCTTCGTACAGACACCAGTTGATCGCACCGCCGCGCCGTCGTACCCGGCGCATCTCCTGAATACAGACCGTGAAGCTGTGGGCCTGGTCGCTGGCGATCAGGTATTCATAGCTGACCATCACCGGCCCGCGATCGTGACGGACATCGGGCAGGGTGCCGTTTTCATCGCGGGCGATGCTGTCGAGATTCAGATCGGGATCCTGATCCAGCCGCCAGCGCAACACGGTGGCGCTGGCGAGGATCATCCCGGCGGTGGCAATACACAGCGAGGCCGGAATGCCATAGTGGGACGCCAGCTGCCCCCAGATGGCGCTGCCGGCGGTCATTGATCCAAAGAACACCGTCAGGTACACCGCCAGCGCGCGGGCTTTTACCCATCTGGCGGCGCTGCGCTGCGCGCCAAGATTGAGGGTAGACAGCACCGCAATCCAGGCAAAACCGGTGAAGAATTCAAAGGCGTTCAGCAGCCAGAAATGACGTACCCAGGCCAGCGCCAGCATAGTGAGGGCAAACATCAGGCTGGCCAGCACCATCAACCGGTCGGCACTGAAACGTTTGCGCATCCACGGCAGGAACAGCGCGCCGCAAATCGCCCCGACGCCAATAAATGCCAGCATGATGCCGTAACCGCCAGGCCCCAGCCCCAGTTCACGGCGGGCGACCAGCGGCAGCAATGCCCAGCCCGCGCTGCCGAAAACAAAGAAGGCGACGGTGCGCACCAGCACATTTCGCAACACCGGCGCGGCATGGACGTAACGCAGACCGGCGCGGACCGCAGAGAAAAAATGCTCCGGCGGCAGGCGCTGCACGGTTGGTTCGGCTTTCCAGCGATACAGCACCAGCGCGACCCCCAGCACCGACAGCGCATTGAGCATAAACACCATCCACGGGCCCACGAAGGAGAGGATCAACCCGCCCAGCGCCGGACCAATGGCGCGACTGATATTGATGCCGAGGGAGTTAAGGGCAATGGCGGGACCCAGCGACGGCTTGTCGACCAGATCCGGCACGATGGCCTGAAACGGCGGCGAGCTCATTGCCGCACCGGCGCTGAGGAAGAACGCCGCCACCAGCAGCACCAGCGGCGTGACGTGGCCGGTAAACGACAGCACCGTCAGGATCGCCGCGGCAATAAAGACCCACAGTTGCGAAAACAGCAGGTATTTGCGCCGGTCGACGATATCGGCCAGCACCCCCGACGGCAGCGCAAACAGGAACATTGGCAGGCTGCTGGCCGCCTGCACCATTGCCACCGACAGTGGATCGGCACTCAGGGTCAGCATCGTCCAGTTCACCCCCACATCGTTCATCCATGAACCGATGTTGGAAACGACGGTGGCCAGCCACAGCATACGGAACACCGGCAGCCGCAAAGGCTGCCAGGGCGAAACGCTCACCGCCGGCAGGTCTTCAGGCAGCGGCGTGCTGGCACTGTGAATATCATTTACCTGCGCCATGCGGGTACCTCAGACGGTGGAGTCGTGGCGTTATTCATCGGCTCAGAACGCAAAGCAGCTGCAACCCAGCGCGCCCCAGAAAGCGGTATCTTCGGACACCGGCACGTTAGCGCCGCGCGCCGCATCGTGCTGATGGCTGTGAACGCCGCACGGGCCGCTGCAATGGTGCACCGACGGCATCATTCCCACCCGGGAGGCGGCCTGCGGTGGTGCGCTGCGATAATGGCCCGGCACCTTCACCACCGGCGACCAGTCGGGCAGCACCGGAATCGACGGCGGTGCCTCGGCACCAAAGGTCCCGGCGGCGTAGACCACGTTGCCATCGACCACGGTTAACACCGATTCAATCCCTTTGATCTCCTCTTCCGGCACGCTGAAGAAGTCTTTGCTCAGCACCGCCATATCGGCCAGCTGTCCGACCTTGATCTGGCCTTTTTTCCCCTGCTCGCTGGAGAACCAGGCACTGCCCTGGGTCCACAGCATCAACGCGGTTTCGCGATCCAGACGTGCGCTGGCCTCATACATTTGCATTCCGCCGACGGTGCGCCCGGAGACCAGCCAGTACAGCGCGGTCCACGGGTTGTAGCTGGCGACGCGGGTGGCGTCGGTGCCGAGACCCACCGGCACCTCAGTGTCGAGCATGCGCGCCACGGGCGGCGTGTGGCGGGTGGCTTCAATGCCGTAGCGCTCGGCAAAGTATTCCCCCTGGAACGCCATGCGGTGCTGCACCGCGATCCCACCGCCCAATTCCTTGATGCGGTCGATATTCTTCTGGGTGACGGTTTCTGCATGGTCGAAGAACCAGTGCAGGCCGTTAAACGGAATGTCGCGGTTCACTTTCTCAAACACGTCCAGCATGCGGCTGATGGATTCGTCATAGGTGGCATGCAGGCGGAACGGCCAGCGATGCTCGACCAGATGGCGCACCACGCGTTCCAGCTCGTCTTCCATGCCGGGCGCTAAATCCGGTCGCGGTTCGAGAAAATCTTCAAAGTCTGCCGCCGAGAACACCAGCATTTCGCCGGCGCCGTTATGGCGGAAGTAGTCGCTGCCCTGGCCGGGTGACAGCATGTCGGTCCACTTTTCAAAGTCCTCGAGTTCATGGCCCGGTCGCTGGGTAAACAGGTTGTAGGCGATGCGCAGCGTCATCTGCTTTTTCTCGTGCAGCTCGGCGATCACCTGGTAGTCTTCGGGGTAATTCTGGAAGCCGCCGCCGGCGTCGATGGCGCTGGTCAGGCCAAGACGGTTAAGTTCGCGCATAAACTGACGCGTCGAGTTGACCTGCTGTTCCAGCGGCAGCGTCGGCCCTTTTGCCAGCGTGGCATAGAGGATCATCGCATTTGGCCGGGCAATCAGCATGCCGGTCGGGTTGCCGTTGCCGTCACGCTGGATTTCGCCGCCCGGTGGATTCGGCGTGTCTTTGGTGTAGCCGACCACCTTTAGCGCAGCGCGGTTGAGCAGGGCGCGATCGTAAAGGTGCAGGACAAACACCGGCGTGTCGGGCGCGGCTTCATTGATTTCTTCCAGTGTCGGCATCCGGCGCTCGGCAAACTGGAATTCGGTCCAGCCACCCACCACCCGCACCCACTGTGGAGACGGGGTGCGCAGCGCCTGCTCCTTCAGCATCCGCAGCGCATCGGCTAATGAAGGCACCCCTTCCCAGCGTAACTCCAGGTTGTAATTCAGGCCGCCCCGGATCAAATGCAGGTGGGAGTCATTCAGGCCGGGCACCGCCGTGTGGCCTTTAAGGTCGATCACTTTGGTGGCGTCATCGTGGTACTGCATGACCTCGGCTACCGTGCCCACCTGCAGAAATTTACCCTGTGAAATCGCGACGGCTTCCGCGAAGGGCTGTTGACGATCAACGGTGTGGAACTTGCCGTTGGTGAAAATAAGATCGGCTTTAGCGGGCGTGACCATGGATCCTCCTGACGTGAGATGTCCGCACCGCCCGGCGCAGGCGGCAGTACGGAAAAGGGGAGCTGGGTGCCGGACAGCAGGGCACCAACGTTGAAGAAGTATGGTGAGGAGTTTGGCCGATCGTCTAGTTATACGAAGGGATAACTATACGTCCGTATAGTTATACGCAGAGATAATAGTGACGGTGAATTAATCGCCTTAGACTGCGGGCTGACAGTGATTTTTCGGTAGCTTAATTCGCTTTTCAACCTCAATGGGTGACCACAATGACTAACGCTAAACTTGAAGTTTTGACGCCTCATAACAGCCAGATGATTTTCATCGACCAGCAGCCGCAGATGGCCTTTGGCGTCCAGTCAATTGACCGTCAGGTGCTGAAAAACAATACCGTGGCGCTGGCGAAAGCGGCAAAAGTCTTCAATATTCCTACCATTATCACCACGGTAGAAACCGAGAGCTTCTCCGGCCATACCTATCCCGAACTGCTGGACGTGTTCCCAGGGCTGGATATCCTCGAACGCACCTCAATGAACTCCTGGGATGACCAGAAAGTGCGTGATGCGCTGGCCGCCAACGGTAAAAAGAAGGTGGTGGTTTCCGGCCTGTGGACCGAAGTGTGCAACAACAGTTTTGCCCTCTGCGCGATGCTGGAAGGGGACTATGAGATTTATATGGTGGCCGATGCGTCCGGTGGCACCACCAAAGAAGCGCATGACTTTGCCATGCAGCGCATGATCCAGGCGGGCGTGGTGCCGGTCACCTGGCAGCAGGTGATGCTGGAGTGGCAGCGTGACTGGGCGCATCGCGATACCTATGACGCGGTGATGAACATTGCTAAAGAGCATTCGGGTGCTTACGGCATCGGCGTGGATTACGCCTATACCATGGTGCACAAAGCCCCTTCCCGTCAGAAGAGTGAGCACCGCACGCTGGCACCGGTGCCTGCGCGCTGATCCGGGTCGACGCTCCCGGACCGGGATAAAACGCCCTGAGCCGCTTTCCCTGACTCGCCCGCGCCATGTAAAAGGATATCCGGATGCGTTCACGGCCCATTGTTATTGTGGATGACGAACCCTCGGTCCGCAGTGGGCTGAGTAACTTATTGCAATCAGAAGGTTACTGCACGCTGGCCTTTGAGTCGGCAGAGGCTCTGCTGGCGGATCGCATCGCGCTGCGCGAGGCGGCGCTGTTTATCATTGATGTGCGGCTTCAGGGGATGAGTGGCGTTGAGCTGTTCAGCGAGCTGAGCCATCGGCTGAAGGCACCGCCTGCCATTCTTATCTCGGGCGACGGGGACGAGAACATGCTGTGGGTGGCGATTGAGTTGGGCGCGCTTGCTTTTTTGCCCAAACCCATCGAGATTGATACGTTGTTCACTCACATCCGCCAGCTGTTATCGCCAGGAGAAGCGCCGTCATGAGCCTGTCACCCGCCGCACTGCAGTTGGTCGGCGAAGAGGGATTTTCGCTGCCGGAAGATCTGACCCTCAGTCCGCTGGCACAGGAAAGTCAGCGGGCCTGGTATCTCTGCCGCAGTACGGCCGACAGCTTTATTATTGCCACCGCCGCCAGCGAAGACGCCACCTTTCAGGTGACGCCACTGCTGAAAAATGAGTACGCGCTGCGTGAGCAACTTAGCGAACGCTGGGCGATCCGGCCGCTGGCACAAAGCCATTTCCATGGCCGTTACGCGCTGATTTATGAACTCTTTTCCCATCGCACGCTGGCAGACTTTCTTAGCCTGACGCCGCAAACGCTGGCCGACTTCCTCACCAGCGCCATCCGGCTTTGTGCGCCGTTAAGCCAGATGCATCAGCAGGGGCTGGTTCACGGCGACATCAAGCCCGCCAACTTCTTTCTCACCGAAGACGGCGCGTTTCGGTTAGGCGGATTCGGACTGGCCTCGCTGACGTCAACGGCGCCGTTACCGCCGGGATTACCCGCATCCGGCGGCACGCTGGCGTATATGTCGCCAGAGCATACCCGCCGCACCGCGCAGCAGGTGACGCCGTTAAGCGATCTCTACAGCTTCGGCATGGTGCTGTACGCGCTGCTGACCGGGAAGCTGCCTTTCGGCAACGCCGACGGCGGCCATGCCGAATGGGTTCATCATCATGTCGCCTCCGAGCCGCATCCGCCGCACCTGATGCGCAGCGATGTCCCGCCGGTGCTGTCTGCCATCCTCTTGAAGCTGCTGGAAAAATCCCCGCAGCAGCGTTATCAGACGGTGGAGGGGCTGCAGGCCGATCTGCAGCGCTGCCTGGCGACTCTGACGCCCGACGGCCAGATTGCGCCTTTTATCCCAGGCTTGCAGGATACCCAGCGCAACGGGTTTGCCTGCGAAACCCTGAATACCGAACACCCTCAGGCTGCCCAGCTGCTGGCGCAGTTCGATGAAGTGATGCACAGCGGCCGATCCGCGCTGACGGCGATCGTGGGAGCCGCGGGCAGCGGAAAGTCCGCGCTGCTGGCCTCGGGCGTGAAAAAATTACAGCAAAAGTCGCTGCTGTTAACGGTGGTGACAGCCGATCGCTACGCGCCGCGGCGGCCTTATGGCGTCTTTACCGCTGCGTTTCGGATGGTGGTGCTGAATCTGCTGGGACTGTCGGCGGAAGAGGTCGCCCGCTGGCGATCGCACCTGGTCCGGCTGCTGGGCGATTATGTCGGGCTGGCGATCGATTTTGTGCCTGAGCTGGGGGTGTTGTTGCAGCAGAAGGCGCAAGCACCTGACGAAGTCGAGTCGCCCGATGCCCGACACCGTTTTACCCATATGGTCTGTCGCCTGGTCAACGCCTTCGCCCGGCCGGGCAGGCCGCTGGTGATGCTGATCGACGACATTCACTGGGTCGATCGGGCCAGCCTGCTGCTGCTGCAAAACCTGCTGGAAATGAGTGAAGATGCGCCGTTGATGCTGGTGATCGCCCATCACGATCTGGCTTCGCTACCCGGTGCGCAGATCGGCCAGCAGCTAACGGCGCTTCAGCGTTCGGCGGGCCGCTCGGTGGAGATCAGCCCTCAGCCCCTGTCGGTAAACGCGGTCGCGCTGTGGCTGGCGGACATCTTCCATGACCGTGCGGCGGCGACAGAGGAACTGGCGCAGCTGATCCACGAGAAAACCGCCGGTAATCCGCTCGCGACCCAGGCGTTTTTCCGTCAGGCGGTGCAGGATGGCCTCATCCACCACGGCCGCACGCCGCAGAAATGGGGTTACGATCGACAAGGCCTGCGCGCCTGCCGGTACAGGGAACATGCCGCCCCTGTGTTAGCGCCGCTGGAATCGGTGTCGGTTACCCGCCGGACGCTGCTGGAAGAGACCGAGTGGGCGTTTCTACAGGGCAATCTTGCCGTGGTGCGCGCGCATTGCGAGCAGTTGCTGGCAGCGCCGGGCAACATCACCGATAAAGCGATCGCCGCCTGTTGGCTGGCGGAAATACATATGCGCCAGTCTGACAACAGCCTGGCGCTGGAAACCGCCATTGGCTGGCTGGCGGTATTTGGCATCCAGCTGAACCGCCATCCCGACAAGGCCGAATGTGATGCCGCGAGGATTTTGCTGAAGGCGGATGTCGGCATCAATCCTTACACCCGCTTCCGCTCGCTGCCGCTGATGGCCAGCCGTGAGAGTCAGGCGATCATCAACCTGATGGCCAGCGCCAGCATGTTTGCGGCGTTTTGCAATCCACGACTGCACTTTATGATCGTCTGCAAAATGCTGCACCTGACCCTGGAGCAGGGGATCAGCGGGGCCTCGACCTTTGCGCTGTCCTGGTATGGCGTGCTGTGCGGCAGCCATTACGACGAGTACAGCCGCGGCTATGCCAGTGCGCTGCTGGCGCGGGAGCTGGTTTATCACCACGATTTTACCCGCTATAAGGCCCGCACCCTGATGCCGCTGGATCAGGTCAGCGTCTGGACCATGCCATTGGCCTATGCCATCGAGCGCGCAAAGGAAACCTTCAACGTGGCGGTGGCCAATGGCGATCGCACCTCTGCCTGTCTGGCGTTACGCCATCAAACCATGAACTACCTGGCGCGAGGCGATCACCTGGAAGGCGTGCTGACCACCATTGAACGCGGCCTGGCCTATGTGCGCAAGGCGCAGTATCAGGATGTGGAATGCGTGCTGCAGATGCAGCGCGACTTTGTGTTGTTCCTGCGTGATGGCTCGCGAAGCGAGATGTCAGGCGAGCATTTTGTCGCGGACGGACTGCGACTGGCCGGCAGCGGTATCGCTACGCAGCCGTTGTTTTTGATGCAGTTCTGGCACTGGCTTTACCGCGGTATGGCGCATTTTTTCTCGGGCGAATACCGTCATGCGGAACGTTGCCTGGCACAGGCGGCGCGCTTTACCGATTCAATCCCCGGGCACATTCATATGCTCGACTTTCATCTTTACAGCGCGCTGTCGCTGACCCTGCAGCTGGAACCGGCGACCTTCACTGCCGATAAGCAGCAACAGGTGGCGGCGCATTTTGAAAAAATCGCTACCTGGGCCACCGAAAATGCCAAAACGTTTGCCGATAAACAGGCATTGCTGCGGGCCGAAATCCTGCGGCTGGAAGGCCATAACAGTGCCGCCGCTGAGCATTATGAACAGGCCATCGCCTTATCCCGCAGCGGCCAGTTTGAGCACATAAACGGCGTGGCGCATGAGCTGGCCGCCCGCTTTGCCAGCGCGCGCGGATTATCGGTGGCGGCAGAGGCTTACCTGAAGGGCGCGATCAAGGCCTGGCAACGCTGGGGAGCCGACGCCAAAGTCCGGCAGCTGGGATCCCGCCATGCTTATCTGGCACCGGCCGCCCAGCATTCGCCTTTCAATACCGTCAGCTTCGATCAGAATGAAGCGGTCAGCGATCTGCAAAGTGTGATCGCCGCGATGCGCGCGCTGACCGAAGAGATCAACCTGGATCGCCTGATCAATACCCTGATGATGATGTTACTGGAGCGGGCCGGTGCGCAGCGGTGTCTGCT
Source organism: Erwinia billingiae Eb661 (assembly GCF_000196615.1). Lineage (NCBI taxonomy): Bacteria > Pseudomonadati > Pseudomonadota > Gammaproteobacteria > Enterobacterales > Erwiniaceae > Erwinia > Erwinia billingiae. The sequence goes on from NC_014306.1 coordinate 776,516, forward strand.
GATCCGCTTACTGGAAGGGCAGGTTCCCGAAATCGAAGCGATGGCCAACGCCACGGCCGATGGCACCCGGGTGAAAATTGTGCAGGTCACCCCAACCTCAACGGATTTGCCGCTGGCGGTTTTATCGGCGGTGATCCGCACCGGCCAGGAGATCCGCACCGGCAAACCGGAGGTGTTCAGCCCGTTCAGCCAGGATCCCTATCTGGTGGCGTCTGGCGCGGCGGTGATGTGCGTACCGATGTTTAAGCAGGCGCGGATGGTCGGCGTGCTGTACCTGGAAAACAGGCTGATGCCGGAGGTGTTTACCGCGGAACACTCCAGAATCGTGGCGATTTTGGGCGCGCAGGCGGCGATTTCACTGGAAACCACCCGCCTCTACAGTGAGCTGCTGGAAGAGAACATTCAGCGACGCCGCGTCGAGAAACAGCTGCGATCCAGCCAGACCTCGCTGATGCTCGGGGAGAAGATCAGCCATACCGGCACCTGGCACTGGTATCTGGAGCAGGACATGATGGAGATTTCGGATGAATACCGGCTGATCCTCGGGCTGCCTGAACAGCAAAAGAGCCTGTCGATGGCCAACTTTTTAACCCGCGTCCATCCTGACGATCGCCAGTGTATCAGCGAGCTGGTGAGCGACAGTGTGGGTAACGGCATCATCATGCAGGCGGAGTTTCGCGTGCTCAGGCCGAATGGCGAGTGTCGCTATATCAAAGGGATCGGCGAGCCGGTCGACAGCGGCGCGGAGGTGAAAGAGTATTTCGGCACCATCAGCGATATCACCGCGCAGCGGCTGTCGGAAGATGCTGCGCGCATGGCGCAGGCCGATCTCGCCAGAGTTTCCCGCGCCACCACCGTCGGGCAGCTGACCTCCTCCATCGCTCATGAAATCAACCAGCCGCTGATGTCGATTGTGGCAAATGCGGGTGCCAGCCTGCGCTGGCTTAAACGTGACCCCATCCACCTCGAAAATGCCTGTTCCAGCCTGCAGGAGATCATCAACGAAGGGAAACGGGCGGGCGATATTATCCGTGGCCTGCAATCGCTGACCCGCAATCATGCCGCTGAATTTGGCCGGGCGAATCTGCACCTGATTGCCCGCGATATCCTGTCGCTGTCCCGCATGGAGCTGGAAAGGCGCTGGATTGGCCTTGAGCTTAAGCTGCGCGCCAGCAATGACGCGGTGTACTGCGACCGCGTGCAGATCCAGCAGCTGTTGTTAAATCTGGTGCTGAATGCCATCGAAGCGATGGATGAAACCCAGCAGCGGGCACATCTGCTGACGCTGTCGTCGTCCAATCCAACGCCTGCGCTGATCCGCTTTGAGGTGTCCGATACCGGCACCGGCCTGCCTGAACCGGTGATCAAACGCATCTTTGACTCGTTCTACACCACCAAGAAAGAGGGCATGGGCATGGGACTGACCATCAGTGATGAGATCATTAAAAAGCATCGGGGCGAGTTGCGGGCTGAAAATCGGGAAGGCGGCGGCAGTATTTTCTGGTTTACGCTGCCGACCGAACCGCCAGCATAGGGGATAAGCCGGGGCTGCTAGCGGCCCCGGGTTTTTTCGATATTGAGCCGTTCGGCCGCCCGCACCAAATCGGAAAGGGAACGCACCTGCATTTTCTCCATCACCCGGCGTTTGTGCACCTTCGCGGTGATTTCGCTGATCCCCATTTCGGCGGCGATTTGCTTATTCTGTAAGCCGCCAATAGCCAGCAACATCACTTCGCCTTCACGCGGCGTCAGCGAATGATGCCGCGCGGTCAGCTCCAGCTTTTGCTGCGAGGAAGCCATACCGTCTTCGGAAATCCTCAGCGCTTCTTCCACCGCCTGCAACAGTCGCTCGGGATCGACCGGCTTGGTCAGGAACTCGAAGGCGCCGGCTTTCATTGCCCGGACGGTCACCGGAATGGTGCCAAAACTGGTCAGAAAGATGGTGGGGATGGAATAGCCTCGTTCCATCAGCGCGCTGGCCACGCCGAATCCGTCGGTGCCCGGCATATTAATATCGACAATCAGGCAGCAGGGCGATGGGTAAAAGGGATGCGCCAGAAAGGCGTCCGGAGACGAAAAGGCCGCCACGTCATAATTTTGTGAGCTGAGTAGGTTGGTCAGCGCGGTGGTCACAGACTCATCATCATCAACAACATAAACTATGTGGTTCATAACGTTTCTCTTCTTAAGGGAACCCTCACTGACCCCTGACCCCTGACCACGGACATAAGCCTGCGATCAACGGAAGTATAGAATCAGTTAAGAAATCGTCAGGGCTTGGGCAGGAGCAAGGCTGGATAATAGCATAATAATTATTATTATCATCGTTTTAGCCCGCTAATAAGAATAACGCCACAAGCCGATGATTAGCCTCGCAATGCCGTCGGCAAGCTGCCCACATTTTCCCGCTATTCCGCGCCGTTTAACCCCTGCAAAGGCCGGCGAAATTTGACTCGCCTCACAGTTCGCTACTGAAACCCATTAAAAATCTTGCCTGTTCGCCGCTGAAATGACATTGATAGCGGCCACAGGATTGTTACTGTTTACAGGCAAAACCTCAGGCACGGCGTCTTCCCCAAGACGCCGTGCCTGAGGTTTTTTTTTGCTCATTTTTCACAGGCGCGTTCAGGAGACAGGGTATGCAATACCAGCAGCTGGCAGATGAAATCATCGACGGTGTCGGTGGCAAGAACAATATTCACAGCGTGATGCATTGTGCGACCCGTCTGCGTTTCAAGCTGAAAGACAGCCGCAAGGCCAATACGGCGGCCCTGAAGCAGAACCCTGGGGTGATCATGGTGGTCGAGAGCGGCGGCCAGTATCAGGTGGTGATTGGCAATAATGTCGGCGAGGTCTATCGCCTGTTAGGTACCGAGAACGGGCCGACAGACGGTGAGAACGCCAGTAAAGAGAACCTGTTCGCCCGCTTTATCGACCTGGTGTCCGGCATTTTTACCCCGTTTATCGGCGTGATGATCGCCACGGGGATCATCAAGGGCCTGCTGGCGTTGATGCTGGTGTTGGGCGTGATGCATCAGGAGAGCGGCAGTTACAAAGTGCTGTTTGTTGCCAGCGATGGCCTGTTCTTCTTCCTGCCGATCCTGCTGGGCTTTAGCGCCGGGAAAAAATTTGGCGGCAATCCGTTTATCAGCATGGCCATCGCCGCCGCGCTGGTGCATCCGCAAATCATGGCGGTGGTGGAAAGCCAGAAGCTGGGGCAGTCGCTTAACTTCTTCGGCATCCCGCTTGAGATCCTCAATTACAGCTACTCGGTGATCCCGATTATCTTTGCCGCCTGGGTGGCCAGCCTGATTGAGCGGGTGGTGCATCCACGATCGCCGTCTGCGGTGCGCAACTTTACCACCCCGCTGATTTGCCTGTTGTTGGCGGTGCCGCTGACCTTTCTGATCATTGGCCCCGCCGCCACCTGGCTGAGCCGCTGGCTGGCGGAAGGCTATGTCTGGATTTACAGCCTCAGCCCAACGGTGGCTGGCGCGTTTATGGGGGCTATCTGGCAAATCTGCGTGATTTTCGGCCTGCACTGGGGATTGGTGCCGGTGATGCTGAACAATCTTGCCACCTTCGGCCAGGACACGCTGGTGCCACTGCTGCTGCCTGCGGTGATGGGGCAGGCGGGCGCCACGCTTGGCGTGATGCTGAAAACGCGCGATATCAAGCTGAAAGCGATTGCCGGATCTGCCTTCACCGCCAGCATTTTCGGTATCACCGAACCGGCGGTGTATGGCGTGACCTTACCGCATCGCCGTCCGTTTATCTTTGGCTGCATCGGCGGGGCACTGGGCGCCGCCATCCTCGGCTATTTCCATACCACCATCTACTCCTTCGGCTTTGCCAGCATCTTCACCTTCCTGCAAATCGTGCCGCCAACCGGCATCGATGCCAGCGTGTGGGCCGCCTTTGTCGGCTCTGCGGTGGCGCTGATTTTTGCCGCCGTAACCACCTACGGTTTCGGCTTATCTGCCGTACCGGTTGAGGTGCCCGTTGAACCGCCGGTTGAGAAAGCCTCCTCGCGCAGGCAAGCGGTAGTCAGCCCGATCAGCGGTGAAACGCTGCCGCTGGAGCAGGTTCAGGACGCCACCTTTGCCAGCGGGCTGTTGGGCAAAGGGGTAGCGATTGTTCCACAACAGGGGCGCGTGCTGTCGCCGGTCAACGGCATCGTGTCATCAATGTTCCGCACCGGCCACGCGGTTGGGCTGACCTCCGACGACGGGGCCGAAGTGCTGATCCACGTGGGACTGGATACCGTCAAACTCGACGGACAGTTTTTCTTCCCGCGCGTCAGCAACGACCAGCCGGTCAGGGTCGGCGATCTGCTGCTGGAATTTGATTTAGAAGCGATAAAAGCGGCGGGTTACGACCTGACCACGCCGGTGCTGGTCAGCAACAGCGATGACTACATCGACGTACTTATCCTCAGCGACGGCGCGGTATCTGCAGGTGCGCCGTTACTGACCATATTGAACTAACAGGAGATTCACCATGAACACACGTTTTCCGGATAATTTCTTATGGGGCGGCGCGGTCGCGGCCAATCAGGTTGAAGGGGCGCATCAGCAGGGCGGCAAAGGGCTGTCGACCTCGGATCTGCAACCCAACGGCATTTTTGGCGGGCGAGTGGAACGCGTGCCGGGGGATGCTGGCATCAAGGACGTGGCGATCGACTTCTACCACCGTTTCCCGGAGGACATCAAGCTGTTCGCCGAGATGGGCTTCACCGTGCTGCGCACCTCGATTGCCTGGACGCGCATCTTCCCGCAGGGCGATGAACAGTCGCCGAATGAAGAAGGGCTGGCGTTTTACGATCGCCTGTTCGATGAGATGGCCAAATACCAGATTACGCCGCTGGTGACCCTGTCTCATTACGAAATGCCGGTGGGATTGGTCGAGCAATACGGTGGCTGGGGAAGCCGGACCACCATCGATTGTTTCGAGCGTTATGCCCGGGCGGTGTTCAGCCGTTATCAGCACAAGGTGAAGCACTGGCTGACCTTCAATGAAATCAATATGTCGCTTCACGCGCCCTACACCGGCGTGGGTCTGGCTGAAGAGAGCAGCGAGGCGGAAATTTATCAGGCCATTCATCATCAGCTGGTGGCCAGCGCCCGCGCGGTGAAGGCCTGCCATCAGATCGTCAAGGACGGGCAGATCGGCAATATGCTGCTGGGCGGGTTACTCTACCCGTTGAGCTGCCGTCCGGCGGACGTGATGGAAACCCTGCAACAGAACCGCGAATGGCTGTTCTTCGGCGATGTGCAGGTGCGCGGCTACTATCCGGCCTATATGCGGCGATTCTTTGCCGACCGCAATATCACGCTGGAGGTGAGCGAGCAGGATAAGCAGGACCTGCAACACACCATCGATTACATCTCCTTCAGCTACTATATGACCGGCTGCGTCACCACCAATGAAGAAGAGAACCAGAAGGCGCGCGGCAATATTCTCTCAATGGTGCCGAACCCGCATCTGGCCAGTTCCGACTGGGGCTGGCAGATCGATCCGGAAGGCCTGCGCATTCTGATGAATATGCTGTACGACCGTTACCAGAAGCCGCTGTTTATTGTTGAAAATGGCCTGGGCGCGAAAGATAAGGTCGAAGCCGACGGCAGCATTCAGGATGATTACCGCATTCAGTATCTGAACGATCATTTAGTGCAGGTGCGCGAAGCGATTGAAGATGGCGTGGAAGTGATGGGCTATACCTGCTGGGGGCCGATTGACCTGGTCAGCGCCTCGAAAGCGGAATTCTCCAAACGCTATGGCTTTATCTACGTTGACCGTGATGACCAGGGGAACGGAACGCTGGCGCGGTCCCGTAAGCAGAGCTTCTACTGGTATCAGCAGGTGATCCGCAGCCACGGTGAGTCACTGAAATAACCGCTCGCCGGGCGGTTTCCGCCCGGCGTTACGCCTCGTCTGCGTCCTCCGCTAACGCCAGCGTTTCCTTACGCACCCGCTCGATATGAATGGTCAGGAACATGCGTTCTTCACAGGAGAGCGTGTAGTGATGTTTTTGCTGAATATGCTGGTCAATTTTTTGCGCGCACTGGTAGGAGAGCGGATATTTATCGCGCACCACATCATGCAACGACTCATCGTCACTCCACACGCCGCGTTTGCCGAGCATGCGCTGGGCGAAGAACTTCAGATGGTTAACAAAGCGGTTATAGCTCAGGCTGTCGATGCGGTAATCCAGCTGGAGCCGGTACTTCACGATATGCAGGATCTCCTGCATAAACTGGGTGATATGCGACACATCGGACATATCGCTGCCCAGCTGGGCGTTGACCAGATGCAGGGCAATAAACCCGGCTTCATCCTCCGGTAGCGTTACGCCCAGCCGTTTTTCAATCAGCTCAAGGGCGTTCAGGCCCAGCGCGAACTCTTTAGGGTACAGCGTTTTGATTTCCCACTTCAGCACATTGCGGATTGGCAGGTTTTGCCGGTGCCGCTCCAGCGCAAAGTGGCAGTGATCGCTGAGGGCAATCGACAGGCTCTCATGTAAGGGCGTGCCCAGCTCGCGGCGGGCTTCGGCGATAATCAGCTCGGTGGTGGTGATCACCTCCAGCGGGATTTCCGACAGCAGTTCGCTCAGACGGGCGGTGAGCGCATCGCTTTGCAGCGCGAACACTTTTTCAATCAGGCCGGCATCCAGCTCATCGCCGACGCGTTTTTGAAAGGCTAAACCGCGTCCCATCACCACCTGTTCGTGGCCGTTGTCCGCCAGGATAATCGCCACATTATTATTAAGGATTTTTGCGATCTTCATTTATCCGCCCTGAAAATAAAAAAACCTGGCCCACCGGGAGAACGGTGTGCCAGGTTTTGCCTGTGCTATGCACAGTAACAATCATGCGCCATGATTAACGGCGGGTGCGGATACCGCAATCACTTGATCCGTGAAATGTGATGCATATCCGCTAAAAAACTGACCAAAGTTTAGTAAATATTTGTGCATATCAGTGCAGTAGTGCGTAAGCCTGGTTAGCATGAAGGAAGTTGTAACGTGAGTTCAGGATAAAGAGAGGCGTTAACGTGGGGAAAGTCATGGCGGACAAGTGGCAGTTGTGGATAGCAGGCGCCTGTTTAACGGTAGTTACAGGAATGGCACACGCCGATTCGCTGGATGCGCAGCGCGGTCGTTATTTGCAGATTAAGCAGGCGTGGGACAGCAATCAAATGGATACGGTGGCGCAGCTGATGCCCACGTTACGTGACTATCCTCTTTATCCTTATCTTGAATACCGTGAGCTGGCTCAGCACCTGGATCAGGAAACCGGGCTGGCAGTGAATGCCTTTATTAAGCAGTATCCGACCTTACCGCCGGTACGCTCCTTACCTTCCCGCTTTGTTAATGAACTGGCCCGTCGTGAAGACTGGCGCGGTTTGCTGGTGTTCAGCCCGGAAGAGCCGAAGCCGGTGTCCGCGCGCTGTAACTGGTATTACGCCAAATGGGCGACCGGGCAGCAGCAGGTCGCCTGGGATGGCGCGAAAGCCATCTGGCTGCGCGGCACGTCTCTGCCAGCAACCTGCGATAAGCTGTTCAGCGTCTGGCAGGCTGCAGGTCAGCAAACGCCCATCACCACCCTTGAGCGCATGCGTCTGGCGATGAAGGAAGGCAATACCAGCCTGGTCAATTTCCTCGCGAAACAGCTGCCGGAAGATTATCAGACCATGGCCAACGCGGTAATGGATCTGCAGAACAACCCTCAAACGGTGGTGACCTTTGCCCGCGCCGTGGGCCCAACCGATTTCACCCGTCAGGCGACCTCGCTGGCGTTTGCGCGCGTGGCGCGTGAAGACGCGGAAAATGCCCGGGCGATGATCCCGTCGTTGGTGACCGCGCAGAAGATGAGCGATCGGGAAGCGCAGGATCTGAAAGAGGCGGTCGCCTGGCGGTTGATGGGCAACGATATCACCTCTGAACAGGCACGCTGGCGTGATGATGTGGTGATGCGCAGCGACTCCACGGCGTTGATTGAGCGCCGGGTCAGGATGTCGCTTGGCAATAACGATCGTCGCGGTCTGAATACCTGGATAGCCCGCCTGCCGGTTGAAGCCAAACAGAAAGATGAGTGGCAATACTGGCAGGCCGACCTGCTGTTAGAGCAGGGCCGGAAAGAGGAAGCCGAGAAAATCCTGCATGGACTGATGCAGGAACGCGGTTTCTATCCGATGGTGGCTGCGCAGAAGCTCGGCGAAGAGTACAAAATGCAAATCGACAAGGCGCCGCCTCAGGACAGCAGCCTGACCCAGGGCGCCGAGATTGCCCGCGTGCGTGAGCTGATGTACTGGGGAATGGATAATCTTGCCCGCACCGAATGGAGCTACCTGGTTTCCAGTAAAAACAGCGGGCAGCAGCAGCAGCTGGCCCAGTATGCCTACCAGCAAAACTGGTGGGTGCTGAGCGTGCAGGCAACCATTACCGGCAAATTGTGGAACAGTCTGCAGGAACGCTTCCCGCTGGCCTATCAGGATCAGTTCCAGCGCTACGCCAACGGCAAGGCGATTCCGATTAGCTATGCGATGGCCATCGCCCGTCAGGAGAGCGCCTGGAACCCGAAAGCGCGCTCGCCGGTGGGGGCATCGGGTCTGATGCAGGTGATGCCGGCTACCGCGCAGCATACGGTGAAGGTCTACAGCCTGCCGGGCTACAGCAACAGCAGCCAGTTGCTGGATCCGGAAACCAATATTCAGATCGGCACGCAGTATCTGGAATCGGTCTATCAGCAGTTTGGTCAGAACCGCATCTTCTCGTCTGCTGCCTACAACGCCGGCCCATCACGGGTGAAAACCTGGCTGGGTAACAGCGCAGGCAAGCTGGATCCGGTGGCCTTTATCGAAACCATCCCGTTCTCGGAAACGCGCGGCTATGTGAAAAACGTGCTGGCGTACGATGCTTATTATCGCCATTTCATGGATAAGTCAGACAAAATTCTGGCGGATAACGAGTGGCAACGGCGCTACTGATCGCGCCAGGCCTGTGCTATGCTTCTGTACTAGTTTAATAGTATGGGCCACACATGAGCGAATCTTCCGTTCCCGTTACCATGGAACCGCATAACGAAGAGTGGCAGCGTTTTGTGACGCTGCTGCAACGTGCCTTTGGCAATGGATTACATCTGCCGCTGCTGCAACTGATGATGACGCCCGATGAGCGCGAAGCATTGGGAACGCGACTGCGGATTATTGAAGAATTGATGCGGGGCGAATTGAGCCAGCGTGAATTGAAAAACGATTTAGGGGTGGGGATTGCGACCATAACCCGTGGGTCGAACAGCCTGAAAAGTGCGCCGCCAGCGCTGAAAGCCTGGCTGGAGGCGCAACTGCTGACCGGCTCAGATAAGATCTGATCCGTCGGATTCGCCCGGCTTCATCTGATAGATATCATTATGGAACGGGCAGAGCGCCAGAATCAGCGCCTGATGGTACACGCTGGTGCGTGACAGCAGGCCGGCGGTAAAGGCGCCGATGGCACCGCCTTTTTGCTTGATGTTATCAATGCCGGTGAGGCGGGACATCTCTTCACCCAGTTCACGGCCTTCGTGGATCCCTTTCATCACGATGGCCGGCAGCGTAAAGCTGGCCGAGCGCGATTCGCCGCGCAGTTTGTGGTTTTCCACCACCATCCAGGCGAAGGCACTCTCTTCTTCGATCCCGGCTTCAATCGCCACCCAGAAATCTGCTTCCGGACGAACCTGGCGGGCATTCATCACCCGTTGGCGTGCGCCAGTTCTCGTTTCGTGATTTGTTATTGGCTGTGCGGCCACGCCGCTGTCGACCTCGACACCCTCAATATGGCAGGATCCTTCACCGAACACATCGCTGAATGCCTGAGAAATTGCCTTAATTTTGGCTGGATTGATGGTGGCAGCGACAACATGGTACATAATTGTTTGAACCCTTTAGGCAAATTTGTCGCAGTATAACGGAAAATCGCATGTTACAGGTCTATCTTGTTCGCCACGGAGAAACGCTTTGGAATGCCGCCCGACGCATTCAGGGACAGTCAGACAGCGCGCTGACGGAGAAAGGAGAGCAGCAGGCTCATCAGGTTGGGGAGCGCGTGAAACATCTTGGCATCACCCATGTGATCTCCAGCGATTTGGGGCGAACCAAACGCACGGCGGAGATCATTGCGGATGCCTGTGGCTGCAACGTCACCCTCGACCCACGCTTGCGTGAGCTGAACATGGGTGTGCTGGAAGAGCAGCCGCTGGATGAACTGACCGCCGAGCAGGAGAGCTGGCGGAAAACGCTGGTCGACGGCACTGAAAACGGCCGCATTCCTGGCGGAGAGTCGATGACGGAGATGGCAGAGCGGATGCATAACGCGCTGAACGCCTGTCTGGATCTGCCTGCAGGAAGCCGTCCGCTGATCGTCAGCCACGGTATGGCGCTGGGTGTGTTGGTCAGTACCTTATTGGGCCTGCCGGCGCATGCCGAACGTCGCCTGCGCTTACGCAACTGCTCGATTTCACGCGTCGATCATCAGCAAAGTGCCTGGCTGGCAGCGGGTTGGGTCGTGGAAACGGCCGGGGATGTTGCCCATCTCGATCAGCCTGCGCTGGATGAGCTGCAGCGCTAATCATCGGAAGATGAAGCAGGGGCGATGTGTTTCGCCCCTTCACGCTAAAAGCCGGGGAATACCGTGCTCAATTACCCTGTGGTTACGCGGTTGCTGAGTCTGCCGGTGCACGGATGGGGATCAGATATTCACAACGGATCTCCGTCGGCGGCTCGGCGCGTTTCTTGCCACCGTGGGTGTAGAAGCGCTCGATATCCTGGCCATGGCGGCGGGTCAGCTTCAGCATCGGCATACAGGTGCCGTACACCAGCAGGATAAAGTCCTGGAACTCGCTGTGCGGGCCTTCATACGTAAACTGCACGTATTCCCCCCCTTCTAACATCACGGTCTGCGTGGACTGCAACGGCTGCGACAGCTTGTCCGACGGCACGGCGGTGGTGTACAGGATCTCCTGCTCATCATCCTTTTCCATGCTTGGACGCGACTGATGCAGGCCATACAGCACCGGCGGCACCATATCCGTTTCGGCCAGGAACTGACGCCAGAAGTGCAACCGCATCTCACTCCGCGCACTGGAGATCTGCTCCAGCGTACAGGTGTAACTTTGCGTTTGCCCAACCAACACCGTTTCCGGCAGAGTGATCCAGGCAGGCTCGGGAACGTGGAAATCACCCAGGCGGATCGGCGGACGTAAGCCAAACGAGTTCCAGTCAGACGAGCGGCGATAGTACGCAGGCGTCTGGTTGAACTGCTTTTTAAATGCCCGGGTAAACGTCTGTTGCGAATCAAAACGATACTGCAGGGCAATGTCCAGAATCGGACGGCTGGTCAGGCGAAGCGCTACTGCGGCCTTAGACAGACGGCGTGCGCGGATGTATGCGCCAATCGCGTGTCCGGTGACTTCCTTAAACATTCTTTGCAAGTGCCATTTTGAATAACCGGCCTTGGTCGCCACGTTGTCCAAAGACAGCGGCTGATCAAGGTGGCTTTCAAGCCAGACAAGCAAATCGCGAATGATACCGGCTTGATCCATAAATCATCCTTACCTGGTTAAAATTAGTGCAGGGAAAAGTTCCACTACTGGCTTCTGTTACGCATTCAGTCTGCAAGAAGACAAATACCCTGTGCTGATGCGCCTCAAACAACGGGGAGGTGTTACCATGCGGCAAGTGCCTGAAGAAGTTTACCTTACAATGTCATCTATTTTCTAAGCAATGGTAACGTTATGACAATGAGAAAATTGTTAATAGTCACGTCGGTAATTTTTGCATCGGTAACCGCTCATGCTGAGCAGGTTGGATCAGTGGACACGGTGTTTAAGGTGTTTGGCCCAGACCATAAGATAGTGGTTGAAGCCTTCGACGATCCGGATGTAAAAAATGTAACTTGTTATATCAGTCGCGCCAAAACCGGCGGCATCAAGGGTGGACTTGGGCTGGCTGAGGATACCTCAGACGCGGCCATCTCCTGTCAGCAGGTTGGTCCGGTTGAACTTAGCGATAAAATTGCCAAGGGCAAAGCGGAAGGCGAGGTCGTGTTCCAAAAGCGGACTTCACTGGTGTTTAAAAAGCTTCAGGTGGTACGGTTTTACGATCAGAAGCGTAATGCGCTGATCTATCTGAGCTATTCCGATAAAGTTGTGGATGGTTCGCCTAAAAACGCCCTGAGCGCAGTGCCTATTATGCCGTGGAAATAGTCTGCTGCATAGAAAAGGGCCGGATTACCGGCCCTTAATTTTTTGCACCCGCAGGAATTAGTCCTGCAGATCGCCACAGAAACGGTAACCTTCACCGTGGATGGTCGCGATGATTTCTGGGGTATCCGGCGTGGATTCGAAGTGTTTACGAATACGGCGGATGGTCACATCAACGGTACGATCGTGTGGCTTCAGCTCACGGCCGGTCATCTTTTTCAGCAGATCGGCACGGGTCTGGATTTTGCCTGGGTTCTCGCAGAAATGCAGCATGGCGCGGAACTCACTGCGCGGCAGCTTGTACTGCTCGCCCTGTGGGCTGATCAGGGAACGGCTGTTGATGTCCAGCTCCCAACCGTTAAACTTGTAGCTCTCAACCAGCTTGCGCTCTTCACTGTGCGGCGCCAGATTCATGGTGCGGGAAAGCAGGTTGCGTGCGCGGATGGTCAGCTCACGCGGGTTAAACGGTTTAGTGATGTAATCATCTGCGCCAATTTCCAGGCCGAGAATTTTGTCGACTTCGTTGTCGCGACCGGTCAGGAACATCAGGGCTACGTTAGCCTGTTCGCGAAGTTCGCGGGCCAACAGCAGACCGTTTTTCCCTGGCAGGTTAATATCCATGATCACCAGGTTGATGTCGTTCTCGGTCAATATATGGTGCATTTCAGCACCATCCGTAGCTTCATAAACCATGTAGCCTTCGGCCTCAAAAATACTTTTGAGAGTATTACGAGTCACTAATTCGTCTTCAACGATAAGTATGTGCGGGGTCTGCATGTGTTCGCTACCTAAAATTGCCAACAAAGTTAAAACAGGGCATACAGTTAACAGGACCAGACAAAGCAGATGAGTCATCCGGCGCAAAACGTCAACTGTACAGAATATGTTCTTGAGCCATTAAAGACCAGGCCGTGCTTCCCGGGAAGACAAGGTGCATCCTGTCCTGGTACGCTTAAAAATGGGTGTACATCTTATCCGCATTAACAGCAATATAACAGTACAAGACCTGACCGAAATGTAATAAACAACGCTAAGTTGACTTATATCAAACCAATTGTAGCACGTTAACAAGTTTGTGAAAAACTCTTCCAAGAATGCCAGCTTAGCTCACATTTATGTGCTTTTCGCCGACAAGTTAGCGCCCGGCGGCAAAAGGAGTTTGGATCGGATTTAACATTTGGTAATTGATTGAACCCTATGGTTTTATGTGCTGATAATTGTTTTTATTAGGGTATTTAGCCTGAACTCGTCATATAATTTGTTTATGACTGAATAGAGTATGCACCGGTAATGTTGTTTATTTGTTACTGGTGAGCGAATTTTTTTACAAGCTGGCTGTAATTTGTTTACCGCCCGGCCAACCATTATTAAGGCAGTTATGCGTTTTCCCCTGATCCTTGTCTCACCACGCAGACCAGAAAATGTCGGCGCCGCCGCCCGCGCCATGAAAACCATGGGATTTGATGAGCTGCGGATCGTCAACAGTCAGGCGCACCTTGAACCGGCCGCCCGCTGGGTTGCGCATGGTGCCGGGGAAATCCTCGACAACGCCACCCACTGGGATTCGCTGGACGCGGCACTGGCGGACATCGACTTCAGCATCGCCACCACCGCGCGCAGTCGGGCAAAATTCCGCTATTACGCCACGCCTCAGCAGGTGCAGAGCCTGTTAGAAGAGAAGCAGCAGTGGGTGCAAAGTGCCGCGCTGGTGTTTGGCCGAGAAGATACCGGGCTGACCAATGAGGAGCTGGCGTTGGTGGATGTGCTGACCGGGATCCCGATGGCTGCCGACTATCCTTCCCTGAATCTGGGGCAGGCAGTCATGGTCTATTGCTACCAGCTTTCCGCGCTACGGCAGGTGAGTGCCATAAAAGAAGCGCCCGCGGATGCCCAGCAGCTGGATGCATTGCGGCAGCGTCTCGATCGGCTGTTGGTGAGCCTGGAAGTCAGCGAGGACAGCAAACTGGTGGACTGGCTGGCCCAGCGACTTGGCCTGTTGGAACAGCGCGACAACGCCATGCTGCATCGTCTGCTGCATGATGTAGAAAAAAAACTTATAGATAAAAAAACTGGCGAATAAAGCAATGGCAGTGGGTATTACTGGCATTGTTTCGACAGCTAACAGAATGGATCTGTTTTTTCGGGGAATGCCCCAAGGCTTCTCCGCTGCGCCGTCGGCCAGACGGTGATAAAAAAATTGACTTGGCCAGGGGATTGCTTTACTTCTGGAGGCCGACAGAATTTATAAACAGACAGACGATAAATCTAAAATGCGCAATTTCAGCCTGATGACAACAATCATTATTACCACCACCATTACCACAGGTAACGGTGCGGGCTGACGCATACAGGAATCATCAAAAATAAGCCCGCACCTAAACAGTGCGGGCTTTTTTTTCGGCAAAAATTCAGGAGATTTTGATATGCGAGTGCTGAAATTCGGTGGAACCTCAGTAGCCAACGCGGAACGCTTCTTACGCGTGGCAGACATTCTGGAAAGTAATGCGAAGCAGGGACAGGTTGCTACCGTATTGTCCGCGCCAGCTAAGATCACTAATCACCTGGTGGCGATGATTGAAAAAACCATCAGCGGCCAGGATGCCTTGCCGAACATCAGCGATGCGGAAAGCATTTTTGCTTCCCTTCTGCAGGGCCTGGCGGAAGTGCAGCCGGGTTTCCAGTACGACAAGTTGAAAACCGTTGTCGACCAGGAATTTGCGCAGCTTAAGCAGATCCTGCACGGCATTGGCCTGCTGGGACAGTGCCCGGACAGCGTCAACGCGGCGATTATCTGCCGTGGCGAAAAGCTGTCGATCGCCATTATGGAAGCGCTGCTGCTGGCGCGCGGACATGGCGTCAGCGTCATCGACCCGGTTGAGAAGCTGCTGGCCGTTGGGCATTACCTCGAATCCACCGTTGATATCCCTGAGTCCACTCGCCGTATTGCCGCCAGCCAAATCCCGCGAGAAAACATGATCCTGATGGCCGGCTTCACCGCCGGTAATGATAAAGGTGAACTGGTGGTACTGGGCCGCAATGGCTCCGATTATTCGGCTGCGGTGCTGGCCGCCTGTTTACGCGCTGATTGTTGTGAAATCTGGACCGATGTGGACGGGGTTTACACCTGCGATCCTCGCCAGGTGCCGGATGCGCGCCTGCTGAAATCGATGTCCTACCAGGAAGCGATGGAGCTTTCCTATTTTGGCGCGAAAGTGCTGCACCCGCGCACCATTACCCCTATCGCACAGTTCCAGATCCCGTGCCTGATCAAGAATACCGCCAATCCTCAGGCGCCCGGCACGCTGATTGGTGGCGACAGCTCGGATGATGATAATCCGGTTAAGGGCATCACCAATCTGAATAACATGGCGATGTTTAACGTCTCCGGCCCGGGCATGAAAGGGATGGTCGGCATGGCGGCGCGAGTCTTTGCCGCCATGTCCCGCAGCGGGATCTCGGTGGTGTTGATCACCCAGTCCTCGTCTGAATACAGCATCAGTTTCTGCGTGCCGCAGAGCGATCAGGCGCGTGCCCGCCGCGTATTAGAAGAAGAGTTCTATCTTGAGCTGAAAGATGGCCTGCTAGAGCCACTGGACGTGATGGAACATCTGGCGGTGATTTCAGTGGTCGGCGACGGTATGCGCACGCTGCGCGGCATCTCTGCCAAATTCTTCTCGGCGCTGGCGCGGGCCAATATCAATATCGTGGCCATCGCCCAGGGCTCTTCCGAGCGTTCTATCTCGGTGGTGGTGGATAACGATCAGGCGACAACCGGCGTGCGCGTGGTGCATCAGATGCTGTTCGCCACTGACCAGGTGATTGAAGTGTTTGTGATCGGCGTCGGCGGCGTTGGCGCGGCACTGATCGATCAGCTGCATCGCCAGCAGGCGTGGCTGAAAAATAAACATATCGATTTACGGGTGTGCGGCATCGCCAATTCCAAAGCGCTGCTGACCAACGTGCACGGCATTCCGCTGGAGAACTGGAAAGCATCGCTGGCTGACGCCAAAGAGCCGTTTAATCTTGGTCGCCTGATGCGTCTGGTAAAAGAGTATCACCTGCTGAATCCGGTGATTGTGGACTGTACCTCAAGCCAGGCGGTTGCCGATCAGTATGCCGACTTCCTCGGTGAAGGCTTCCACGTAGTGACGCCGAATAAAAAGGCCAACACCTCCTCTTACAATTACTACCTGCAGATGCGTGCGGCGGCGGCGAAATCTCGCCGTAAATTCCTTTACGATACCAATGTTGGTGCGGGCCTGCCGGTGATCGAGAACCTGCAAAACCTGCTGAATGCCGGTGATGAGCTGCTGCGTTTCTCCGGCATCCTTTCTGGCTCTTTATCGTTCATCTTCGGTAAACTGGATGAAGGCGTGTCGCTGTCGGAAGCCACCAAAACCGCACGTGAAATGGGCTTCACCGAGCCAGACCCGCGTGACGATCTCTCCGGGATGGACGTGGCGCGTAAGCTATTGATCCTTGCCCGTGAAGCCGGCTACCAGCTGGAGCTCAGCGACATCGAGATTGAAGCAGTGCTGCCGGAAGAATTCACGGCGATTGCCGACGTGGAAACCTTTATGGCGCGTCTGCCAGAGCTGGATGATGCCTTTGCTTCCCGCGTGGCGCGGGCCAGTGCAGAGGGCAAAGTGCTGCGATTTGTCGGTGCCATTGAAGAAGGTGGCCGTTGTCAGGTAAAAATTGATGCCGTGGACGGTAACGATCCGCTGTATAAAGTGAAAAACGGCGAGAATGCCCTGGCCTTCTACAGCCGCTACTATCAGCCCATTCCGCTGGTTCTGCGCGGCTACGGTGCCGGTAATGATGTGACCGCAGCAGGCGTGTTCGCCGACCTGTTACGCACCTTGTCATGGAAGTTGGGAGTTTAAGAATGGTTAAGATTTATGCCCCTGCCTCAATCGGCAACGTCAGCGTGGGCTTTGATGTACTGGGTGCGGCGGTGTCTCCGATTGACGGCGCCTTGCTGGGCGACTGCGTGACCGTGGAAGCGGCCAGCGAATTCAGCCTGCGTAATGAAGGGCGTTTCGTCAGCAAGCTCCCCACCAATCCGCAGGAAAACATCGTCTGGCAGTGTTGGGATCGTTTCTGCGAAGCGATTGGCAAACGCGTGCCGGTGGCGATGACGCTTGAAAAAAACATGCCAATCGGTTCCGGCCTGGGTTCCAGCGCCTGTTCGGTGGTGGCTGGCCTGATGGCGATGAACGAGCACTGTGGTAAGCCGCTGAGCGATAACGAATTACTGGCGCTGATGGGCGAACTGGAAGGGCGTATTTCCGGTAGCGTGCATTATGATAACGTGGCGCCATGCTTCCTCGGCGGCATTCAGCTGATGCTCGAGGAAAATGGGATTATCAGCCAGCAGGTGCCAGGCTTTGATGACTGGCTGTGGGTAATGGCCTATCCGGGGATCAAAGTTTCCACTGCGGAAGCCCGCGCGATCCTGCCGGCACAGTACCGTAAAGAAGACATTATTAAGCACGGTCGCTACCTGGGTGGGTTTATTCATGCCTGCCACACGCAGCAACCGGCGCTGGCGGCAAAGCTGATGCGCGATGTGATCGCCGAGCCTTACCGCACCAAGCTGTTACCGGGATTTGCTGAAGCCCGTCAGGCCGCGCAGGATATTGGCGCGCTGGCCTGTGGGATCTCAGGATCCGGCCCAACGCTGTTCGCCGTCTGTAACCAACCGGATACGGCGCAGCGCATGGCAGACTGGCTCAGCCAGCACTATCTGCAAAATGATGAAGGCTTCGTTCATATCTGCCGCATAGACACGGCAGGCGCACGTAAACTGGGATAACGCATGAAACTGTATAATCTTAAGGATCACAACGAGCAGGTAAGCTTCTCGCAGGCCGTTAAGCAAGGCCTCGGCAAACAGCAGGGCCTGTTCTTTCCGCTTGAGCTGCCTGAGTTTGAACTGACCGACATCGACGAGATGTTGGAAATGGATTTCGTTACCCGCAGTAGCAAAATCCTCTCTGCCTTTATTGGCGATGAGATCGAACCTCATCAGCTGCATCAGCGCCTGAAAACCGCCTTCAGCTTCCCGGCACCGGTACAAAAGGTGACGGATGATATCGCTGCGCTGGAGCTGTTCCATGGTCCAACGCTGGCGTTTAAAGACTTTGGCGGCCGTTTTATGGCGCAAATGCTCTCCTACGTTAGCGGCGCCGATGAGAAAATCACCATTCTGACCGCCACTTCCGGCGATACCGGTGCGGCAGTTGCTCATGCTTTCTTCGGCATGGAAAACGTTCGCGTGGTGATCCTCTATCCGAAAGGTAAAATCAGTCCGCTGCAGGAAAAACTGTTCTGTACGCTGGGTGGCAATATCCAGACCATCGCCATTGAAGGCGATTTCGATGCCTGTCAGTCACTGGTGAAGCAGGCCTTTGATGATGAGCTGCTGAAGAAAGCCATTGGCCTGAACTCGGCAAACTCAATCAACATCAGCCGCCTGCTGGCGCAGATTTGTTACTACTTCGAAGCGGTGGCACAACTGCCTCAGGAGAAGCGTAACCAGCTGGTGATCTCCGTACCGAGTGGTAACTTCGGCGACCTGACCGCGGGCCTGCTGGCGAAATCCCTTGGCCTGCCGGTTAAGCGCTTTATTGCCGCTACCAACGCCAATGACACCGTTCCGCGCTTCCTTGAGAAGGGCGAATGGCAGCCTAATGCCACGGTTTCCACCTTGTCTAACGCGATGGATGTCAGCCAGCCGAACAACTGGCCGCGCGTGGAAGAGATCTTCCGCCGCAAAACCTGGCGCCTGACCGATCTGGGCTTTGGTGCGGTTGATGATCAGACCACCAAAGACACCATGCGTGAGCTGGCGGACCTGGGTTACATCTCTGAGCCCCACGCGGCGATTGCTTACCGTATGCTGCGCGATCAGTTGCAGGAAGGGGAATTTGGTTTGTTCCTCGGCACCGCGCACCCGGCCAAGTTTATCGAAAGCGTGGAAGCGATCCTCGACCGCAAGCTGCCGGTGCCAGAAGAGCTGGCACAGCGTGCCAACCTGCCGCTGCTCTCCCATGAGATGAAAGCGGACTTCGCCGAACTGCGCGAGTTCCTGTTGCACAAATAAGGTCTCCGGCCCCGTTGCGGGGCGTATCCACCCATGCAAACGGCCCTGAAAAGGGCCGTTTTTTTATGCTGCCGGTGTGCTGTCAGACCGCTTCGCGGCGCTTAAACATCAGTTCGCTGTCGCTACTCTCTTCGGGGACAAAGGCGTAGCCGTCCACATCAAACTTCTTCAGCTGTGCCGGTTTGGTCAGGCGATTCTCAATGACATAACGGCTCATCAGGCCACGCGCCTTTTTGGCATAGAAGCTGATCACTTTGAACTTGCCGTTTTTCTCGTCGAGGAACACCGGCTTGATGATGCGGCCATTGAGCTTTTTCGGCTTCACCGCTTTGAAATACTCATCGGACGCCAGGTTCAGCAACACATCATCGCCTTGTTCGGCCAGCGCGGCATTCAGCGCTTCGGTCAGCTTATCGCCCCAGAAGGTGTAGAGATCTTTGCCGGCCGGGTTTTCCAGCCTGATGCCCATTTCCAGACGATAGGGCTGCATCAAATCCAGCGGGCGCAGCAGACCGTAAAGGCCGGACAGCATGCGCAGGTGCTGCTGAGCAAAATCGAAATCCTTCTCTTTAAAGGTTTCCGCCTGCAGGCCGGTATAGACATCACCTTTAAAGGCAAGGATTGCCTGACGGGCATTTTCCGGGGTGAACGGCGGGTGCCAGTGATGGAAACGATCGGCGTTCAGTCCAGCCAGCTTATCGCTGATATGCATCAGTGAACCGATCTGCGCTGGCGTCAGCTTTCGGGCAACCTCAATCAGTTTTTGGGAATCATCCAGCAACGCAGGTTGGGTGAAACGTTTGGTCGCCAGCGGGCTTTCAAAATCCAGCGTTTTGGCTGGGGAGATAACCATCAACATGCCTGAGTCCTTGTATGAATATGCCGCGAGGGGCAAAAGTTTAGCCGTTACTTTAGCAAAAAAGTGACATGAAAGGAGTAATCGCTGCCATTGCCTTTACTGATCCCCGGCGCGTTAAAGGGGGTATTCTTCATCAATTTAGCACTGCGTGGCCTGCGGGCAACCTTACCTTGCATGGCAAGCTTCGCGTGATATTATCCGTGTCAGACATTTTCTAGAACCCGATAACTCTACTCTGATGAGAATGACAACCATGACGGATAAACTGACTTCCCTGCGTCAACTGACTACCGTTGTTGCCGATACCGGTGACATTGCAGCGATGAAGCTGTACAAGCCGCAAGATGCTACCACCAACCCTTCCCTGATCCTGAGCGCCGCGCAGATCCCTGAATACCGCAAGCTGATTGATGAAGCGGTTACCTGGGCTCGCGATCAGAGCAGCAAAAAAGAAGAGCAGGTGAACTACGCTGCGGACAAGCTGGCCGTCAATATCGGTCTGGAAATCCTGAAGCTGGTCCCTGGCCGTATCTCTACCGAAGTCGATGCCCGTCTGTCTTACGACACCGAAGGCAGCATCAATAAAGCCCGTTCCCTGATCAAACTGTATAACGATGCTGGCATCAGCAACGACCGCATCCTGATCAAACTGGCGTCCACCTGGCAGGGCATCCGTGCTGCTGAGCAGCTGGAAAAAGAAGGCATCAACTGTAACCTGACGCTGCTGTTCTCCTTCGCCCAGGCGCGTGCCTGTGCTGAAGCGGGCGTGTTCCTGATTTCTCCGTTCGTCGGCCGTATTCTCGACTGGTACAAAGCCAACACTGACAAGAAAGAGTACGCTGCCCATGAAGATCCAGGCGTGGTTTCCGTGTCTGAAATCTACGAATACTACAAGCAGCATGGCTACGAAACCGTTGTGATGGGCGCAAGCTTCCGTAACGTTGGCGAAATCATCGAACTGGCTGGCTGCGACCGTCTGACCATCTCACCGAACCTGCTGAAAGAGCTGGCAGAAACCGAAGGGACGCTGGAGCGTAAACTGTCTTACACCGGCGAAGTGAAAGCGCGTCCGGCGAAAATGACTGAATCTGAGTTCCTGTGGCAGCACAACCAGGATCCGATGGCCGTCGATAAACTGGCTCAGGGAATCCGTAACTTTGCGCTCGACCAGGGCAAACTCGACAAAATGATTGCCGACCTGCTGTAAGTCTCCGACCGTGGCCGGTTATCCGGCCACCGTTTTCCCCCGCTGTACATCCCGCTTTGTAATGGTTTATCCTGCTTTTATCCTCCTCCACGCCCGCGCTTTTACCGTGGCCGTAAACACAGTGACCACACGATGAATACACTACGTATAGGCTTAATTTCGGTTTCCGATCGTGCCGCCAACGGCATCTATCAGGATCAGGGGCTGCCTGCACTTGAGGCCTGGTTAACCCAGGCGCTGGCGACGCCGTTTGAGATTGAAAAACGGCTGGTGCCGGATGAACAGCCGATGATTGAACAGGCGATTTGCGAGCTGGTGGATGAAATGTTCTGCCATCTGGTCCTGACCACGGGCGGCACGGGGCCGGCGCGTCGTGACGTCACCCCGGATGCCACGCTGGCGATTGCCGATCGCGAGATGCCCGGTTTCGGCGAGCAAATGCGCCAGATCAGCCTCAACTTTGTGCCGACGGCGATCCTCTCCCGTCAGGTCGGCGTGATCCGTAAGCAATCGCTGATTATTAATCTGCCGGGCCAGCCAAAGTCGATTCAAGAGACGCTGGAAGGGCTGAAGGATGCCGAGGGTAAGGCGCGCGTGCACGGAATTTTTGCCAGCGTGCCGTATTGTATTCAGCTGCTGGAAGGCCCGTATGTAGAGACGCATGACGCGGTGGTAGCAGCATTTCGTCCTAAAAGTGCGCGTCGCGAAACAAACGGCTAAAAATGGCGTAATTCAGGCATAAGATCGAGCTGGCGTAGCGGGAATTGAACGGTATAGTAAGGATAGCTTTACAACTTCTTACTCACCTTTTTTCTTCACCTTCTGGATGTGCCTGAATAATTATGCTGCACGATAACGATCGCCGCCTGAACCGGCAGGATTACAAGACCCTTTCTCTGGCGGCGCTCGGTGGCGCGCTGGAATTCTACGACTTCATCATCTTCGTGTTCTTCGCGGCGGTGATTGGCGAGCTGTTCTTCCCGGCGGATATTCCTGACTGGCTGCGCCAGGTCCAGACCTTTGCCATTTTCGCTGCCGGCTATCTTGCCCGTCCGTTAGGCGGCCTGATCATGGCGCATTTCGGTGACAGCCAGGGGCGCAAAAAGATGTTCAGTCTGAGCATTCTGCTGATGGCGCTGCCCACGCTGGCGATGGGGCTGTTGCCGACCTATGCCACGCTGGGCATTGCCGCACCGATCCTGCTGTTACTGCTGCGCGTGCTGCAAGGCGCGGCGATCGGTGGCGAAGTGCCGGGTGCCTGGGTGTTTGTCGCTGAACATGTTCCCGAAAAACGCATCGGCTTTGCCTGTGGCACCCTGACCGCCGGGCTCACCGCGGGCATCCTGCTGGGATCGGTGGTGGCAACGCTGGTCAACAGCGCCTTTGGTCCGCAGGGCATCCTGTCCGGCGCCTGGCGTATCCCGTTCCTGCTGGGCGGCGTGTTTGGCTTTATCGCGCTGTATCTGCGCCGCTGGTTGCAGGAAACCCCGATCTTTGTCGAGATGAAAGCGCGGAAAGCGCTGGCCGCGGAACTGCCGTTGAAAGCGGTGGTGGTGAAACATAAACGTGAAATCGCCATCAGCATGTTGCTGACCTGGCTGCTCTCGGCGGGAATTGTGGTGGTGATCCTGATGACGCCGACCTTGCTGCAAAAGCAGTATGGCATTCCGACGGCGCAAGCACTGCAGGCCAACAGCCTGGCGACGGTGATGCTGCTGGTGGGCTGCATCTGCGCGGGCTTTGCAGCCGATCGCTTTGGCGCCAGCAAAACCTTTATCGTGGGCAGCCTGTTGCTGGCGGTGTGCAGCTGGATATTTTACCGCACGGTTGGCGCGCATCCCGAGCTGCTATTCCCTTGCTATGCGCTGGTGGGCTTAAGCGTGGGCGTGGTCGGCGCGGTGCCTTATGTGATGGTGCGGGCCTTCCCGGCGGAAGTGCGTTTCACCGGTATTGCCTTCTCGTATAACGTCGCTTACGCCATTTTTGGCGGCTTAACGCCAATTTTTGTCACCCTGATTATGGCGGTGACGCCGCTGGCCCCGGCTTATTATGTGCTGGCGCTGTCAGCAATTGGTCTGCTGGTCGGCATCTGGTTAAAGCGCGATGGCAAGCGTGATGCACTGGTCGGTCGTACCTTCAGCTAATAAAAAGCCCGGTCGTTTTTCAACGGCCGGGCGGGTCACTTTCTTCCGCAAATTACGCCTTATTCATCTCGCCAACGGGTAGCGCTTTGCGCCCCAACTGCGCATTAATCACTTCGGCCATGGCCAGATAAATCGCGCCGGCACCACAAAGAATGCCTTCATAGCCTGCCAGCGTTATCACGGCATGATTGCCGGCAATATGGCCGATGGCGAGAAGGGCGAAGAGCAGCGTCAGGCTGGCGAAGACAAACTGTAAGGCCCGGTTGGCGCGCAGGGTGCCAAAGAACATAAACAGCGTGAACACGCCCCATAATGCCAGCCAGATACCGAGCGCGGTGTCATCAGCGGGCTCTGCTAGTCCGATGCGGGGTAACAGTAAAATGCCCACCAGGCTCAGCCAGAAGCAGCCATAGGCGGTGAAGGCTGTCAGGCCGAAGGTGTTGCCTTTTTTATACTCCATCAGGCCGGCGAGGATCTGCGCCAGACCGCCAAAAAATATCCCCATGCTGAAAATGGCGGCGTTAAGCGGAAAGAAACCGGCGTTGTGCAGATTAAGGTAAACGGTGGTCATGCCAAAGCCCATCAGGCCGAGCGGTCCGGGGTTCGCTAATTTGCTGCTGTCCATAAGTCCTCTGATATCCATGATCAAGAAGTAGAAAAAAAAGTGAAGTAACTGACTGAAAGGGGCTGTTTTTGCGGATTAATGACCCCATTTTTTCAACTCGCGCGGCATCATAATGATCCGCCGTCCGGCAAACCTTGATCTGAAGAGTGGAAAAAACGAAATTTTTTTCACCTTGCCCCTTGATGCCGCTCTGGATGGCCCCATCTTATTTGGCATCCAAGGTTATGGACCTGGAAAAAAAGCGCGGCGCCAGCAGTTGAAACGGCAAAAAAAGCCCGCATTAAGTGTTCATAAACTGATTTGACATAAATTTAAGTGGGAGATGTATAGATGGGTAAAATTATTGGTATTGACCTGGGTACGACTAACTCTTGTGTCGCGATTATGGATGGCGGCAAAGCGCGTGTACTGGAGAATGCGGAAGGCGATCGCACCACCCCTTCCATCATCGCGTACACCCAGGACGGCGAGATTCTGGTCGGTTCACCGGCTAAGCGTCAGGCTGTGACCAACCCACAGAATACCCTGTTTGCGATTAAGCGCCTGATTGGCCGTCGCTTCCAGGACGAAGAAGTGCAGCGTGATATCAAAATCATGCCATACAAAATCGCCGGTTCTGACAACGGTGACGCCTGGATCGACGTGAAAGGCCAGAAAATGGCACCGCCGCAGATCTCTGCTGAAGTGCTGAAGAAAATGAAGAAAACGGCTGAAGATTACCTGGGCGAACCGGTAACTGAAGCGGTTATCACTGTTCCAGCGTACTTTAACGATGCGCAGCGTCAGGCAACGAAAGATGCCGGCCGTATCGCAGGTCTGGACGTAAAACGTATCATCAACGAACCAACCGCAGCGGCACTGGCTTACGGTATGGACAAAGGCCAGGGCAACCGCACTATCGCGGTTTATGACCTGGGCGGCGGTACCTTCGATATCTCCATCATCGAAATCGATGAAGTTGATGGCGAAAAAACCTTTGAAGTGCTGGCAACCAACGGTGATACCCACCTGGGTGGTGAAGACTTCGATAGCCGCATGATCAACTATCTGGTGGCAGAATTTAAGAAAGATTCTGGCATCGATCTGCACAACGATCCGCTGGCAATGCAGCGTCTGAAAGAAGCGGCAGAGAAAGCGAAAATCGAACTGTCTTCTGCACAGCAGACCGACGTGAACCTGCCGTACATCACGGCTGATGCGACTGGTCCTAAGCACCTGAACATCAAAGTGACCCGTGCGAAGCTGGAATCACTGGTTGAAGATCTGGTGGCTCGCTCTATCGACCCACTGAAAGTGGCGCTGCAGGATGCCGGTCTGTCTGTTTCAGACATCAACGACGTTATCCTTGTTGGTGGCCAGACGCGTATGCCAATGGTGCAGTCGAAAGTGGCTGAGTTCTTCGGTAAAGAACCACGTAAAGACGTAAACCCGGATGAAGCGGTTGCCGTCGGTGCTGCGGTTCAGGGTGGCGTGTTAGCGGGTGAAGTGAAAGACGTTCTGTTACTGGACGTTACCCCTCTGTCTCTGGGTATCGAAACCATGGGTGGCGTGATGACCTCACTGATCACCAAGAACACCACTATCCCGACCAAACACAGCCAGGTGTTCTCTACTGCTGAAGACAACCAGTCTGCTGTAACCATTCACGTGGTTCAGGGTGAGCGTAAGCGTGCTGCGGATAACAAATCGCTGGGCCAGTTCAACCTGGACGGGATTCAGGGCGCACCGCGCGGCATGCCGCAGATCGAAGTCACCTTTGATATCGATGCCGATGGTATCCTGCACGTGTCTGCTAAAGACAAAAACAGCGGTAAAGAGCAGAAGATCACCATCAAGGCATCTTCTGGTCTGAACGACGAAGAGATCGAAAAAATGGTTCGTGACGCTGAAGCTAACGCTGAGTCCGACCGTAAGTTCGAAGAGCTGGTTCAGGTTCGTAACACAGCCGATCACTTGTCGCACAGCACCCGTAAGCAGCTGGACGAAGCCGGCGATAAACTGCCAGCAGACGACAAGGCGCCGATTGAGGCAGCCCTGGCCGAGCTGAACGAAGCGCTGAAAGGCGAAGATAAAGACGCTATCGAAGCGAAAATGCAGGCGCTGACTGAAGTTTCCAGCAAACTGATGGAGTTCGCACAGCAGCAGCAGGCCGCTGGCGGCGCAGCGGATGCCGGTGACGCTTCTGCGAAGAAAGATGACGACGTTGTTGACGCTGAATTTGAAGAAGTGAAAGACAACAAAAAATAATCGCCCTGAGCGGGCACGGTGGCCTGTAACAGGCCACTGATGATAACCGGCACGGGCGTGGGAATTTCTCCACGCCCGTGCACGCATGTTAAGGGCAGGAACACCAGTATGGCGAAGCAAGACTATTACGAGATTTTAGGCGTTTCCAAATCAGCGGATGAGCGTGAAATCAAAAAGGCCTACAAACGCCTGGCGATGAAACTCCACCCTGACCGTAATCCCGGTGATAAAGAATCTGAAGCCAAATTTAAAGAAGTGAAGGAAGCGTACGAAATTCTGACCGATGGCCAGAAACGTGCAGCTTACGATCAGTACGGTCATGCAGCCTTTGAACAGGGCGGTATGGGCGGCGGTGGCGGCGGCTTTGGTGGCGGCGGTGCCGATTTCAGCGATATCTTTGGCGACGTGTTCGGCGATATCTTTGGCGGAGGACGTCGTCAGCAACGTGCTGCGCGTGGTGCCGATTTACGCTACAACATGGAGCTGACGCTTGAAGAAGCTGTCCGCGGCGTGTCCAAAGAGATCCGCATTCCAACGTTGGAAGAGTGTGAGGTGTGTGACGGTAGCGGCGCGAAAGCGGGCACCAAACCACAGACCTGTGGCACCTGTCATGGACAGGGCCAGGTTCAGATGCGTCAGGGCTTCTTTACCGTGCAGCAGGCGTGTCCTACCTGTCACGGTCGCGGCTCGGTGATCAAAGATCCGTGTAATGCCTGTCACGGTCACGGCCGCGTCGAGAAGTCCAAGACCCTGTCGGTGAAAATCCCGGCTGGCGTCGATACCGGCGACCGTATCCGTCTAACTGGCGAAGGCGAAGCGGGCGAGCATGGCGCACCGGCAGGCGATCTCTACGTTCAGGTGCAGGTGCGCAAGCACCCAATCTTCGAGCGTGAAGAGAACAACCTGTATTGCGAAGTGCCGATCAACTTTGC
Organism: Erwinia billingiae Eb661; assembly: GCF_000196615.1. Lineage (NCBI taxonomy): Bacteria > Pseudomonadati > Pseudomonadota > Gammaproteobacteria > Enterobacterales > Erwiniaceae > Erwinia > Erwinia billingiae. The sequence goes on from NC_014306.1 coordinate 803,877, forward strand.
CATGGCAGCACTGGGCGGCGAGATTGAAGTGCCGACGCTGGATGGCCGTGTGAAGTTGAAAGTCCCGGCGGAAACCCAGACCGGCAAGCTGTTCCGTATGCGCAGCAAGGGTGTTAAATCCGTGCGCGGCGGTGCTCAGGGCGACCTGCTGTGCCGCGTGGTGGTGGAAACCCCGGTCAGCCTGAACGAGAAGCAGAAGGCGTTGCTGCAGGAGCTGGAAGAGAGCTTCGGTGGCCCAAGCGGCGAGAAGAACAGCCCGCGCTCGAAAAGCTTCTTCGACGGCGTGAAGAAATTCTTCGATGACCTGACTCGTTAATTTCTGCGGAAGTCAGACTAACGGACGGCTCAGGCTGTCCGTTTTTTTTTGCGCATTTTCCCGAACGGCTTCACAACTCGGAAATACCTACCTTATAACCGGGTATAAACTGTTTTTTACGAGCAGTTAAAACGCGTATGCTTGCGGTACTTTTCTTCATCACTTTGTTAAGGGAATGCCAAGATGAATGCAGCGCTCAAACGACTCCTGAAAAATGAAGCCACCGGTGGCGTGGTACTCATTATCGCTGCGGCGATAGCGATGATCCTCGCGAACACGGCCGGCACCCAGCAGGCTTACCAATCTATCCTGAATATGCCGGTCGAATTCCGCTTCGGTAGCCTGGATATCAGCAAAAACCTGCTGTTGTGGATCAATGATGCGCTGATGGCGGTGTTCTTCCTGATGATCGGTCTGGAAGTGAAGCACGAGCTGGTTTCCGGCTCGCTGGCAACGCGTGAGCGTGCGATGTTCCCATTGATTGCCGCGCTGGGCGGTATGCTGGCACCCGCGCTGATCTATGCGGCGATGAACCATAACGATCCGCTGGCCATTCACGGCTGGGCTATCCCGACCGCGACGGACATCGCGTTTGCGCTGGGTATCCTTGCGCTGCTCGGCAGCCGCGTGCCGCCTGCGCTGAAGATGTTCCTGATGGCGCTGGCCGTCATTGATGACCTTGGGGCGATCCTGATCATTGCCTTCTTCTATACCCAGGACCTGTCCGTGACGTCACTGGCCGTTGCCGGCGGCGCGATTGTGGTGCTGGCGCTGCTGAATAAATTGGGCGTGCGCAGTATCTCGCTTTATATGCTGGTTGGCATGGTGCTGTGGGTGGCGGTGCTGAAGTCTGGCATCCACGCCACGGTGGCGGGTGTGCTGGTTGGATTCTTTGTGCCGCTGAAAAAAGAGAACGGTCATTCCCCGGCGATGCACCTGGCGCATGGCCTGGCGCCATGGGTGAGCTGGGTGATCCTGCCGCTGTTTGCCTTTGCCAATGCCGGCGTCTCGTTAACCGGCGTGTCTGCTGATGGCCTGCTGTCGGCGGTGCCAATCGGCATTATTCTCGGGCTGTTTATCGGTAAACCGCTGGGGATCACCCTGATCTGCTGGCTGGCGGTAAAACTGAAGATTGCGGCCTTGCCGGAAGGCACCCGCATGCAGGACATCGCGTCGGTCGGGCTGCTGTGCGGGATCGGCTTTACCATGTCGATCTTTATCGCCTCGCTGGCCTTTGATGCAGCCCACGAAGAGATGGTGACGCTGGCGAAACTGGGTATCCTGGTCGGTTCGGCTATTTCTGCGGTGATGGGGTACACGCTGCTGCGTCTTAAACTGCGATAACGCGTTTCCGGCCAGCCCCGGCTGGCCGGTTCCGAACACGCCATCAGGGAGGCGCGCATGTCACACATTAACTTCAACCATCTTTATTACTTCTGGCAGGTGTGCAAAGCCGGTTCGGTGGTGGGCGCGGCAGATGCCCTTAATCTGACGCCGCAGACCATCACCGGGCAGATCAAAGCGCTGGAGGACCGCCTGCAGGGCAAACTGTTTAAACGCCAGGGAAGAGGGCTGGTGCCGTCTGAGCTTGGACAGCTGGTGTTCCGCTATGCCGACAAAATGTTTCAGCTCAGCCAGGAGATGCTGGATATCGTTAACTATCGCAAGGAAGCCAGTCTGCTGTTCGACGTTGGCGTGGCGGATGTGCTGTCGAAACGGTTGGTCAGCCAGGTGCTGCAAACCGCGGTGGTCGACGAAGATAAAATTCATCTGCGCTGTTATGAATCGACCCACGAAATGCTGCTGGAGCAGCTGAGTCAGCACAAGCTGGATATGATCCTCTCCGACTGCCCAATCGACTCCACCCAGCAGGAAGGACTGTTCTCCGTCAAGCTGGGCGAATCCTGCATCAGCTTCTGGTGTCAGGCACCGCAACCTGATTTACCTTTCCCGGCCTGCCTTGAACAGCGAAAGCTGCTGATCCCCGGCCGTCGTTCGATGCTGGGACGAAAGCTGCTGAACTGGTTTCAGACTCAGGGACTGGAAGTGGATATTCTGGGCGAGTTTGACGATGCCGCACTGATGAAGGCGTTCGGTGCCAGCCACAATGCGATATTTGTCGCGCCATCCAGCTATGCCAATGATGTATTTTTTGAGAAAGGAATTTTAGAACTGGGCAGGATAGACAGCGTGGTGGAAGAGTATCACGTGATATTTGCCGAGCGGATGATCCAGCATCCGGCGGTACAGCGTATCTGCAACAAGGACTTTACGGGGCTGTTTTCCTGAATTGCAGACACAAAAAAACCGGCAGAGCCGGTTTTTTCATCAAAGCCGATTAGCGGGCTGGAGATTAATCCAGTTTGCTGATCTGTGCAGCCAGATTTGCTTTATGGCGTGCAGCTTTGTTTTTGTGGATCAGGCCTTTAGCTGCCTGACGGTCCACAATTGGTTGCATTTCATTAAATGCATTCTGCGCAGCCGCTTTATCGCCAAGAGCGACAGCCGCGTAGACTTTCTTGATAAAAGTACGCAACATTGAACGACGGCTAGCGTTGTGCTTACGACGCTTCTCAGACGTTACTGCGCGTTTCTTAGCTGATTTGATATTAGCCAAGGTCCAACTCCCAAATAGTTCTATGAGGACAATTCAAAGGCCGAGGAATATGCCTCTTTCGCCCATGGTTGTCAATGGATTTGTGCAAATAAGCGCCGCCAAACACGCGACACTCTATTACGTTTCGATGGCGCAAGATTCTACCAGCTTCATCTCACCGAATACAGCTTAATCACAAGATAAATGCTATTGCCGCCTGAAGGAGCAGTTTACCGCAGAAAATGCCGCGATAAACAGAGTAAAGCCGCATTCGCGGGTTAACCTTCAGAGCTGTACAAGGTATAATCCGCCGATTTCCACAAATTTGAGCCAGCCATGAAGTTTATCCGCGGCATACATAACCTTAGGGAGCAGCATCGCGGCTGCGTACTGACCATCGGTAACTTCGATGGCGTGCATCGCGGCCATCAGGCGCTGCTGGCCCGACTGTGTGAAGAAGGACGCCAACGCAATTTGCCGGTGGTGGTGATGATCTTTGAACCGCAACCGCTTGAGCTGTTTGCGGCTGATAAAGCGCCTGCCAGGCTGACACGCCTGCGGGATAAAGTTCGCTACCTGAGCGAAGCGGGTGTGGATGCGGTGCTGTGCGTGCGTTTCGACCGCCGCTTTGCCGCGCTGACCGCGGAAAGTTTTGTCACCGACTTACTGGTGGACAAGCTGGATGTGAAGTTCCTGGCCGTAGGCGATGACTTCCGCTTTGGCGCTGGTCGCCAGGGGGATTTCCTGTTATTACAGCATGCGGGCATCGAACATGGCTTTGATGTCATCAGTACCCAGACCTTCTGTGATGATGGCAAGCGCATCAGCAGCACGGCAGTCCGTCAGGCGTTGGCCGAAGATAATCTGCCGCTGGCGGCTGCACTTCTTGGACATCCCTTCAGCATTTCAGGCCGGGTTGTGCACGGTGATGCACTGGGCCGGACGTTAGGCTTCCCTACCGCTAATCTGCCGTTGCGACGCTACGTTTCGCCGGTGAAAGGGGTGTATGCCGTGGAAGTGCTGGGTCTGGGCGATAAACCGTTGCCTGGCGTTGCCAACATTGGCACCCGCCCAACGGTTGCCGGCATGCGTCAGCAGTTAGAAGTTCACCTGCTGGACGTTGCAATGCACCTGTATGGACGCCATATAGACGTGGTGCTCTGTCAAAAAATACGAAATGAGCAGCGTTTTGCTTCACTTGACGAGCTCAAAGAGCAAATTGCTAAAGATGTGGTGAGCGCCCGGACATTTTTCGGGCTGAAAACACCGGTTTAAACAGAACCGAAATACGGAATCGAGAATCTGATGAGTGACTATAAATCTACCCTGAATTTGCCGGAAACGGGGTTCCCGATGCGTGGCGATCTGGCCAAGCGTGAACCGGGAATGCTGCAGCGTTGGTATGATGACAATCTCTACGGCATCATCCGCGAAGCCAAAAAAGGGAAAAAAACCTTTATCCTGCATGATGGCCCTCCGTACGCGAACGGCAGCATTCATATTGGTCACTCAGTTAACAAGATTCTGAAAGACATTATCGTTAAGTCCAAAGGTCTGTCGGGCTTCGACTCGCCGTATGTGCCGGGTTGGGACTGCCACGGTCTGCCGATTGAGCACAAAGTTGAGCAGATGATCGGTAAGCCAGGTGAGAAAGTCACCGCGGCAGAATTCCGTGCTGCCTGCCGTGAATACGCGGCCGAGCAGGTTGAAGGCCAGAAAAAGGACTTCATCCGTCTGGGCGTGCTGGGCGACTGGGATCGTCCTTACCTGACCATGAACTTCAAAACTGAAGCGAACATCATCCGTGCGCTCAGCAAAATCATCGGCAACGGCCATATGCATAAAGGCGCCAAGCCGGTGCACTGGTGCATGGACTGCCGCTCTGCGCTGGCAGAAGCCGAAGTCGAGTACTACGACAAAACCTCGCCCTCTATCGACGTGATGTTTAATGCCGTTGATAAAGAGGCGGTACAGGCCAAGTTTGGCGCCGCGCACGTTGACGGCCCGATCTCGCTGGTGATCTGGACCACCACGCCGTGGACCATGCCGGCTAACCGCGCCATCTCTCTGCATCCGGAGTTCGAATACGAACTGCTGCAGATCGAAGGTCGCGCGCTGATCCTGGCAAAAGAGATGGTCGAGAGCGTGATGAAGCGCGTCGGCGTGAGCGAGTGGAAAGTGCTGGGCGAGGTGAAAGGGGCTTCTCTTGAGCTGCAGGCCTTCCAGCATCCGTTCCTCGATCACACTTCACCGGTTGTCCTCGGCGAGCACGTAACGCTGGAAGCGGGTACCGGTGCCGTTCACACCGCGCCGGGCCACGGTCCTGATGACTATGTTATCGGCCAGAAATACGGTATCGAAACCGCCAACCCGGTTGGGCCAGACGGCAGCTTCCTGCCAGGCACCTATCCCTCGCTGGATGGCGTAAACGTCTTTAAAGCCAACGACATGATCGTTGAGATCCTGCGTGAAAAAGGCGCGCTGCTGCATGTGGAAAAACTGCTGCACAGCTACCCACACTGCTGGCGCCACAAAACCCCAATCATCTTCCGTGCCACGCCGCAGTGGTTTATCAGCATGGATCAGAAAGGTCTGCGTGCGCAGTCACTGAAAGAGATCAAAGGCGTGCAGTGGATCCCCGACTGGGGCCAGGCGCGTATCGAATCGATGGTTGCCAACCGTCCAGACTGGTGTATTTCCCGCCAGCGTACCTGGGGCGTGCCAATGTCATTGTTCGTGCATAAAGATACCGAGCAGCTGCACCCGGATACCCTTGAGCTGATGGAGAAAGTCGCTCAGCGCGTTGAGCAAGACGGTATTCAGGCCTGGTGGGATTTGGACGCCAGCGAGCTGATGGGCGCAGACGCAGAAAACTACGTCAAAGTGCCTGACACGCTGGACGTGTGGTTTGACTCCGGCTCAACCAGCTTCTCGGTGGTGGATGCCCGTCCTGAATTCGACGGTCACTCGCCGGACATGTATCTGGAAGGATCGGATCAGCACCGTGGCTGGTTTATGTCTTCCCTGATGATCTCGACGGCGATGAAAGGCAAAGCACCTTACCGTCAGGTACTGACCCACGGTTTCACCGTTGATGGTCAGGGCCGTAAGATGTCGAAATCCATCGGCAACACCGTTTCACCCCAAGATGTGATGAACAAGCTGGGTGGCGACATCCTGCGTCTGTGGGTGGCGTCTACCGATTACTCCGGCGAAATGGCGGTATCGGACGAGATCCTGAAACGCTCGGCTGACTCCTATCGCCGTATCCGTAACACCGCGCGCTTCCTGCTGGCTAACCTGAACGGCTTCAACCCAGAAACCGACAGCGTGAAGCCGGAAGAGATGGTGGTGCTGGATCGCTGGGCAGTGGGTCGTGCCAAAGCGGCGCAGGACGATATCCTCGCTTCGTATGAGAACTATGACTTCCATGAAGTCGTCCAGCGTTTGATGCAGTTCTGCTCGGTTGAGATGGGCTCCTTCTACCTGGATATCATCAAAGACCGTCAGTACACCGCGAAAGCCGATGGCCTGGCGCGTCGTAGCTGCCAGACGGCGCTGTATTACATCGCGGAAGCACTGGTCCGCTGGATGGCGCCGATCATGTCCTTCACCGCAGATGAAATCTGGGGCGAACTGCCAGGCAAGCGCGAGAAGTATGTCTTCACCGGTGAGTGGTTCGACGGCCTGTTTGGTCTGGCGGATAACGAATCGATGAACGACAGCTACTGGGCTGAGCTGCTGAAAGTGCGCGGCGAAGTGAACAAAGTGATCGAGCAGGCGCGTGCTGATAAGCGCGTTGGCGGATCGCTGGAAGCGACGGTAACGCTGTACGCCGATGCCGACCTGGCCAAGAAGCTGGTTAGCCTGGGTGACGAGCTGCGCTTTGTGCTGCTGACCTCGGGTGCCCAGGTGGCTGACTATGCGCTGGCAACCGAAGAAGCGCAGCAGAGCGAGCTGGTGAAAGGTCTGAAAATTGCCCTGCATAAAGCAGAAGGCGAGAAATGCCCACGCTGCTGGCATTACACTACTGACATTGGTCAGAGTGCTGAGCATCCGGACGTGTGCGGACGCTGTGCCACCAACATTGCGGGCGCTGGCGAACAGCGTAAGTTTGCCTGATGAGTAAACCTATCTTCTCGACCGGTTTACGCTGGGTCTGGCTGGTTCTGGTGGTGATTGCCATCGACTTCGCCAGCAAGCAGTGGATTATGAACACGCTGATGTTGCATGAGTCGATGTCAGTGATGCCATTTTTCAACTTCTTCTATGCGCATAACTACGGGGCGGCGTTCAGCTTCCTCGCCGATAAGGGCGGCTGGCAGCGCTGGTTCTTTGCCGGCATCGCGGTGGCGATTGTGGTGGCATTGCTGGTGATGATGTACCGCACTGCCGCCAGCAATAAGCTCAACAATATTGCTTACGCGCTGATTATTGGCGGCGCGTTAGGTAACCTGTTTGACCGCGCGTATCATGGTTTTGTCGTCGACTTTATCGACTTCTACGTCGGCGACTGGCACTTTGCCACGTTCAATATCGCCGACTGTGCCATCTGTATTGGTGCCGCACTGATCGTGCTGGAGGGCTTTCTCAGCCCGTCCGGCAAACCGGCAAAAAATTAAGGGCAGGGCATGACTGATTCTGTACAGCGCGAGAGCGCAGTGCTGGTGCATTTCACCTTGAAGCTGGAAGACGGCTCCACGGCGGAATCCACGCGCAATAACGGCAAACCCGCGCTGTTCAGCCTGGGCGACGGCAGCCTGTCAGAAGGGTTGGAGTCGCATTTGCTGGGTCTAACCGTGGGCGAGAAGAAATCCTTCTCGCTGACGGCGGATGATGCTTTTGGCCAGAGCAGCCCGGATTTGATTCAGTATTTCTCCCGCCGGGATTTTACCCAGGCAGGCGAGCCTGAAATCGGCGCCATCATGCTGTTCAGCGGCATGGATGGCAACGAAATGCCCGGCGTGATCCGCGAGATTTCCGGTGATTCGATCACCGTTGATTTCAACCATCCGCTGGCCGGGCAGACTATCCACTTTGAGGTTGAAGTGCTGGAGATCGATCCGGTACTGGAGGCGACAAATGCAAATCCTGTTGGCTAATCCCCGCGGCTTTTGTGCCGGCGTCGATCGCGCCATCAGCATTGTGGAGCGCGCGCTGGAAATGTACGGCGCGCCAATCTACGTGCGTCATGAAGTGGTGCATAACCGCTATGTCGTCAACAGCCTGCGCGAGCGCGGTGCGATCTTTATTGAAGATATCGGGGAAGTGCCGGACGGTTCAATCCTGATCTTCTCGGCGCACGGTGTTTCTCAGGCGGTCAGGGCGGAAGCTAAAGCACGCGATCTGACCATGCTGTTTGATGCCACCTGTCCGCTGGTGACCAAAGTGCATATGGAAGTGGCGCGAGCCAGCCGCAGAGGCACTGAAGCGATCCTGATTGGTCACGCCGGCCACCCGGAAGTGGAAGGGACGATGGGTCAGTACAGCAGCCCGAAAGGCGGCATGTATCTGGTTGAAGCGCCCGAGGATGTCTATAAGTTGCAGGTTAAGGATGAAAACAACCTGTGCTTTATGACCCAGACCACGCTGTCGGTGGATGATACCTACGAAGTGATTGATGCGCTGCGTGCCCGTTTTCCGAAGATTGTCGGCCCGCGCAAAGATGACATCTGCTATGCCACTACCAACCGTCAGGAAGCCGTGCGCACGCTGGCAAAAGACGCCGACGTGGTGCTGGTGGTGGGTTCACGCAACTCCTCCAACTCCAACCGTCTGGCCGAGCTGGCGCAGCGTGCAGGGAAACTTGCGCGACTGATCGACTCCGCCGATGACATCCAGGAAGAGTGGATCAAAGGCGTGAGCTGCGTTGGCGTCACTGCCGGTGCCTCCGCACCAGACATTCTGGTGCAGGAAGTGATCCAGCGTCTGCGCGAGTTCGGTGGCGAAACCGCTATCGAGCTGATCGGCCGTGAAGAGAACATTGTTTTCGAAGTGCCGAAAGAACTCCGCGTCGACGTCCGCGAGGTCGACTAAACGCCTTCCGCAGCGCCCTGCTGCGGAAGTTTTTACTTCGCTGAACCGCCTGCTATACCCGCCGATCAAAGCCAGACAAAATTTGTTTTACTGATAATCCGTCGCGTCTGGCATAAAATTCTAATCATGGTGTTTTTATTGTGGCGCAGAGGTTACCGCATGGTTAACCTGTCAACGCTTTGCATGCACAGACTTTATACAGGGATTCATTATGAACAATGCACAAATCCGCCTTGCCATTGTTGGCGCCGCAGGACGCATGGGGCGTCAGTTAATTCAGGCAGCACAGGAGGCGGACGGCGTGTGCTTAGGCGCAGCTTTGGTGCGGGAAGGCTCTTCACTGGTCGGCGTTGATGCCGGCGAGCTGGCCGGAACCGGCACGACGGGCGTCAGGATTAGCGACAACCTGGACGCCGTGGTGAACGACTTCGACGTGCTGATAGACTTTACCCGTCCTGAAGGCACGCTGGCGTATCTGGATTTTTGCCGTCAGCACCAGAAAGCGATGGTGATCGGTACCACCGGGCTGGATGATTCGGCCAAAGCGGCGATCAAACAAGCGTCACATGAGATTGCTATTGTGTTCGCAGCGAACTTTAGCGTGGGTGTGAACCTGGTGCTGAAACTGCTGGAAAAAGCCGCCAAAGTGATGGGCGACTATGCCGATATCGAAATCGTTGAGGCTCACCACCGTCATAAAGTGGATGCGCCATCCGGGACCGCGCTGGCGATGGGCGAAGCGATTGCTGATGCAATGGACTGGGATTTAAATGAGCACGCCGTGTATGCCCGCGAAGGCCATACCGGTGAACGTAAGGCGCAAACTATCGGTTTTGCCACCGTTCGTGCCGGCGATATCGTTGGCGAACACACCGCGATGTTTGCAGATATCGGTGAGCGCGTAGAGATTACCCACAAGGCTTCAAGCCGCATGACCTTCGCGAAAGGCGCAGTTCGTGCAGCAGACTGGTTAAGCACGCGTAAAGCAGGTCTTTATGATATGCGAAGCGTGTTGAATTTAGATGATTTATAAGTGTTGTGCACCATCGTGATGTGGTTATTTCAATCATAAGGTTCTGATTGGACAGGGCAATAATTTTATTGCCCTTTTTATTTTTTAATAATCCTGTCTTGAGTTAATTTTAAAGCCATAATGGCTATTATGTGTTTTTATCCTCAATTTATTCCGCAAAAATTGTTAATTTTGACCATTTGGTCCACTTTTTAACGCCGTTTTCCCTTTTCCTATGCACATCCCGTCAGGCAACCGGTTTTATGGACTGGATATCTGTCCTTTTCAGGGTAAATCCTCCGATTTCCTCTCCAGTTGAGTAAAAGACTAAGAAAAAGTGAGCTGCGGGGTAGACAACAGAGTGAGCGATCATTAGAATGCGCGCAATTTGCCAAAAATCGAGAATTCAGGCGGTTTTTGCATTGATTTATGGCTCTGTTATGAATTAATATGCAAATAATGTGACTGTTTATTCTCAGGAGGATGTTTTGATTAAGTCAGCGCTATTGGTTCTCGAAGACGGAACCCAATTCCACGGTCGGGCCATCGGGGCAACAGGATCGGCAGTGGGGGAAGTTGTTTTCAACACTTCAATGACCGGTTATCAAGAAATCCTCACTGATCCTTCCTATTCCCGCCAGATCGTTACTCTTACTTATCCCCATATCGGCAATGTCGGCACCAATTCCGCTGACGAAGAATCCTCTCAGGTACATGCTCAGGGCCTCGTCATTCGTGACCTGCCGCTGATTGCCAGCAACTTCCGTAATGAAGAAGGGCTGTCTGAGTATCTGACGCGTCACAACATTGTCGCTATTGCCGATATCGATACGCGTAAGCTGACCCGTCTGCTGCGCGAAAAAGGGGCGCAGAACGGCTGCATCATCGCCAGCGACGCACCTGATGCGCAGCTGGCTCTGCAGCAGGCGAAAGCCTTCCCGGGCCTGAAAGGAATGGATCTGGCGAAAGAAGTGACCACCAGTGAGAGCTACAGCTGGCTGCAAGGCAGCTGGACGCTGGACGGATTGCCGGACGCGAAGCAAGAGGCCGACCTGCCTTTCCATGTCGTGGCCTATGACTACGGCGTGAAGCGCAACATCCTGCGCATGCTGGTTGACCGTGGCTGTCGCCTGACGATTGTGCCGGCGCAAACGCCAGCAGAAGAGGTGCTGAAGATGAACCCGGATGGCATCTTCCTTTCTAACGGACCTGGGGACCCGGAACCGTGTGATTACGCGATTGCGGCAATCAAAGCCTTCCTGGAAACTGACGTGCCGGTCTTCGGCATCTGTCTTGGCCACCAGTTACTGGCGCTGGCCAGCGGGGCAAAAACCGTCAAGATGAAGCTGGGCCACCACGGCGGCAACCATCCGGTGAAAGACCTGGATAACAACACCGTGATGATCACCGCACAGAACCACGGCTTCGCCGTAGACGAAACCAACTTACCGGCAAACCTGCGAGTGACGCACACCTCGCTATTTGACCAGACGGTACAGGGCATTCACCGCACTGATAAAGCAGCGTTCAGCTTCCAGGGTCACCCGGAAGCCAGCCCGGGCCCGCACGATGCCGCGCCGCTGTTCGATCACTTTATCGAACTGATCGAAGCCTACCGTTCAACCGCTAAATAATCAGGAGCGAGAAAATGCCAAAACGTACCGACATAAAAAGTATCCTGATCCTTGGCGCTGGCCCGATCGTAATCGGCCAGGCCTGCGAATTTGACTACTCTGGTGCACAGGCCTGTAAAGCCCTGCGCGAAGAGGGTTACCGCGTGATTCTGGTTAACTCCAACCCGGCAACCATCATGACTGACCCGGAAATGGCCGATGCGACCTATATCGAGCCGATCCACTGGGAAGTTGTGCGCAAGATTATCGAAAAAGAGCGTCCGGATGCGGTTCTGCCAACCATGGGCGGCCAGACCGCACTGAACTGTGCGCTGGAACTGGAACGCCAGGGCGTGCTGGAAGAGTTCGGCGTGGCGATGATTGGTGCTACCGCCGATGCCATCGACAAGGCAGAAGACCGTCAGCGCTTTGATAAAGCGATGAAGAGCATCGGTCTGGATACCGCGCGTTCAGGCTTCGCACACAACATGGAAGAAGCCTATGCGGTTGCCGCAGACGTTGGCTTCCCGTGCATCATCCGTCCTTCCTTTACCATGGGCGGCTCAGGTGGCGGTATTGCCTATAACCGTGAAGAGTTTGAAGAGATTTGCGAACGCGGTCTGGATCTTTCCCCCACCAACGAGCTGCTGATTGATGAGTCGCTGATTGGCTGGAAAGAGTACGAGATGGAAGTGGTGCGTGATAAAAACGACAACTGCATCATCGTCTGCTCGATTGAAAACTTCGATGCAATGGGCATCCACACCGGTGACTCCATCACCGTGGCGCCAGCCCAGACCCTGACCGACAAAGAATATCAAATCATGCGTAACGCCTCGATGGCGGTACTGCGTGAAATCGGCGTGGAAACCGGTGGCTCTAACGTGCAGTTCTCCGTTAACCCGGCGAATGGCCGTCTGATCATCATCGAAATGAACCCACGCGTGTCGCGCTCTTCTGCGCTGGCGTCGAAAGCCACCGGTTTCCCGATTGCTAAAATCGCGGCCAAACTGGCGGTAGGTTACACGCTTGATGAGCTGATGAACGACATCACCGGTGGCCTGACCCCGGCATCGTTCGAACCGTCTATCGACTACGTAGTGACCAAAATCCCTCGCTTCAACTTCGAGAAATTTGCCGGCGCGAATGACCGCCTGACCACGCAGATGAAGTCGGTGGGTGAAGTGATGGCGATTGGCCGCACCCTGCAGGAATCCATGCAGAAAGCGCTGCGCGGCCTCGAAGTTGGCGCACATGGCTTTGACCCGAAAGTTGACCTGAACGATGCGGAAGCAATGACGGTTATCCGTCACGAGCTGAAAGACGCCGGTTCTGACCGTATCTGGTACATCGCGGATGCGTTCCGTGCGGGCATGAACGTGGAAGAGATCTTCAGCCTGACCAACGTTGACCGCTGGTTCCTGGTTCAGATTGAAGAGCTGGTTCAGCTGGAAGGCCAGGTTGCCCGCGAAGGCGTTAATGGCCTGACGGCGGACTTCCTGCGTACCCTGAAGCGTAAAGGCTTTGCCGATGCGCGTCTGTCTGCGCTGGCGGGTGTGTCTGAAGCTGAAGTGCGTAAGCTGCGTGAGCAGTACAATCTGCACCCGGTATATAAGCGTGTCGATACCTGTGCGGCGGAATTCTCTACCGATACCGCTTACATGTACTCCACCTATGAAGAAGAGTGCGAATCCAACCCTAACAGCGACCGTGAGAAAATCATGGTGCTGGGCGGCGGTCCAAACCGTATCGGCCAGGGCATTGAGTTCGACTACTGCTGCGTCCATGCATCACTGGCGCTGCGTGAAGACGGTTACGAGACCATTATGGTCAACTGTAACCCTGAAACCGTCTCCACCGACTACGACACCTCCGACCGTCTGTACTTCGAGCCGGTAACGCTGGAAGACGTGCTGGAAATCGTGCGTATCGAGAAGCCGAAAGGCGTGATCGTGCAGTACGGTGGCCAGACGCCACTGAAACTGGCGCGTGAGCTGGAAGCCGCTGGCGTGCCGATTATCGGTACCAGCCCGGATGCTATCGACCGTGCAGAAGACCGCGAGCGTTTCCAGCAGGCGGTTGAACGCCTGGGCCTGAAGCAGCCGGCAAACTCCACCGTGACTGCGATTGAGCAGGCGGTAGAGAAAGCGGCGGTGATTGGCTATCCGCTGGTTGTGCGTCCTTCTTACGTGCTGGGCGGTCGTGCGATGGAAATCGTGTATGACGACATCGACCTGAAGCGCTACTTCCAGAATGCGGTTGCCGTCTCTAACGATGCGCCGGTGCTGCTGGACCGCTTCCTTGACGACGCGGTAGAAGTGGATGTGGATGCGATTTGCGACGGTGAGCGCGTGCTGATTGGCGGCATCATGGAGCATATCGAGCAGGCGGGCGTGCATTCCGGTGACTCCGCGTGTTCTCTGCCAGCCTACACGCTGAGCAAAGAGATCCAGGACGTGATGCGTCAGCAGGTTGAGAAGCTGGCCTTCGAACTCTGCGTACGTGGCCTGATGAACGTGCAGTTTGCGGTGAAAGACAACGAAGTTTACCTGATTGAGGTGAACCCACGTGCTGCCCGTACCGTACCGTTTGTTTCCAAGGCAACCGGTGTGCCGCTGGCGAAAGTGGCGGCACGCGTAATGGCAGGCAAAACGCTGGCAGAGCAGGGCATTACGGAAGAAGTCATTCCGCCTTACTACTCGGTGAAAGAAGTGGTGCTGCCGTTTAACAAGTTCCAGGGCGTTGACCCCATCCTCGGCCCTGAAATGCGTTCCACCGGTGAAGTCATGGGTGTTGGCAAAACCTTCGCAGAAGCGTTCTCGAAAGCGATGCTGGGCGCGGCGAGCAATATGAAGAAAACCGGTCGTGCCTTATTGTCCGTGCGTGATGGCGACAAGAAGCGCATCGTTGCGCTGGCTGCCAAGCTGCAGTCACTGGGCTTCGAACTGGACGCAACTCACGGTACCGCAGTGGTGCTGGGTGAAGCAGGGATCAACATCCGTCTGGTCAACAAGGTGCATGAAGGCCGTCCTCATATCCAGGATCGTCTGAAAAACGGTGAGTACGCTTACATCGTAAACACCACGGCAGGACGCCAGGCGATTGAGGATTCCAAACTGATCCGCCGCAGCGCGCTGCAGTACAAGGTGCACTACGACACCACGCTGAACGGTGCGTTTGCTACGGCAAACTCACTGAGCGCAGATCCCACCGCGCAGGTTATCTCGGTGCAGGAAATGCACGCGCAGATCCAGGGCTAAGTCTCTGTCAGCGAATACCCATCCCCGCTTCGGCGGGGATTTTTTTTGCCTGAAATTCCCCCGATCCAAACCCGCCTGGCTGGCCGATTGTTGTGCAACCGGTTAACCACTTGCACCTTTTTTAATCAGAGCTTTTTATTATCTTCAGGCGATTATCCCAGCAAATCAGTAGCTTGATTTATTGGCACCCAATTTGCTTTAAGTAAAAAAGGTAGAGTTGTTGGACCAATTATTCAGGGGAAGCCATGTCAGCATCGATCGGTAATCTCGGCCCGATTGCGGTGCAGCACAGTGATGTGCTGGTACTGGACGCGTTGACCCGTTACGTCGCCCAAAGCGGCACCCAAATCGGCGAGCGTTTACCGCCGGAACGCGTGCTTGCAGAAAAGCTCGGCGTCAGCCGTAACACCGTGCGTGAAGCCCTTAAACGGTGGGAAGCGCTGGGCATCATCGTTCGCCGTAAAGGCAGTGGCACCTTTCTCCATGCTGAAGTCACCAGTGATGACAGTTTCCTGTCGCTGCGTTTCAAAAACGACTCCAGCAACATGCTCCATGCGCTGGAAGTGCGCCGGATTATTGAGAGCGAATCCTGCGCGCTGGCGGCGGTCCGTGCTTCCGATGACGATCTTCGTGACATTGAGATCCGGCTGGAAGAGATGGAAAGAGTCCATCTGGCAGTCGGTTCTGCTGGGGCAGAAGACTGGGCATTTCACGCCAGCATTTACCACGCGGCACACAATCCGCTGTTACTGCGGATGGTGGTGGGTCTTTACGACACGCTGCATGCCTTTTTTGAATCACCACCTGAACAGGCCCTGTTTAGCGATTCGTTTTCCCTGCATCGCACCTTGTATGAAGCCATTGCCGACCGTAATGCGGAAGAAGCACGCCGCATCAGCCATTTAATTCTCGATATAACCGAGCGTGATATGAAGGAAGTGATTAATGCAGCCTGAAAAGCCCTTTAGTGAACAAACCCGACTGACCCACGATCAACGTCATGACAAAGGCGCGGTTTCCCCACCCGTCTATCAATCCTCTTTGTTCAGCTTCAGTGATTACGACAGCATGATTGCCCGCTTTCGTGGCGACAGCGATCAGCCGTTGTATTCACGGGTCGATAACCCGACGGTCAAAGTTCTGCAGGACAAAATGGCCGAACTGGAGGGTGGGGAAGCCTGCCTGGCTTTTGGCAGCGGGATGGCGGCGATCAGCAATGCCATTCTGAGCGTGGTCCAGCCCGGCGATAAGGTGGTTTGCATCAATCACGTCTATCCGGATACCTACCGTTTCCTGAAAGGGTTCTGCACCCGCTTTAACATCAGCAGTGAGTTTGTCGATGGCGACTCGCTTGAGGCGATTGCCGCCGCGCTGCCGGGTGCGAAGTTGCTGTATCTCGAAAGCCCAAGCAGTTGGGTGATGAGCGAACAGGATCTGCAGAAGATTGCCGCGCTGGCGAAAGAGCACAAGGTGATCACCCTGATTGATAACAGCTGGGCCTCGCCGCTGTTCCAGAAGCCGCTGGCGCTGGGCATCGATATGGTGGTGCATTCCGCCTCGAAATACATTGGTGGCCACAGCGATGTGGTGGCTGGACTGGTTATCGCCAATGCCGAACGCATCAGCGCCATCTCGCGTTATATCAGCCCGTTCCTTGGCGGCAAGCTGTCGGCTAATGAAGCCTGGCTGCTGATCCGTGGCCTGCGGACCTTGCCGTTACGCATGCGGCAGCACCATGAAAGTGCGCTGCAGCTGGCTTCTCAACTTCAGGACCATCCGCAGATCCTCGCGGTAAACCATCCGGGCCTGCACAAAGCCGCCTTTTCCACCCTCAGCGGCTACAGCGGGCTGTTCTCTTTTGAGCTGGATCAGTCGGTCGATATTCCGACCTTCTGTAATGCGTTGCAGCTGTTCCATATGGGCGTGAGCTGGGGAGGATTTGAAAGTCTGGTGATGCCCGCCATTTCGGTGCTGAATCAGGCCGGTGAATTTAACTCCGCCGTGGATTTTGGCGTCTCACCACGCGTAATCCGCGTCTCCATCGGTCTGGAAGACACCGCAGATTTGTGGAACGACCTGCAGCAGGCGATTGCCGCCGCACGCCAGTAACCTGATTGCCCGCACTCCATTAACAAGAGGTCATGAAAATGCGACAGCCTTTACGCTCTTTGTTACTTAACAGCGTCCTGATTACCCTGGGAATGTGCAGTGCCTACAGCACAGTGGCCGCCACCAAACTGACGCTGGTGGAAGTGATCACCAGCCCGGCCCGCACGGCGATGCTGCAGAAAATGCTGAGCGAATATAAAACCCAGCACCCGGAGACGGAAATCGAAGTGATCTCCCTTCCCTGGGGGCAGGCATTTGAAAAACTGGGCACCATGATGCAAAGCGGGCAGGTGCCGGATGTGGTTGAAATGCCGGACACCTGGCAAGGGCTGTATGCCAGCAACAATATGCTGGTGGATCTGGAACCTAAGCTGAAGGCGTGGCCAAACACTGCCAACCTGACCGACAAAACGCTGGATATGGCGCGGGCGTCGGACGGCAAAGCCAATATGGTTCCCTACGGTTTCTATCTGCGCGCCATGTTCTGGAATAAGAAACTTTTCCAGCAGGCAGGCCTGAGTGGCCCACCAAAAACCATGGATGAGTTTGTGGCGGATGCCAAAAAGATCAGCGCGCTGGGCAATGGCATCAGCGGGTACTGCATGCGCGGCGGCGTAGGTGGCACCAATGCCTGGATGATGTTTATGACCACCATGAACGGCTCACCGGCTTTCTTTGATAAAGACGGGAACAGCACGCTGACTCAGCCAGGGGCGATCAAAGGCGCGCAGCTGCTGGTCGATATGTACAAGCAGGGTGGTGCACCGAAGGACAGCGTCAACTGGGGCTTCAATGAAATTGTCTCCGGCTTCTACTCCGGAAAATGCGCAATGCTGGACCAGGATCCCGATGCCCTGATCGCCATCAAAAACAGCATGAATCCGGATGACTTTGGCGTGGCGCCAATGCCGGTTGGGCCATCAGGCAAAGCCTATCCGACGATTGGCTACACCGGCTGGTCGATCTTCAAGCAGGCCAAACACCCGGATGACGCCTGGCAGCTGATCCAGTTCCTTAGCAGTGAAGCCAATAACCTCACCTGGTCGAAGTTTGTCGGCACCTTGCCAATCTACAAAGGGGCCGAGAACGATCCGTTCTACCATTCACCCCAGTTTGCGGGCTGGTTCACCGAGCTTAACGACCCGAAATACGTTCCCCTGACCATGCCTACCCATCTGAAAGGCTGGGGCTATTTCAACTCGGTCACGGTGAAAGAGAGTACCCAGGAAACGTTGTTAGGGGAAAACGACACGACCTCGATGGTGGAGGATTGGGCCAAATACCTGACCAAAGAGCAAAAAGCCTGGATGGCTACCCAGTAACCCACGCGCCCCCGTCGTGACGGGGGCGGCAATGGAGACGGAATTATGATGCTGGACGTCAGAATGGTTGAAACTGCCAGACCGCCGCGCTTCCACCGGCTGCGGATGCTGGCAGAGCCCTGGCTGTATATGAGCCCAACGCTGATCCTGATTGGCCTGTTTATCTTCGTGCCGATGATGATCGGCATCTCGTACGCCTTCCAGAATATCCAGCTACTTAATCCGCTGGACAGCGGCTGGGTGGGACTGGATAACTTCCGCGAAATGTTTGATGACCGCCGTTTCTTTAAGGCGCTCGGGCACACCGCAAACTGGACGCTGACGTCATTGGGACTGCAGTTTTTCCTCGGGCTCGGGCTGGCGTTGTTGCTTAACCGGGAGTTTCCGCTGCGGCGCTGGGTGCAGGCGCTGGTGTTTCTCCCCTGGGCAGTTCCGGCGTTTCTGTCCGGATTAACCTGGTCATGGTTGCTGAACCCGGTGATCGGCATTTTGCCGCACTGGATGACGGCCCTGCATTTGATCAGCGAACCGTACAACATTCTCTCCGATCCGCAACTGGCGCTGTATGGGCCGGTGATCGCCAACGTCTGGTTTGGCATTCCCTTTTTCGCCATCACCCTGTTAGCGGCATTGCAGTCGATCCCGAAAGATCTGTATGAAGCGGCCTCAATGGATGGTGCCAGCAGCTGGCAGCAGTTCAGGCGGGTGACGCTGCCTTTTCTGGCGCCAATGATCGCCATTACCGTGATGCTCCGGACCATCTGGATTGCTAACTTTGCTGACCTGATCGTGGTGATGACCGATGGCGGGCCTGCCGGATCGACCTCGATTCTGTCGAGCTATATCTTCACCACGGCCTATCGCAAGCTGGACTTTGGCTATGCCTCCGCGATGGCGGTATTCCTGCTGATCCTGATGACCTGCTATGCCCTGGTGCTGCTGCGGATCCGTCATCAGATGCTGAAATAAGGAGAGCATAATGCGCCAGCTATTACGTCTGATGGGTCACCGGGTGGGCATTCTGGCTTACCTGCTGTTTGCCTTGTTTCCGCTGTACTGGGTGATCAAAATTTCGGTGACGCCTGACAAGCTGCTCTACAGCGAAGGGGTGAAAATGTGGCCGAGCGCCTTCACCTTCGAGCATTTCAGACGGGTATTTGTTGAGAGCGACTTTCCAACCTTCTTCAGCAATAGCCTGATCGTCTCGTTTTCCACCGCGGCACTGGCGACGGTGATTTCCGCGCTGGCAGGCTATGCCTTTTCCCGCTTCTCCTTCAAAGGAAAAACGGTGATTGCTGCCCTGTTGCTGTTCACCCAGATGTTCCCGCTGGTGATGATCCTCGCCCCGATTTACAAGGTGATGGCGCCGTTAGGATTGACCAATAATCTGCTGGGGCTGATCCTGATTTACACCGCGTTTAACGTCCCTTTTGCCACCTTCCTGATGCAGTCCTTTTTCGACGCCATTCCCAAAGACCTGGAAGAATCGGCGATGCTGGAAGGCTGTACGCGTTTTCAGGCGTTAGTCAAAGTGCTGGCACCGCTGACCTTACCGGGTATGGCGGCCACGTTAGGGTTCGTCTTTACCGCCGCATGGAGCGAGCTGCTGTTCTCGCTGATGCTGATCAATAAAAACTCGGTGATGACCTTTCCGGTCGGACTACTGAGTTTTGTCTCGAAATTCGCCGTTTCATGGGGAGATATGATGGCAGCCGCAGTGCTGGCGCTGATCCCTGCCTGTCTGTTTTTCGCGTTCATTCAGCGTTACCTCATTCAGGGGCTGACGGCGGGTGCGGTAAAAGGATAATCATCATGGCTCAAATCTCTCTTTCGCAAATTGAAAAGCGCTACGGCAACGTCGAAGTGCTGCGTGACATCAATCTGACCATTGCTGACGGCGAATTCGTGGTGCTGGTGGGTCCGTCAGGCTGCGGCAAATCGACGTTGTTAAGGACCATCGCCGGGCTCGAACTGGCCAGCAGCGGAGATATTCGCATTGGCAACCGGTTGATGAATCAGGTTGCGCCGAAAGATCGTGATATCTCGATGGTGTTCCAGAGTTACGCGCTCTATCCGCATCTAACGGTCGCGCGCAATATGGGGTTCAGCCTGGAGGTGCAGAAACGGCCCAAAGCCGAAATTGAGGCGGCGGTAAAACGGGCGGCCGAGATTTTAAGCCTGACCGCCTTGTTGGATCGTCGCCCGAAAGAACTTTCCGGCGGCCAGCGCCAGCGTGTGGCGATGGGAAGGGCGATTGTCCGCCAGCCCAAAGTGTTTCTGTTTGATGAACCCTTATCTAACCTCGACGCACAGCTGCGTGGGCAGATGCGCGTGGAGATTAAAAAACTCCATCAGCAGATGAATAACACTATCGTCTACGTGACCCATGATCAGGTGGAAGCGATGACGCTGGCCGACCGCATCGTGGTGCTTAACCACGGGGTTATTCAGCAGGTGGGTACGCCGTTAGAGCTGTACGACACGCCCGCCAATAAGTTCGTCGCCAGCTTTATCGGTTCGCCGCCAATGAACTTTATCAGCGGCAACATCCAACGGCATGATCTTGGCCTCAGCCTGCAGGTCAGCGCCGAACTTTCCCTGCCGTTACTGGAGCGGGCCACGCCGCTCAGCCATGGCAAATCGGTGATTTATGGTATCCGCCCGGAAAATATCCTGCTGTGCGATCTGGCGGATCAAGGAGCGATGCCGTTGACCGTGTCGTTGATTGAGCCTACCGGCTTATCTGAGTTAATTCATGGCACGCTGGCCGGAGAACCGATGATGATTTACTGCACCCAGCGGTCGGGCTGTGCGGCGGGGGATGTCAGAGGGGTGAAGTTTGATCTGGAACGGATACAGCTGTTCGATGCCGACAGCCAGCAGCGGTTGCCGTAGCCGGTCAGTTTGACCGGCCTGCCGCCGGCGTTAAGCGCGGCAGGCCGGTTCGCGCGATCAGGAGAGCGCGACCTTGATGCCCAGCGCGATCAGCACGCCGCCCAGCAGTTTATCCACCAGCTTTTGCGCCTTCGCCAGGCCACGACGGACCGGGGCGCTCTGGATGATCACCACCAGCAGCGGCCACCAAATCGAGGAGAGCATCAGGATGATCGCCGCGTACCAAATCTTCTCGCCGAAACCGGTATGCACGTTAAGCACCTGGGTAAACATCGACAGGAAAAACAGCGTGGCTTTCGGGTTCAGCAGGTTACACAGGTAGCCCTGCAGGAACGCCTTCTTCAGTGAGGTGGTTTCCGGCTCGATATTGCTGAGATCCATTTTGCTGTTGCCACGCGACATCAGGGCCTGCACCCCGATGTAGATCAGATAGGCCGCGCCGACATACTTCAGCATCATAAACAGCCACGGCGTGGTGGTAATCACCACCGCCAGACCTGCCACGCAATAAGCCATATGCGTC
The DNA here is from genome assembly GCF_000196615.1 of Erwinia billingiae Eb661. Taxonomy (NCBI): domain Bacteria; kingdom Pseudomonadati; phylum Pseudomonadota; class Gammaproteobacteria; order Enterobacterales; family Erwiniaceae; genus Erwinia; species Erwinia billingiae. The sequence goes on from NC_014306.1 coordinate 825,559, forward strand.
GCGACGGCACAGTTGACCCCCAGCGCGGTAAACATTGCGGCTGAGCGGGGATAACGGGCGGCATTCTTGATAATCAGGAAGAAATCGGGGCCGGGAGAGAGCATTCCCAGAGCCGCGATCGTGGCGATAATCAAGCTGGTCTCTAACATGGTGGCATCCTGTAGCAAATGAGGGGCGGATTCTAGCACGTTCGCAGGGTTTTTTAGCTATCAGCCAGAGCAAATACAACGCAAACGTTACCTTGAAGAACCTTTACGCAAATCCCCCGCCAGGGGTATCGACGAAAGTTTCACCTTTACGTATGATGGCGCCAATTTTACCCCCTTTACTGAGTTTCTATGATGATAAGCCTGATTGCGGCCATGGCGGCCGACCGCGTTATTGGAATGGATAATGCCATGCCGTGGCACCTGCCAGCCGATTTGGCCTGGTTTAAACGCCAGACCCTGGATAAGCCGGTGATCATGGGCCGCCGCACCTGGGAGTCCATCGGACGCCCGCTGCCAGGCAGACTGAACATTGTGATCAGCAGCCAGCCGGGCGATGCGGAAGGCGTCAGCTGGGTGACCTCTATCGACGAGGCGCTGCAGGCAGCCGGAGAAGTGGACGAAGTGATGGTCATCGGTGGCGGTCGCATCTATGAACAGCTGTTGCCGCGTGCCGATCGTCTGTATCTGACGCACATTGATGCGGAAGTGGTGGGCGACACCACTTTCCCGGATTTCGAACCGGAAGAGTGGCAGTCGACCTTCAGTGAATTCCACGATGCGGATGAGAAGAACAGCCACAGTTTCTGCTTCGAAATTCTGCAACGTCGTTAATCACTACCCGCCAGATGTGACAATGCCAGACCGGAGTCTGGCATTGGCTAAGCCGCTTTATCGCGTCAGTCTTCCAGCGCACGTTCGCGGTTGGAAGGCTGAACAAACCACGCTTTATCTTCCCAGCGCAGCATCGTCAGCACGCCACCCCAGCAACAGCCGGTATCCAGCCCAATAATCCCGTCAGGTGTGCCTTTGCCTTCCAGCGAGGCCCAGTGACCAAACACAATGGTGTACTCGCTGGCGACCGGGCCAGGAATATCAAACCAGGGTTTCAGCGGCGGTGGGGCGGTGTCGGGCGTATCCTTGCAGATCATATCCAGCTGCCCGTTCGGGAAGCAGAAGCGCATCCGCGTCAAGGCGTTGGTGCTGAAACGCAGACGCGCCAGCCCGCTGAGTTCCGGCGTCCAGTTATTCGGCATATCACCGTACATGGCGTCGATAAACAGTGGGTAGGTGTCGCTGGAGAGGACCGCTTCAACTTCGCGGGCGCAGGTTTTCGCCGTTTCAATATCCCACTGCGGGGTGATCCCGGCGTGCGCCATCACCAGCTTTTTCTCTTCATCCACCTGCAGCAGCGGCTGGCGACGCAGCCAGTTGATCAGCTCGTCGGCGTCGTCCGCTTCCAGCAATGGCGTCAGCCGATCCTTGGGCTTATTGCGGCTGATACCGGCATAGACCGCCAGCAAATGCAGATCGTGATTGCCCAACACCAGGCGCACACAGTCACCGAGCGAACGCACGTAGCGCAGCACGTCCAGCGATCCCGGACCGCGGGCCACCAGATCGCCGGTCAGCCACAGCGTATCCTGCTGATGATCGAAAGCAACCTGCTCCAGCAGGGAATGAAGTTCGTCATAGCAACCGTGGACGTCACCGATCAGATATGTGCTCATTGGACCTTTCCAGGCAGACGTGTTCCTGAGCCGTTAAGCCCGATCGCCGTCTGTGCAATCAGATGAATTAATGGAGTTGGCTGGGAACGGCCATGCGGAACACCGGGATCTCAACCTGGAAGCTTGCGCCCTGATGGTCGATCATCACGTAATGTCCCTGCATGGTGCCCATCGGCGTTTCCAGCACGGCGCCGCTGGTGTACTGAAATTCACTGCCGGGCTGGATGTGCGGCTGCTCGCCAATCACGCCTTCACCCTGAACTTCGGTTTCACGGCCATTACCATTGGTAATCAGCCAGTAGCGGCCCAGCAGCTGAACGGCGTTACGCCCCAGATTGCGTATTGTGACGGTATAAGCAAAAACATAACGTTCTTCTTCAGGCACAGATTGCGAAGGAATATAGGCACTCTGAACATGGACACATACACGAGGCGTATCGATCATTCTGCTACTTCTCCGGCGTCTGGGTCTGAGGCTGGGTCTGCGGATGCGCAATCAGCCAGTTAGCTAACTGGCAATACTGCGCCACAGTGATGTTTTCAGCCCGTAAGGTCGGGTCGATGTTCATCTCCTGCAAGACTTCCAGCGAGAACAGATGCCCCAGGCTATTGCGCAGCGTTTTACGACGCTTACCAAAGGCTTCTGTGGTGATTCGGGTCAGCACGCGCATGTCGGTGACCGGATGTTCAATTTTCGCGTGCGGCATTAAACGCACCACCGCTGAATCAACTTTAGGCGCGGGCGTAAAGGATTCGGGTGGTACTTCCAGTACCGGGATCACCTGGCAATAATATTGCGCCATCACGGTGAGGCGGCCATAGGCTTTGCTGCCCGGGCCCGCGACCAACCGGTTAACCACTTCTTTTTGCAGCATAAAATGCATATCACGGATTGCCGTGGCATAGCTGAAAAGATGGAACATCAGTGGCGTGGAGATGTTGTAAGGCAGGTTACCAAAGACGCGCAGCGACTGGCCTTTTTCGCGAGCATACTCAGCGAAGTCAAAGGCCATGGCATCCTGCTGGAAGATCGTCAGCTTCGGTCCCAAAAACGGATGGGTTTGCAGACGAGCCGCCAAATCACGGTCGATTTCAATGACGGTCATGGCGTCCAGACGCTCGCCAACCGGTTCGGTTAACGCACCCAGACCGGGACCGATCTCGACGATGGCCTCGCCTTTCTGCGGGTGAATGGCGGAGACGATGCTGTCGATAATGTACTGATCGTTCAGGAAGTTCTGTCCGAAACGTTTGCGGGCGAAGTGGCCCTGGTGGACGCGATTATTCATTACTGCTCTTGATCATGGTGATGGCGAGGTTAAGCGCCGTAATAAAGCTGCCCGCATCAGCATTGCCCAGGCCAGCCAGTTCTAAGGCGGTGCCATGGTCAACGGAGGTACGGATAAAGGGCAGGCCGAGGGTGATATTCACCGCGCGCCCGAATCCCTGATATTTTAGCACCGGAAGCCCCTGGTCGTGATACATCGCCAGGACGGCATCGGCATGTTGCAAATATTTTGGCTGGAAAAGCGTATCGGCCGGTAACGGCCCGGTCAGCAGCATTCCCTGCTGACGAAGCTCGTCCAGGGCAGGGATGATAACATCGATCTCTTCCCGACCCATATGTCCGCCTTCACCGGCGTGCGGATTTAAGCCACAAACGAAGATGTGCGGAGAGGCTAAGCCAAATTTGCGCTGCAGGTCAGCATGTAAAATGCCGATAACTTCATACAGGCTGTCGCGGGTTATCGCCGCGGAGACGTCTTTAAGCGGCAGATGGGTCGTCGCCAGCGCCACCCGCAACTCTTCCGTCGCCAGCATCATCACCACACGTTCGCACTGCGCACGTTCGGCAAAGAATTCGGTATGGCCGCTAAACGGAATACCGGCGTCATTAATCACACCCTTATGAACCGGGCCGGTGATTAACGCGGCGAATTCGCCGTTAAGGCAGCCGTCACAGGCGCGCGCCAGCGTTTCCAGCACGTAATGGCTGTTGGCGACGCACAGCTCGCCAGCGATAACCGGCTGCGGCAAAACGACGGGAAGGACGGTCAGCGTGCCGGCTTGCTGCGGCTGCGCCGCCGTACCGGGCTGATAGTCTCTCAGGGTGAGGGGTAAACCCAGCTTTGCTGCACGGTCGAGCAGCAAAGCTGGATCGGCACACACAACCAGTTCAACTGGCCAGTCGCGCTGGGCCAGTTGAAGGGTAACATCAGGACCAATCCCGGCGGGTTCGCCGGGAGTGATCACCACACGTTGATTACTGTGCATTCGCATCCAGGATTTTCACGTAGGCGGCAGCACGCTGCTCCTGCATCCAGGTCTGCGCTTCTTCAGCAAACTTGCGGTTGAACAGCAGACGATAAGCACGCTCTTTCTGTGCCGCGTCGGTTTTGTCCACCTGACGGGTGTCGAGCAGCTGAATCAGATGCCAGCCGAAGGACGAGTGAACCGGTGCGCTCAACTGGCCTTTTTTCAGCTTCATCAGCGCATCGCGGAACGCCGGGTCATACATCTCCGGGGAGCTCCAGCCTAAATCGCCGCCCTGATTGGCTGAACCTGGATCCTGAGAAAGCTGTTTAGCTTCTTCAGCGAAGGTGGTTTTGCCGCTGTTAATATCCGCCACCACCTGCTCCAGCTTCTGACGCGCCTGCTCATCGGTCATTACCGGAGACGGCTTCAGCAGAATGTGGCGGGCATGCACTTCGGTCACGGAAACGTTCTGGCTCTCGCCACGCACATCGTTAACTTTCAGGATGTGGAAGCCAACTCCCGAACGGATTGGACCGATGATGTCGCCTTTCTTCGCCGTGACCAGCGCCTGAGCAAACAGAGATGGCAGCTCCTGAATCTTGCCCCAGCCCATGTTGCCGCCTTTCAGCGCCTGGGGATCGGCAGAGTAGGTGATCGCCAGTTTGCCGAAGTCAGCGCCGCTTTTGCTCTGGCTGACCAGCTGTTTCGCCAGCGTTTCCTGATCGTCAACCTGTTGCTGAGTCGGGTTTTCCGGCAGTGGCAGCAGGATGTGGCTGAGGTTTAACTCGGTGCTGGCATTGTTTTGAGACGCAACCTGCTTGGAGAGAGAATCCACTTCCTGAGGCAGGATGGTGACGCGACGACGCACTTCGTTGTTACGCACTTCCGAAATGGTCATCTCGCGACGGATCTGCTCACGGTAGGTGCCGTAGTTCATCCCATCATACGCCAGGCGGCTGCGCAGCTGGTCTGGCGTCATTTTGTTCTGTGCGGCGATGTTCTGGATAGCCCCATCAAGCTGAGCATCCGTCACCTGAATCCCGGACTGTTTTGCCATCTGCAGCAAAATATTGTCCATGACCAGACGTTCAACGATCTGATGACGCAAGGTTTTGTCATCAGGCAATTGCTGACCAGCCTGCTGAGCCTGGCTTTTAACCGACTGCATCATGCCGTCGACATCACTTTCAAGTACTACGCCGTTGTTTACTACAGCGGCAACTTTATCAACAACTTGCGGGGCTGCAAACGCGGTGCTGGCTGTCAGCGCTGCACCAAGGATCAGCATTCTCCAGTTCTTCATACTTTTTCCATTCTTCTATCCGCACTGCGGGTTTGCATTGTATTAATCACAACATCAGAAAGAGCGCTGATAAGGCAAGATGCCCTCACGCAGCATTTGACCGGTGCCGAGGCTATAAGAAGGACTCAGGCCACGTAGCTCAATGTTGAACGAGATTTTATTGTCGTAATTACTGGTACTATTATCGCTATTCCAGCTGGTGATTTTACGTTCGTAACCCAGACGAATTGCATAGCAGCAGGAACTGTACTGCACGCCAAGCAACTGATCGGCCGGCTGTTTGGCTTTGGTATCGTAATACCAGGCGCCTACCACCGACCAGGCATCAGCAATCGGCCAGCTTGCCGTTGCGCCAACCTGAGAAATGCCATCCTGATAGCCTGGGTTGGTCACCGTGGATAACGTTTGGGCAATATATTCCGGGCTGGTGTAACGGTAGTTCAACTGCACCATACGGTCAGCGTCGCGGCGGTATTCCAGTACGGCATTGCCTTGCGAAACGTTATCAAGACGGGTGTCGTACTGCAGGCCACCACGGGTGCTCCAACGGTCGCTGATACGGTAGTAGGTGTCACCTGCCCACACCAGACTGCCACGATCGTCGCTGTCCGCGTTCTCCAGACCGGTACGGGATGGAGTAAACGAGTAGATTTGACCTACGGAAGCGTTAAAACGTTCAACCAGATCGTTATCAAAAATTCGCGTGGTCACACCGCTGGTCACCTGGTTGGCTGACGCGATGCGATCCAGACCACTGTAGGTGCGGTCGCGGAACAGGCCGGTGTAGTCACTTTGCAGCAGCGTGGAGTCATAGGCGCGGATATCGCTCTGGTCGCGATAAGGCAGATAAAGGTACTGCATACGCGGTTCCAGCGTCTGCGTGTAGCCTTCTGACCAGTCCATATCCCGGTCAAACACCATCTTGCCGTCAACTTTAAACTGCGGCATCACGCGGTTAACGCTGCTTTTCAGCTGGTTAACTTTGTTGGTATCAACGGTATTGTTGTAATACTCAATGTCGTCCTGCTGATAGTGGGTCGCCAGCAGTTTCGCTTCGGTATTCAGACTTCCCCAGCCGTTAGACAGCGGCAGGTTGATGGTCGGCTCGAGATGCAAACGGGTTGCATCCGGCAACTCTTCGTTGACGTTGGTGAATTTCACCGCCTGAGCATACAGGTGGGTGTCGAACGGCCCGACGTTGTTCTGGTAATAGTTGTAGTCAAACTGCGGTTCTGCACGGTAAACGTCATTGCTGGCGTTAGTGGAGAAGATCTGGAACTGTTTGGTCGACAGCGTGGCGTCCCAGTTTTTCTCGGCATAACCGATACTGAATTTCTGCGTGACGTAGCCGTCCGTCGAGTTGGCATACGGCGAGTCGAGGTCAGTGAAGTAATAGGTGTCACTGACTTTGGTGTAGTCGACGTTGAAGCGCCAGTTCTTATCGTAAACACCGGCGTGCTTCCAGTAGAACATCCAGCGTTTGGAATCGTCATCGCTGATGTTGCGTGAAGGCGCATCTTTTTCGAACTGATTGTCCGAATTCAGATAATCGAACTCCATCAGACCGGCACCCGCCAGGGTCAGATAACGGAATTCGTTCTGTAATTGTAGCCCACGGTTGCTCATATAGTGCGGCGTAATGGTGGCATCGGCCTGCGGCGCAATGTTCCAGTAATACGGCAGAATGAACTCAAAACCGTTGGAGCTGCCGTATTTGGCATTCGGGATCAGGAAACCTGAGCGGCGGCGGTCGCCAAGCGGCAACTGCAAATAAGGGCTGTACAGCACCGGTACCGAGCCGATCCTGAAGCGGGCATTCCAGATTTCAGCAACCTGCTCTTCGCGGTCCTGAATAATCTCGGTGCCGGCCACGCTCCAGCTGTTATCGCCAGGCAGACAGGAGGTAAAGGTGCCGTTTTCCATAATGGTGTAACGGTTCTGGCCACGCAGTTTCATCTGATCGCCAGTACCACGGCCCTGACGGCCCACCATCTGGTAGTCGCCGTTCCAGACGTTGGTGTCTTTGGTGTTCAGGTTTGACCAGGCTTTCGGACCTTTCAGGATGACCTGATTGTCGTCGTAGTGCACATTACCTAAGGCATCCACGGTGCGCACAGGCGTCGGCTGACCCGGCTGCTGCTTTTGATGCAGCTGAACCTCGTCAGACAGCAGACGGCTGTTACCCTGCTGGATATCCACGTTGCCGGTGAAGACCGCGTTATCGGGATAATTGCCTTTGGCATTGTCGGCGTTAATCGTTACCGGTAGGTCATTATTCGTTTTTCCCTGGACCAGAGGACGGTTATAACTTGGTACACCCAGCATACATTGTGATGCCAGGTCGTCGGCCAGGCCTTGCTGGCTGTAAATCGCTGTGCCGATAAGCGTGGCCAGCAAAGTAGGTAATCTTTTTTTCATACGCGGTATCGAGAATTCCGTGATAGCTGGCATCATGCCGACAAACGGTCAGAGACTATCGCACTCAACTGCGTTGCGCTAGTGTTAATCCTGGTCGTCTGGCCGCGTTGCCGTTAGGCTCTGAGTTAAATGACAGGTATGATAATGCAATTTTTAGCCTTCAGCATGGCGAATTGAGGAGTATATGCGCTATTGGGGAAAAGTAATTGGCCTTGTGCTCGGTTTGTTGAGCGGCACCGGCTTCTGGGGTTTAGCATTTGGCCTGCTGATTGGCCACCTGATCGACAAAGCGCGGGCAGTAAAAGGACAGGGCTATTTTGCTAACCAGCAAACCAGACAGTCGCTGTTTTTCCGCACCACCTTTCAGGTTATGGGCCATCTGACCAAATCCAAAGGACGCGTGACGGATGCGGATATTCAGATGGCTTCACTGCTGATGGACCGTATGCAGCTGCACGGCGACGCCCGAACGTCGGCGCAGCGTGCGTTCCGTGAAGGGAAAGAGGGCGACTACCCGTTGCGCAGTAAATTGCGTGAACTGCGTAGCGCCTGCTTTGGCCGCTTTGACCTGATTCGGATGTTTCTGGAAATTCAGATTCAGGCGGCGTTTGCCGATGGCTCTCTTCATCCTAACGAACGCCAGGTCCTGTTTGTGATCGCCGAAGAGCTGGGTATTTCCAAAGCGCAGTTCGATCAGTTCCTGCGGATGATGGAAAGCGGTCAGCAGTTTGGCGGCGGTGGCGGCAATTATCACAGCGGTGCGGGTTCGCAGGGCGGCGGCTTTGGTCAGGCGCGACGCGGACCCACGCTGGAAGATGCCTGCAGCGTGCTGGGCGTGAAAAGCAGCGATGATGGCACCACCATCAAACGTGCCTATCGCAAGCTGATGAGCGAGCATCACCCGGACAAGCTGGTTGCTAAGGGCTTACCGCCGCAAATGATGGAAATGGCCAAGCAGAAAGCGCAGGAAATTCAGGCGGCTTACGATCTGATCAAACGCGAGAAAGGGTTTAAGTAGCGGATTTGCCAGATGGCGATGACCTGACGGTGATAATAAGGGCGGAAGAGATTCCGCCCTTATTCGTTAGAAATCCGCCGGCTGACGGAAGGTCATTGGCGTGTGGTACTGCGGATGGGTAATGGTCAGCATCTCGGCATGCAGCTGCAGTCGCGGTGCCATGGCTTTAGCCTCATCGTGGGCGTAAAAATTATCACCCAGAATCGGATGGCCAAGCGCCAGCATATGCACCCTTAACTGATGAGAACGTCCGGTAATCGGCTTCAGCTGAATACGGGCACTGTTGTCATCGGCATAATCCAGCACTTCATACTCGGTCTGTGCTGACTTCCCCGTTTCAAAACACACCTTCTGCTTTGGCCGGTTTGGCCAGTCGCAAATCAGCGGCAGATCGACCAACCCTTTAGCTTTCTCCGGATGCCCCCAGATGCGGGCAACGTACTGCTTTTGCGGTTCACGCTCGCGAAACTGACGCTTCAGCTCGCGTTCAGCCGCTTTGGTTAACGCCACAACGATCACGCCGCTGGTGGCCATATCCAACCGGTGCACCGATTCCGCCGCAGGAAAATCACGCTGGACGCGGGTCATCACGCTGTCTTTATGATCTTCCAGACGTCCGGGGACCGACAGCAATCCGCTCGGTTTGTTGATCACCATGATGTGCTCATCCTGATAAAGGATGTGCAGCCAGGGTTCTTGCGGTGGGTTATAGGGTTCCATCTTGTTGCCTGTCAGGGGCGGCGTGAACCGCCCCATGTTGAGTTACTGGTGCGTTACGACAATCAGACGCAGCGCATCGAGACGCCAGCCTGCCTCGTTCAGCGCGGACAGAACCTGCTCACGGTTGCTTTCCAGTGCGTCAATCTCATCCTGACGGATGTTCGGATTCACGGCACTCAGGGCATCCAGGCGCGACAGTTCGGCGCTGAGCTTTTCATCGGCTTCGCGGCGGGCGACATCAATCACCTCACGGGCCATGGTCGCGGCTTCGTCTTCGGCCAGCTTCAGGATCTCATGGACATCCTGCTGTACGGCGTTGACCAGCTTGCTACCGGTATGGCGATTCACCGCGTTCAGCTGACGGTTGAAGCTTTCAAACTCGACTTTACCGGCCAGGTTAGTGCCTTTGCGGTCAACCAGCATGCGCACCGGCGTCGGTGGCAGGAAGCGGGTCAGCTGCAGATGTTTCGGCGCCTGCGCTTCTACCACGTAGATCAGCTCTACCAGCAGGGTGCCAACCGGTAAAGCCTTGTTCTTCAGCAGGGACAGCGCGCAGCTGCCGGTATCGCCGGAGAGGATCAGATCCAGACCGTTGCGGATAATCGGGTGTTCCCAGGTGACATACTGCGCGTCTTCACGGGAAAGTGCCTGGCCGCGATCGAAGGTGATGGTACAACCGTCTTCCGGTAGACCCGGGAAGTCTGGCACCAGCATATGATCGCCCGGCGTCAGTACGATCAGGTTATCGCTGCGATCTTCCTGATTGATGCCGACGATATCAAACAGGTTAAGCGCAAAGTTAACCAGTTCGGTATCGTTATCCTGCTCGCCAATCTTCTCTGCCAACGCCTGCGCTTTCTCACCGCCGTTAGAGTTCAGCTCCAGCAGGCGATCGCGTCCCTGTTCCAGCTGCATTTTCAGCGCACTGTGCTGCTTACGGCAGTCGGCGATAAATTCTTCCAGGCCTTCGGTCTGTTCCGGCGAGGCGAGGAAGGCAACCAGCTGGGCGTAGGCCTTATCATATATAGCGCGGCCGGTCGGGCAGGTATGCTCAAATGCTTCCAGACCTTCGTGATACCACTGAACCAGCACCGACTGGGCGGTTTTTTCCAGGTAAGGCACGTGGATCTGAATGTCATGCGTCTGACCGATACGGTCAAGACGGCCGATACGCTGCTCTAACAGGTCCGGGTTAAACGGCAGATCGAACATCACCATCTGATGGGCGAACTGGAAGTTACGGCCTTCGGAACCAATTTCAGAACACAGCAGCACCTGAGCGCCATCTTCTTCAGAGGCAAACCAGGCGGCCGCACGGTCACGTTCAATAATCGACAGGCCTTCGTGGAACACCGCCGCGCGGATACCTTCCCGCTCGCGCAGAACCTGCTCCAGCTGCAGCGCCGTGGCCGCTTTGGCACAGATCACCAGCACCTTCTTATCGCGCTGGCTGGTCAGGAAGCCCATCAGCCACTCAACGCGCGGATCGAAGTTCCACCAGGTGCCGCTGTCGCCTTCAAATTCCTGATAAATCTGCTCGGGATACAGCATGTCGCGGGCGCGCTCATCGACAGATTTACGCGCGCTCATGATGCCGGAAACCTTGATCGCGGTTTGATACTGCGTTGGCAGCGGCAAACGGATCTGGTGCAGTTCACGTTTCGGGAAGCCTTTCACCCCATTACGGGTGTTACGGAACAGCACGCGGCTGGTGCCGTGGCGGTCCATCAGCATGCTGATCAGTTCCTGACGCGCTTCCAGTTTTCCTTCACGGTCGCTGTTGGCGGTTTGCAGCAGCGGCTCGATATCCTGCTCGCCGACCAGATCGTTAAGCATATTCATCTCTTCCGCGCTGAGCGACTTATCGGCCAGCAGGCCGGTTACCGCATCGGCAATCGGACGGAAGTGCTGCTGCTCTTCAACGAAGGCAGCAAAATCATGGAAGCGGTTAGGATCGAGCAGGCGCAGACGGGCAAAGTGGCTTTCCAGTCCCAGCTGCTCTGGCGTCGCGGTCAGCAACAGCACGCCAGGGATCTGTTCGGCCAGTTGCTCAATCACCTGATATTCGCGGCTTGGCTGGCCTTCTTCCCACGCCAGGTGGTGGGCTTCATCGACAATCAGCAGGTCCCAGGAGGCATCCGCCATCATTTCGAGGCGCGTTTTGTTGCGGCGCACGAAGTCGAGTGAGCAGATCACCAGCTGTTCGGTTTCGAAGGCGTTATCGCTGTCCAGTTGCGCCTGCGCATAGCGCTCATCGTCGAACAGGGCGAAACGCAGGTTGAAGCGGCGCAGCATCTCAACCAGCCACTGATGTTGCAGGGTTTCAGGCACCACGATCAGCACGCGTTCTGCGCGGCCGGCCAGCAGTTGCTGGTGGATGATCATCCCGGCTTCGATGGTTTTACCGAGGCCGACTTCATCTGCGAGCAGGACGCGCGGCGCATGGCGGCGGCCAACATCATGGGCAATGTGCAGCTGGTGCGGGATCAGGCTGGTGCGCATGCCACGCAGGCCACTGACCGCAAGGTGATACTGCTCGCTCTGGTATTTACGGGCGCGGAAGCGCAGGGCAAAGCGATCCATACGATCCAGCTGGCCAGCAAACAGGCGATCCTGAGGCTTGCTGAAGACCAGCTTGCTGTCGAGCATCACTTCACGCATCACCACGCCGGTCTCTTCAGTATCCAGACGCGTGCCGATGTAGGTCATCAGACCGTTTTCAGTGGTGACTTCTGCCACTTCCAGCTGCCAGCCTTCATGGCTGGTAATGGTGTCGCCCGGATTGAACATCACACGGGTGATTGGAGAATCATTTCTGGCATAAAGACGGTTTTCGCCGGTGGCGGGGAACAGCACAGTCACCATGCGCGTGTCGATCGCGACAATAGTGCCCAATCCCAATTCGCTTTCCGTATCGCTGATCCAGCGTTGACCAAGTGTAAAAGGCATAGATATTCGGCTCGATTCTCTTAGAGGTTATGGCAGGCAATAGCATGACCGCCCGGCACTCGGTGCCCGGCAGAAAATTCAAATTATCTGGAAGGGCGCTATGGTACTGGAAGGTAGCGCGTTCGTCACCTGTCAAAAAAGACCTAACTGGCCTGTCACCAGTGTAGCAAAGTCATCCTGAAGGAAAGGTAAAATGCCCTCAGCCACCGGCTGGAGCTGCTTTGTCAGATAATGATCGTAGTCGAGAGGCGTGATGCGCGCTTCTAAAGGCTCGGGCCCGGAGGTGGCCATCACGTAACGAATCTTTCCGCCCTTCTGGTAAAGCAGCGGACGGCCTTGCTTCTCGTTGAATTCGTCGGCGATGCGGGCGGCGCGGACATGCGGCGGCACATTGCGCTGATAGTCGTCCAGCGGGCGACGCAGCCTTTTACCGTACACCAGCTGATCGTCCAGCTCGCCATCCAGCAACTGGCGCACCGTCTCCAGGATATAATCGCGATAGGGCAGTTTTTTAAAGATGCGTCGATAGAGCTCCTGCTGGAAATTTTTGGCCAGCGGCGTCCAGTCGGTGCGCACGGTTTCCAGCCCTTTGAACACCATGCGTTCGCTGTCGCCTTCGCAAATCAGCCCGGCATAACGCTTCTTGCTGCCCTGTTCGGCACCGCGAATGGTGGGCATCAGAAAACGGCTGAAATGGGTTTCAAACTCCAGTTCCAGTGCGCTTTCCAGCCCAAACGCCTGCTGCAAATGCTGTTTCCACCAGGCATTAACCTTTTCCACCAGTTGCTGGCCAATGGCATTGGCCGACTGCTGGTCATGGGGCTTTTTCAGCCAGACAAAGGTCGAGTCGGTATCACCATAAATCACGTCATAACCTTCGGCTTCGACCAGCTCTTTGGTCTGCCGCATGATCTCATGACCGCGCAGGGTAATTGACGACGCCAGACGCGGATCAAAAAAGCGACAGGCGCTGGTGCCCAGCACGCCATAAAAGGCATTCATAATGATTTTCAGCGCCTGCGACAGCGGCTTATTGCCCTCTTTTTTGGCGGCTTCACGCCCTTGCCAGATTTGGTTGACGATTTCAGGCAGGCAATGGGTGGTGCGGGAGAAGCGCGCGCCCTTAAAACCGCTGACGGAATCGGTGTCATCAGGATGCGCCAGGCCTTCGACCAGCCCAACCGGATCGATCAGGAAGGTGCGGATAATGGCCGGATACAGGCTTTTATAGTCCAGCACCAGCACCGAATCATACAGGCCCGGCGTCGAGTCCATCACATAACCGCCCGGGCTGGCCTCAGGAGCCACTTCGCCCAGGCCCGGCGCGACAAAGCCTGCACGGTGCATGCGCGGTAAATAGAGGTGGCCGAACGCCGCCACAGAACCGCCGTGGCGATCGACCGCCAGGCCATTTACCGTCGACCGCTCCAGCAGAAACGGCATCAGCTGGGTGTGATGGAAAATTCGGGTGACTAACTCGCAGTCCTTCAGGTTGTAATGGGCGAGGGCGGGTTTGTCTTCCGCAAAGCGCTGATCGATTTCCTGCATTCTGTCCCAGGGATTGTTAATCGCTTTGCCTTCTCCTAACAGTTCCCGGGAGACGGCTTCCAGACTGAAAGAGGCGAAGTTCCAGAACGCCGATTTCAACGCATCAATCCCATCGACGATCAGCCGGCCGGTGGCCTGAGCAAAGAACACGCCGGGCTTGAAGCCGTGCTCACGCCACTCCAGCGCCTCGTTATTGCGTCCGAGTTTTAACGGAATACCATAACGGTCGGCGTGTTTTTGCAGCACGCGCAGGTCAAACTGCACCACGTTCCAGCCAATCAACACGTCCGGGTCGTGCTGCACAAACCAGGCGTTCAGTTTTTCCAGCAGCTGTGGCCGGCTGGAGACGTATTCCAGATTGAAGTCCAGTTTGCTGGCATCGCCGTTCTCCGGGCCCAACATATAGACATCGCGTTGTCCGCAGCCTTCAAGCCCGATGCAGTAGAGTTCGCCGTGGCGGGTGGTTTCGATATCCAGCGAGACCCACTTCAGCGGCGGCCGGTAGTCGGGATTGGGTTTCAGGCGGGTGTTGATCAGGCTGTTTCCCGCCTGCTGGCCGCTAAACCAGACGGGCGAGGTGATAAAGCGCTCCATCAGGTAGCGCTCGGGCGGCCGCACATCCGCTTCATACACCATCACGCCATTCTCACGCAGCAGCTTCTCCAGCTTTTGCAGTTGGCGGTACTGATGGCAATAGAGGCCGAACACCGGCCGATGGCGGAAATCTTTTAACCCGAGGGGAACGATACGGAAATGGCGTTCCTGCTTAAGTAACGCCTCAGCCTGCGCCTGATACTCTTGCGGAATAAAGGCAACGGATTCCTGTGGCGGCAGCACCACTCTCTGCGGGCCACTGTCGGTGGCCAGCCACAGCACCACTTCCGTGCCTGAAGGCGTATCCCGCCAGTGGCGGGTGAGCAGAAAGCCTGCGCGTGCATCGTTCACCGGAAATCCTTAATGTTGCTTCTTTGCACAATAATAGCATGTTTATTTATACAGTATAGCGCGATGCCGGGGGAATCTCGCCCGGTCGGGTCAGTGCGGACGCCGTCCGGCCCGTGCTGGAGGTTATCTTAATCTGACCGCGATCAATGAGTTCATACAAAACAGACCTTGACGCAGTACGGGTGTCTCAGGACAATCCGACCTCAATCAAAACAGAATGTGGAAAGTATGGAAGCCTGGCTGCAACATCTTATTACGCAATCACTGGCCTGGTCTTTGCTGGCGGTGGGGCTGATCACTTTTTTTGAATCCCTGGCGCTGGTCGGGCTGCTGTTGCCTGGCACTGTTTTAATGGCTTCCTTCGGCGCGCTGATCGGCAGCGGGCAAATTGGCCTGTATCCCGCCTGGCTGGCGGGGACCATTGGCTGTCTGGTCGGCGACTGGATTTCCTATCTGATTGGCTGGCAATTCAAAGGGCCGCTGCACCGATGGTCATTTATTAAAAAGCATCAGGGGTTGATGGATAAAACCGAACATGCGCTGCATCAGCACAGCATGTTTACCATCATTGTTGGGCGTTTTGTCGGGCCGACCCGTCCGCTGATCCCGCTGGTGGCGGGAATGCTGGAACTGCCGGTGAAGAAGTTTATCCCGCCGAATATCATTGGCTGCGTGCTCTGGCCACCGCTGTATCTGTTGCCGGGCATTCTGGCGGGTGTGGCGATTGATGTGCCGAAAGGGGCGAGCAGCAGCATGTTTAAATGGCTGTTGCTGGCGGTGGCATTGCTGGTCTGGCTGGGATGCTGGTTGGGATGGCGCTGGTTACGTTCGAAAAAGCAGGCCGACTGGGCCAGCGCGTATCTGCCGCCGAGCCGTCTGCGCTGGCTGGCGCCGCTGGTGATTGTTATTGCCGTGGCCAGCTTTGTCGCCCTGCAATTCCATCCGATGATGCCGATATTCCGCCATCTGTTGTCAGAAGTCTTTATCGGACATTAATGCCCAGCACGGCGGCTTCAGCCACGTCACCATTGAGCAGCACGTCGGTGCTGCCGTCCCAGTAAACCCGTCCGTCGACAATCAGTATGCTGCGTGGCGCTATCCGCGCGGCATCCTCAATACTGTGCGACACCATCAGTAGCGTGATCTTCCTCTCCTGACAGACCTCATTGACCAGCTGCAGCATCTCTTTGCGCAGGGCCGGATCCAAGGCAGAGAACGGCTCATCCAGCAGCAGCAACGGTTGCTGACGCACCAGACATCGCGCCAGCGCCGCCCGCTGCCGTTGCCCACCGGAAAGTTGCGAAGGCAAACGGTCCAGCAAGGTGTCCAGACCGACTCTTCGCGCGATGTCCTGCAACGCCTGCTTCTGCTGAGGATCCAGCTTCAGCCCGGGATGCAGGCCAAGGCCGATGTTCTGAGCTACCGTCAGATGCGGGAACAGGTTATTCTCCTGGAACAGCATGGAAACCGGTCGCTTCGCCGGTGGCGTGTGGCTGTGATCTTCGCCATTCAGCAGCAAGCTGCCGCTATTTACCGCAAGAAACCCCGCGACCAGGCTCAGCAGGGTGCTTTTCCCCGCGCCGCTCGGGCCGAGGATCGCCAGCCTTTCTCCCGCCTGCATGCTCAGTGAAAAGCGCATCGGCAGATGGTTATAGAGGTAGGTCAGATTAGTTAACGTCAGCATGGCGTCCCGGCAGTTTTTCAATCAGGGTGAACAGAAGGAAGCAGAGCAGTAAAAGCAGCAGCGCAGTGACCGCGCCATCTTCGCTACGGTAGGAGCCAATCTGTTGATAAAGATAAAACGGCAGCGTGCGGAAATTTTCATTACCAAACAGCGCCACCACGCCAAAATCGCCAATCGACAGCACGCAGGCAAACGCCAGCGCCTGCGCAAGAGGGCGCTTTAACGCGCGCAGTTCGATCAGTTTGACGCGATTCCAGCCGTGAATATCCAGCGACAAACAGAGCCGGTTATAGCGTTCGGCAATGTCTCGCAGAGGGTTTTCCAGCACCTTCATGGCGTAAGGAATGGCCATCAGCGCATTGGTGAAAATTACGATGCCGTCGGCAGCGTCCGGCAGGCCCACGGTGGCATTCAGCAGCAGAAAGAAGCCGGTCGCCAGCACGATGCCGGGCATGGCCAGAATCAACATGCCGCTCAGTTCCAGCGACTGGCCGAGCCAGACGCGCTGACGCAGGCGCAATTCCCGGCTGCTCCACAGCAGCATCACCGTCAGGATCACACACAGCACCCCCGCGCCAAGCGCGATACGTATTGAGGTGAAGGTGGCCTGCCACAGCGCCGGTTGGCGTAATACTGCGGGCAGCCCCTGATTCAGGCCATCCACGATCACCGCCAGCAGCGGCGGCAGTAATAAAAGCAGCGCGGCGAAGATTAACAGCGCATCCCACACTTTGGCGCGCCCGCTGTCTTCAGGATTTCGCCAGCCGTTGATGCTTGCCGTGCCCGACGGAATCGCTTTGCTGAGCCACTGACTTAACATCACCAATCCCAGACAGCAGACCATCTGAATCATCGCCAGCAGGGCGGCACGGCCCGGATCGTAATCAAAGTTCAGCGCCTGAAATATCGCCAGCTCGATGGTGGTGGCTTTTGGTCCGCCGCCGAACGACAGGACGGTTGCGAAGCTGGCAAAACAGAGCATAAAAATCAGCGCGCCGGCAGGCAGAATTTGCCGCCGCAACCAGGGCCATTCGACCACCACGAAATGGTTCCAGCCGCGTAATCCCAGCTGAGCGGCCAGCTGGCGCTGCTCACCGGGGATCTGTTCCAGCGCCTGCAGCAGCAGACGCGCGGCTAACGGCAAATTAAAGAACACATGCGCCAGCAAAATGCCCTGCAAGCCATAGGGCGTGAAGGTATAGGGAATGCCCAGCAACGTGCAGAGATCGGCCAGCCAGCCCGTACGGCCATAGACGCTGAGGATGCCAAACACCGCCACTAACACCGGCAATACCAGCGTCATCGCGCAGAGTCTTAACAGCGTGTCCCGGCCGGGGAAGCGGCGTCGGTAAAGTGCGCGGGCCAGCGGGATCGCCGGCCCAACCGCCAGTACCGCGGAAAGAAAGGCCTGCCAGAAGGAGAAGCGCAGGACGTGCCAGAGATAGTCATCCTGCCAGAGATCCCGCCAGTGGATCGCCGGCGCACTCAGCCATAGCGCGCTGAATGCGGTCAGGGCCACGGCGACCAGCAGCGTCGCCGCCAGCGCACCGGGCACTAACGGGCCAGCACTCAGCGGCTGACGGCGCGTTGCCATGCACTGATCCATTGGCTACGTTGGCTGGCGACTTCCTGTGACGTGTATTGCAGCGAGTTGGACGGAACGGTCAGGGTATCGAAACCGGCAGGCAGGGTGCTTTTCACCACCGGATACATCCAGTTGCCGGTTGGGATACTGTCCTGGAACGGTTTATCCAGCATAAATTTCATGAATTTCTGCGCCAGCTCCGGCTGTTTGCTGCTTTTCAGCTGGCCGGCCACTTCTACCTGCAGGTAGTGACCTTCGCTGAAATTGGCGGCGGCATACTGCGATTTCTTCTCTTCAATCAGGTGGTAAGCCGGAGATGTGGTGTAGCTCAGCACCATATCGCCTTCACCCTTGAGGAACAGCCCGTAAGCTTCGCTCCAGCCTTTGGTAACGGTGACGGTTTTCTTCGCCAGCTTCTGCCAGGCTTCCGGTGCCTTATCGCCGAACACTTTCTGCATCCACAACAGCAGGCCGAGGCCCGGGGTGCTGGTGCGGGGATCTTCATAAATAATCTTCAACGGTTTGTCGCTGTTGACCAACTCTTTCAGGCTGGTGGGCGGATTTTGCAGCTTGGTTTTATCGTACACAAAGGCGAACCAGCCGTAGTCATACGGCACAAAGGTCTTATCGTTCCAGCCACCCGGAACGGTGACCTTGCTGGTATCCACCTGGCCTGGTGCGAACAGGCCGGTTTTCTCCGCCGCATCCAGCAGATTGTTATCGAGGCCCAGCACCACATCGGCCTTGCTGTTTTTACCTTCCATCCGCAGACGGTTAAGCAGCGAGACGCCGTCTTCCAGCGCCACGTATTTCAGCTCGCAGCCGCAGTCCGCTTCAAACGCCTTTTTGATGGCAGGACCCGGTCCCCAGTCAGCGGAAAAAGAGTCGTAGGTATAAACAGTCAGGACGGGTTTAGCCGCGAAGGCCGGGAAGGTGCCGAGGATCAGTAAAGGCAGAACTTTTTTTAACACTTTGCGTTCCTTGAAAGTTAGGGGTCGCAAAGGATCTGAGCAATCTGGAGAGTCTCAAATCCCTACGCCGGCATTATCCGGATCAGGTTCGACGGGTTTGTCTCAGCGCTGGCAGTGAAACACCGCGAACGCACCCCGTTGAGAACGGCCTATTCTAGTGATTTCCGCTGGGTAACGAAAGCATCATGCGTCGTCAGGGGCGAACCAGGCGGATTTAAAATCAAACCAGCCCAGCATATTCATTCTGACCCCGCGCATGCTGCGTTGACCTTCCAGCAGCAGCCAGTGATGGAACAGCGGATGCAGCGTCCAGGTGTTGATCAACTGCTTGCCCCAGTCGGCCAGCGGCAGCTTCTGTTCGCGCCAGCGTTGCGCATCCTTTTCCCAGTCCAGCGTGACGCAATGATGCACCAGCGGGATTTCGTACAGCAGCGCAAACACCGAAAATTCCAGCGGCAGGGTGAAGTTGGCGCTGCCGAGCCAGATATCGCTCTCGGCTTCGCCGCGGTGCCAGATGTCATAATCGACCTGTTGGGTGATCAACTCCACGCCCTGTTCGGCGAGGATCGGCCGTAACGCATTGGCGATGCCCTGATGCTCGACGTGATCGTTATACCAGGTCAGCGTCAGGGTGGTCAGCCCGTCGGGCTTCTGGCTGGCAGCCATATCGCGGCGATGATGCCAGCGCGGCAGCAGGCCATAAGCCGGAAACCAGTAGCGTTGATAGCCAATACCGGCATGATTCAGCAGGGCGATCGGGTTGAACAGCGTGCTGACCCAGCGACGGATGTGTTCATCGCGACCCTGTTCGGATCGCTGATCAAACAGCAGGAAGTAGCAGCCTTCTTCCAGACGGCTCTCTTCAGACTTTTCTTCCAGCCCTTTGCCTTCCAGCTTAACCCCGGCATAAACCAGCTCATCACTGATTTCCGGCAACACCCAGATATTCACTTCATCAATCAGCGCGCGGTAACCAAAATAGTCATCAAACGCCTGGATCCTCAGTTGGGTGGTCTGATTGCGCACCACCGCATAAGGGCCAGTGCCTATCGGCTGACGGGCGAAGTCCGTGAGGAAGGGCCACTCTTTCGGCAGGATCATGGTGCTGACGCTGCCCAGCAGCCAGGGCAGCCAGTTGTCGGGCTGATGCAGATGAATATCCAGCGTCCAGGGCGCCGAGGACTCGATGCGATCGAAATGGGCATAAAGGCGTTGGGGCTTCAGTCGCTCAAGGGTGCTGATAATGTCGGCCATCTCCAGCTCACGGCCATGATGAAAGTGGATCGCCGGGCGCAGATAAAACCGCCAGTGCAGCGGAGAAAGCTGCTGCCAGTGGTGGGCAATATCGGCTTCGATTTCCCCATTTTCCTCATTTATCCGCGTCAGGCTGCTAAAAATCTGACGGGCAAGGTGGGTTTCAGAACGACGCAGCGGCGTACCGGGTAACAGATTCAGTAACGAGCGATAGTACATCACCCGCAGGATATGTTTCCCCTGGCGGAAACTGCGGCCAAGATGAGAGATCAGCATCTGTCTGACCGTGTTTTTATCGCCCACCAGCTGCACCAGCTGGTCGATGCGATCGTTCTCCAGCAACTCTTCCGCCCGCTGCTGTTGCAATGCCAGTCCGGTGTAATGGAAGCTGAGCTTCGAACGTTTTCCGCGCCCGGCTTCAGCCTGCCAGTTCAGCCAGCCCTGTTCCTGCATCGCGTTCAGCAGATTGCGCATATGCCGGCGGGAGCAGCTCAGTTGTACCGCCAGATCGTTGAGCGTGGTCTCCTGCGGCTGGCCTTCGCAGCACTGCCACAGGCGGATAAACTGTTGTTGTAAGCGGGCAGAAGACATAAAAGAGGAACCCTTATCAGAAAGCAGTCTGTTTTTTCTTCCTTATATTAGGACGATAATGCCCGCAGATGAAAGAGCGGGAGACATTCTTCGAATGCGCTCTGACATTGATGATTCTGAGTATGGTGCCTTTCACCAGCCAGCCGGGTTAATACCTTGCTGGCTTTTTTCGCTGCTCCATGTTTTCTTCTATGCTTGCTGTTTGTCGACTCACCTCTGTGGCGACTTTTTTTGAAGGATCAGCTATGAAATCGCTCCTCACGCGCCGTCGCCGTATCAATCCTGTTTACGTCGCCTTTATGGCCGTGTCGTTTATGGTGGGCGTGGCGGGTGCGCTTCAGGCTCCGACGCTTAGCCTGTTTTTGACCCGTGAAGTGGCCGTTCGTCCGTTCTGGGTCGGGCTGTTTTACACCATCAATGCGATAGCCGGCATTGCGGTGAGCATTTTGCTGGCAAAGCGCTCGGACAACCGGGGCGATCGCCGCATGCTGATCCTGTTTTGCTGCGTGATGGCGATTGGCAACGCGCTGATCTTTGCCTTCAACCGTGACTATCTGACGCTGATTACCTTTGGCGTGCTGCTCTCCGCTCTGGCCAGCGTGTCGATGCCGCAAATCTTTGCCCTTGCCCGCGAATATGCTGATAGCTCCGCCCGAGAGGTGGTGATGTTCAGCTCGGTGATGCGTGCCCAACTGTCACTGGCCTGGGTAGTCGGGCCGCCGTTGTCCTTTGCGCTGGCGCTGAATTACGGCTTCACCACCATGTTTTTGATTGCCGCCGGACTGTTTGTGGTCTGTGTGGCGCTGATCTGGTTTGCGCTGCCGTCGGTGCCGCGCGTGGAACAACCGCCTGAAGTGGTGATCACCCAAATCAGCGCGTGGAAGAATAAAGATGTGCGGCTGCTGTTTATGGCTTCATTGCTGATGTGGACCTGCAACACCATGTATATCATCGATATGCCGCTGTATATCAGCAGCGTGTTGGGGTTGCCGGATAAGCTGGCTGGATTGCTGATGGGCGTGGCGGCCGGGCTGGAAATCCCGGCGATGCTGCTGGCGGGCCATTATGTGAAGCGCTTCGGCAAACGCAAAATGATGCTGTTTGCGGTGGCGTCCGGGGCGATATTCTATCTGGGGCTGGTGGTGTTCCACGACAAAGCGGCGTTGATGGCGTTGCAGATCTTTAATGCCATCTTTATCGGTATTGTCGCCGGGATCGGCATGCTCTATTTCCAGGATCTGATGCCGGGAAGGCCCGGTGCGGCGACCACATTATTTACCAACAGTATTTCGACGGGGGTGATTCTGGCGGGCGTGATTCAGGGCGCGCTGGCGGAAACCTTTGGCCATTATTCGGTTTACTGGGCGGCGTTGGTACTGTCGATTGGGGCGCTGGTGATGTCGGCCAAAGTGAAGGATGTCTGAGGGACGTTCGGGCGGAAGTGCTTCCGCCCGTGAGGGTCACTAACGCAGAAAGGCCGGCTGGGTTTTCTCATACGCCGTAATATCGGCGTCATGTTGTAGCGTCAGGCCAATGTTATCCAGCCCGTTGATCAGGCAGTGTCGGCGGAAGCTGTCGATGCTGAACGCGTAGTGCTTACCATCGGCGATGACCTCCTGCTTTTCCAGATCGACGGTGATTTCCACGCCCGGCTGTGCGGCAACCAGCTGGAACAGCGTGTCTACCTCTTCCTCGCTCAACGACACCAGCAGCAGCTGATTGTTAAACGAATTATTGGCAAAGATATCGGCAAAATCGCTGCCGACAATCGCCTGAATACCGTAGTCAGTCAGTGCCCAGGGCGCATGCTCACGGGAGGAGCCGCAGCCAAAGTTTTCCCGCGTCAGCATAATGCTGGCACCACGAAACGCGGGCTTGTTCAACACGAAATCCGGGTTGGGGATCTGGCCTTCGGCATCGCTGTAACGCCAGTCGTAAAACAGGTTGCGGCCAAAACCGGTGCGCGTCACCATCTGCAGAAATTGCTTCGGGATAATCGCATCGGTATCGACGTTTGCCGCATCCATCGGCACCACGATGCCGGTATGTTGGGTAAATTTCTTCGCCATACAGCCTCTTTAAATCAGTTCGCGGATATCAGCAAAATGGCCTGCTACCGCCGCAGCCGCAGCCATCGCCGGGCTCAGCAGGTGCGTGCGGCCACCGCGGCCCTGACGACCTTCGAAGTTACGGTTGCTGGTGGAGGCGCAACGCTCACCGGGATTCAGACGGTCGTTATTCATTGCCAGACACATTGAGCAGCCTGGTAAGCGCCATTCAAAACCGGCATCAAGGAAGATTTTGTCCAGACCTTCCTCTTCCGCCTGCGCTTTGACCGGACCGGATCCCGGCACAACATAGGCCTGAACGCCTGGCGCAATCTTGTGGCCTTTCACCACCGATGCCGCCGCCCGCAAATCCTCAATACGTGAGTTGGTGCAGGAGCCGATAAAGACTTTGTCGATCTTCACCTCGGTCAGCCGGATGCCAGGCTGCAAATCCATATAGGCCAGCGCCTTCTCGGCTGAGGCACGCTCAACCGGATCGCTGAATGAGGCCGGATCGGGGATCCGCTCGTTAACGGCGATCACCTGGCCGGGATTGGTGCCCCAGGTAACCTGTGGCGCGATGTCCGCCGCATTTAAGGTCACCACTTTGTCGAAGTGCGCACCGCTGTCGGATTTCAGCGTCCGCCACCAGGCGACCGCTTCATCCCATTCCGCCCCTTTCGGCGCAAACTGGCGGCCACGGGCGTAATCAAAGGTGGTGTCATCCGGCGCAACCAGGCCCGCTTTCGCGCCAAGTTCAATCGCCATATTGCACAGCGTCATGCGGCCTTCCATGCTCAGGGCTTCAACCGCCGGACCACAGAATTCAACCACATGGCCATTGCCGCCGCCGCTGCCGGTTTTGCCAATGATCGCCAGCGCAATGTCCTTGGCGGTGATGCCCGGTGCGGTGTGCCCCACCACTTCAATCTTCATGGTTTTGGCGCGGGACTGCTTCAGCGTCTGGGTGGCCAGCACATGCTCAACTTCTGAGGTGCCGATACCAAACGCCAGCGCGCCAAAGGCACCGTGAGTAGAAGTATGCGAGTCGCCACAGACGATGGTCATACCCGGCAGGGACAGGCCCTGCTCAGGACCGATCACATGCACGATGCCCTGGAACGGGTGCTTGAGGTCATACAAACGCACGCCAAAGGCTTCACAGTTTTTGATCAGCATCGACATCTGGATCCGCGCCATCTCACCGCTCGCATTGATATCACGCGTCTGGGTAGAGACGTTGTGATCCATGGTGGCGAAGGTCTTTGACGGCTGGCGCACCGGGCGGTTGTGTGCCCGCAGACCATCAAAGGCCTGCGCGGAGGTCACTTCATGCACCAGATGACGGTCGATATACAGCAGTGGCGTCTCGCCTGGCGCTTCGTGCACCAGATGCGCATCAAACAGCTTCTCGTATAATGTTTTCATAATCAGGCTTCGCGAATGTAACGGGCGATAATCGACCCCATTTCCTCGGTGCCGACGGACTGGCCGCCACCGGCTAAATCGCCAGTACGGTGACCTTCAGCCAACGCGCGGCTGATGGCCTGGTCAATCGCATCGGCGGCGTCTGCGGCATTCAGGCTAAAGCGCAGCAGCAGCGACAGTGACAGGATCTGGGCAATTGGGTTGGCGATGTTCTTGCCTGCGATATCCGGGGCCGATCCACCTGCCGGTTCAAACAGGCCAAAACCCTGCTCGTTCAGGCTGGCGGAAGGCAACATGCCCATCGAGCCGGTGATCATCGCACACTCATCGGACAGGATATCGCCGAACAGGTTGGAGCAAAGCATCACGTCGAATTGCGACGGCTCTTTGATCAGCTGCATGGTGGCGTTATCGATATACATATGGCTCAGTTCAACGTCCGGATAATCCTTCGCCACTTCATTCACAATCTGGCGCCACAGGATCGATGACTGCAAGACGTTCGCTTTGTCGATTGAGGTCACTTTATTGCGACGTTTGCGCGCTGACTCGAAGGCGATGCGGGCAATGCGCTCAATCTCAAAACGGTGATAGACCTCGGTATCGAACGCGCGCTCGTGCTGGCCGCTGCCTTCGCGGCCTTTTGGCTGACCAAAATAGATGCCGCCGGTCAGTTCACGCACCACCAAAATATCAAAGCCTTTCGCGGCGATATCACTGCGCAGTGGGCAGAAGGCTTCCAGCTCTTTATGCAGGCTGGCCGGGCGCAGGTTGCTGAACAGTTTAAAGTGCTTACGCAGGGGAAGCAGCGCCCCGCGCTCTGGCTGTTCGGCCGGTGGAAGGTGTTCCCATTTTGGACCACCAACAGAACCAAACAGGATCGCATCAGCCTGTTCACAACCGGCTACCGTCGCCGCCGGCAGAGGCTCGCCGTGGCGATCGATGGCGATGCCGCCAACGTCATATTCGCTGGTGGTGATGCGCAGGTTGAAGTGCTCACGAACGGCAGTCAGCACTTTACTGGCCTGAGCCATCACTTCCGGGCCGATGCCATCACCGGGCAATACTGCAATATGGTAAGAGCCTGACATGATTACACCACTTCCTTATGATCGGTTGTTTGAGATTTGCGCTGCAACTCTTGCTCAACCTGACGCGAGCGCCAGATGTTGTTCAGGGCATTGATCATCGCTTTCGCCGAAGACTCGACGATATCCGTTGCCAGACCGACGCCGTGGAATTTGCGATCGTTGTACTTCACCACGATATCCACCTGGCCCAGCGCATCTTTGCCATGGCCTTTTGCCGTGAGCTGATAGGAAACCAGCTCGGCATCGAAATCGGTAATGCGATTAACCGCCTGATAAACCGCGTCGACAGGACCGTTACCGGTTGCTGCTTCGGACTTCACGTCTTCACCGCAGGCCAGTTTGACCGACGCGGTCGCCATCACGCTGGAGCCTGACTGCACGCTGAAGTAATCCAGACGGAAATGTTCCGGCTCTTCGTTCTGCTTATTAATGAAGGCCAACGCTTCCAAATCGTAGTCGAAGACCTGGCCTTTCTTGTCAGCCAGCTTCAGGAACGCGTCGTACAGGTTATCCAGGTTGTAGTCGTTTTCTTTATAGCCCATCTCATCCATGCGGTGCTTCACGGCGGCACGGCCAGAACGGGAGGTCAGATTCAGCTGGATTTTATTCAGGCCGATAGATTCCGGGGTCATGATTTCGTAGTTTTCGCGGTTCTTCAGCACGCCATCCTGGTGGATACCGGAAGAGTGAGCGAAGGCACCGGTGCCGACGACCGCTTTGTTTGCCGGGATCGGCATATTACAAATCTGGCTGACCAGCTGGCTGGTACGGTAGATCTCATGGTGATGGATGTTGGTATTCACATTCATCAACTGGCTGCGGGTTTTGATCGCCATGATCACTTCTTCCAGCGCACAGTTACCGGCACGTTCGCCCAGACCGTTGATGGTGCCTTCAACCTGACGCGCACCGGCCTGAATGGCGGCAATGGCGTTGCCGGTGGCCATGCCCAAATCGTCATGGGTATGCACGGACAGAATGGCTTTATCAATGTTCGGCACGCGATTACGCAGCTGCGCGAAGATGTTGCTGTACTCTTCCGGCAGCGTGTAGCCCACGGTGTCCGGGATGTTGATGGTGGTGGCACCGGCGTTGATCGCCGCTTCCACGACGCGGCACAGATCGTCAATCGGCGTACGTCCGCCATCTTCACAGGAGAATTCCACGTCGTTGGTGTAGTTACGGGCGCGTTTCACCATGGTTACCGCACGCTCAATCACTTCGGGCAGCGTGCTGCGCAGCTTGGTGGCGATATGCATTGGCGAGGTGGCCAGGAAGGTATGGATGCGGTAAGCCTCGGCCACGCGCAGGGCTTCATAAGCGGCATCGATATCTTTTTCTACGCAGCGGGCGAGGGCGCAAACACGACTGTTTTTGATCTGACGCGCAATGGTCTGGACGGATTCAAAATCACCGGGGGAAGAAATTGGGAAACCCACTTCCATCACGTCCACACCCATGCGCTCCAGCGCCAGGGCGATCTGCAGCTTTTCTTTCACACTCAGGCTGGCCTGTAAGGCCTGTTCGCCATCACGCAGAGTGGTATCGAAAATAATAACTTGTTGGCTCATCGGGATATTCCTTGTCGTGTTTGCTTTACCAGTGCTACGAGCATAAAAAAACCCGCGCATCGGCGCGGGTTCTTTAGGTTTGTAAGCCTGAATCACTGATTCATTTCTTCGCCCACAAGTCTACCGCGCAATTGGGATGCGTTTAGTAGTAGACCGAGTAGGCGAGCGGTACGAATCATGTCTTCAGACCTCATAAATTTGCTGTTCCCTTATTGATACTTGATTTGCGGGGGCGATGTCAACCTTAGCCGTAAGGTTATAACGGCGGCAGCCAACGCGGCTCAGGAAAGATATTCTGAGGGGAAGCCCGTGAGCAGAACAAAAAGGAAGGCGGGCAAACAGGGATATTTTTCAACGGGAACTGCGGCTGGATTATTCGCGCCAAACTGGCCTTTAAAAAAGCGGTTAATCAATGGCTTGCATAGGAAAATCTTATGACTTACCCGGAGACTTATGCCGCTTCTCTTCAGCGAAATATGTTTGATAATTAAATGCTGGCAGCAGATAAAACTAAATTAGGCGCGATGTTTGAACAGGTGAGCTTGAATTAAGGCTGTGAACGTTTTGATAACAAAACGATCGCACTGCAAAAGAATTGCTCACCAGAACAAACCGCTTTTCTTTCAGCCTTTGGTCAGTGTATTTGTCGACAAGTCCCCATTAGCGGTAGTGCCTTGCGGACCTGGTATTCGTTAAAAGCCGTGCTTGCAGGTTTGCCTGCCAACTTTTCTACGGTTATGGTACGTCCATCAACGCATAAAAATAGCCAGGGATTCACCCTGTACCTGGATTCTGGAAATGATTTCCAGCGTCTTTGCATAAACACAGGTTTTGACCTTATCTGCCTATACGATAATTCAGCACCTTAAGAGCCTGGAGGCAAAAATGGAGATGTTGTCAGGAGCCGAGATGGTCGTCCGATCGTTGATCGATCAGGGCGTTAAACATGTATTCGGCTACCCCGGCGGGGCAGTACTTGATATCTATGATGCGCTACAAACCGTCGGCGGCATCGATCATATACTGGTTCGTCACGAGCAGGGCGCGGTGCACATGGCGGACGGCTACGCCCGTTCCACCGGTGAAGTGGGCGTGGTGCTGGTCACCTCCGGCCCAGGCGCGACCAATGCCATCACCGGCATCGCCACTGCTTATATGGATTCAATCCCATTAGTCGTGCTCTCCGGCCAGGTGCCTTCCTCACTGATTGGTTACGATGCTTTCCAGGAGTGCGACATGGTCGGGATTTCCCGCCCGGTGGTGAAGCACAGCTTTATGGTCAAGTCGGCTGAAGATATTCCGACCATCATGAAAAAGGCATTCTGGCTGGCTGCCAGCGGACGTCCTGGTCCGGTGGTGATCGATCTGCCGAAAGACATGATGAACCCGGCGAACAAATTACCGTATGTCTGGCCAGATGAAGTCAGCATGCGCTCATACAACCCGACCACTCAGGGACACAAAGGCCAGATTAAGCGCGCCTTGCAGACCCTGCTGGCGGCGAAACAGCCTGTGATCTATGCCGGCGGCGGCGTAATCAATTCCGCGTGTGATGATGAGCTTCGTCAGATCGCCGAAAAACTTAACCTGCCGGTCACCTGTTCGCTGATGGGCCTGGGCGCCTTCCCCGGCACCCATCGCCAGAGCGTCGGCATGTTGGGTATGCACGGTACTTATGAAGCCAATATGACCATGCATAACGCTGACGTAATCTTCGCCGTCGGCGTGCGCTTTGATGACCGCACCACCAACAATCTGGCGAAATACTGCCCGAATGCTACCGTGCTGCATATCGACATCGATCCGACGTCAATTTCCAAGACTGTGCCGGCAGATGTGCCGATCGTCGGCGATGCTAAGCAGGTGCTGACGCA
Source organism: Erwinia billingiae Eb661 (assembly GCF_000196615.1). NCBI lineage: Bacteria > Pseudomonadati > Pseudomonadota > Gammaproteobacteria > Enterobacterales > Erwiniaceae > Erwinia > Erwinia billingiae. The sequence goes on from NC_014306.1 coordinate 854,530, forward strand.
GATGCTTGAGCTGCTGGAACAGGGTGACAAGCAGCAGGATTTCGACAGTCTTCGCGACTGGTGGCAGAGCATCGATCAGTGGCGTTCCCGTCAGTGTCTGGAGTTCGATCGTAAGAGTGAGCAGATTAAACCTCAGGCGGTTATCGAAACCATCTGCCGTCTGACCCATGGTGAAGCCTATGTCACCTCCGACGTGGGTCAGCACCAGATGTTTGCCGCGCTCTATTATCAATTCGACAAACCGCGTCGTTGGATCAACTCCGGTGGCCTCGGCACGATGGGCTTCGGCCTGCCCGCTGCGCTGGGCGTCAAGCTGGCGGTACCGGAAGCCACGGTGGTGTGCGTCACCGGCGACGGCAGTATCCAGATGAACATTCAGGAACTGTCCACCGCGCTGCAGTACGATCTGCCGGTGCTGGTGCTGAGCCTCAACAACCGCGTGCTGGGTATGGTGAAACAGTGGCAGGACATGATCTACTCTGGCCGTCACTCACAGTCTTATATGGAATCTTTGCCTGACTTTGTGAAACTGGCAGAAGCTTATGGCCACGTCGGCATCAATATCAGCCGTCCGGAGGATCTGGAAGCCAAGCTGACTCAGGCACTGGAAGAGTTAGGTAAAGGGCGTCTGGTGTTTGTCGATGTTAACGTCGATGGCACTGAGCACGTCTACCCGATGCATATCCGCGGCGGGGGAATGGACGAAATGTGGCTTAGCAAAACGGAGAGGACTTAATTATGCGTCGTGTTTTATCAGTACTGCTGGAAAACGAATCCGGCGCATTGTCCCGCGTGGTTGGCCTGTTCTCCCAGCGTGGCTACAACATTGAAAGCCTGACCGTGGCACCGACCGATGACCCAACGCTTTCGCGCATGACCATTCAGACCGTGGGTGATGCCAAGGTGTTGGAACAGATCGAAAAGCAGCTGCACAAGCTGGTGGACGTGCTGCGCGTGACGGAATTAGGTCAGGGCGCTTACGTCGAACGTGAAGTGATGTTGGTGAAAGTTCAGGCTACCGGTTACGGCCGCGAAGAAGTGAAACGCAGCGCTGAGATCTTCCGTGGCCAGATTGTGGATGTGACGCCTTCGCTTTATACGGTTCAGCTTACCGGCACCAGCGATAAGCTGGATGCGTTCCTCAACACCGTGCGCGAAGTGGCGGAAATTGTTGAAGTCGCCCGCTCCGGTATCGTCGGCGTTTCTCGTGGTGACCGCATTATGCGTTAATCACGCCCGGTGATTATCGCTCTTTTCTGCTAACCCAGCGTAATGCTGGGTTTTTTATTTTTTGTCTGAAAGCTAACGCACAGAAGTAAAAGCGGTTGCTCGCTAAACTGTTCTGCTGTTAGATGTAACAAATCTCTTATCCATAGCCGGGACGTGGCTATTTTCTGCGCCGTCACGGTGCTAGCGTGGGGTTATTGTGAAACTGGATGAAATTGCGCGCCTGGCCGGTGTTTCGCGCACGACTGCCAGCTATGTTATTAACGGCAAAGCTAAGCAGTATCGTGTCAGCGACAAAACCGTCGAAAAGGTCATGGCAGTCGTGCGCGAGCATAATTACCATCCCAACGCGGTGGCTGCCGGGCTCCGTGCGGGGCGTACGCGGTCGATAGGGCTGGTTATTCCTGATTTGGAGAATACCAGCTACACGCGTATTGCGAATTACCTTGAACGACAGGCGCGTCAGCGCGGCTACCAACTGCTGATTGCCTGTTCTGAAGATCAGCCCGATAACGAAATGCGCTGCGTGGAGCATCTGTTGCAGCGTCAGGTTGATGCGATCATCGTCTCAACGTCGTTACCACCGGAACATCCTTTCTATCAGCGCTGGATCAACGATCCCTTACCGATCATCGCCCTTGACCGTGCGCTGGATCGCGAGCACTTCACCAGCGTGGTCGGTGCCGATCAGGACGACGCCGAAATGCTGGCGGCGGAATTGCGCAAGCAACCGGTCGAATCGATTCTGTTTATGGGGGCCTTACCTGAGTTATCCGTCAGCTTCCTGCGCGAGATGGGTTTCCGGGATGCCTGGAAAGGGGACGAACGCACCATCGACTTTATCTACGCCAACAGCTTTGAACGGACCGCGGCAGCCGCGCTGTTCGAGAAGTGGCTGGAGACGCACGATATGCCCGATGCGCTGTTTACCACTTCCTTCGGCCTGTTGCAGGGCGTGATGGACGTGACGCTGAAACGTGAGGGACGTCTGCCAAGCAATCTGGCGATTGCCACCTTCGGCGATCATGAGCTGCTGGATTTCCTCGATTGTCCGGTGCTGGCGGTCGGCCAGCGTCACCGGGATGTGGCCGAACGGGTGCTTGAGCTGGTGCTGGCGAGTCTGGATGAACCGCGAAAACCGAAGCCAGGATTAACGCGAATCCGGCGTAATCTTTATCGGCGGGGCAGGTTAAGCCGTAAAGCGAGTTAACATTTCCACATAAAAAGGCAGCCTGACTGCCTTTTTTCTTTTTGATTGCCTGGCAAAAATCAGCCTGCGTTAACAACTGCTAAATTGTCGTGAGTTTTCTGTGACCAGGATTCACGTAAATAAAAGTAAAGGCGAATCAGTCCGCCGCTTATCATTTATCTAAATCTTCCTGATTATTAAAAATTTAGGACAAACCAGTCGACAGAAGCTCAGGCGCAGCGCGACTGAGGTAGGAATCTCTTAGGATATACCCTAAAATGCCGTCCATGTCGCAAAGTTGAGGGTGAGGAATTTACGGCGTAGAACTGGCATATTTTTGAACAATCTAATTTTACCGCAGAATTTCCTGCCACTATTCATTAGTTTATTTTTAAATTCCTGACCAGACCGCGTTCTTTTTAACTCCCTCCAGTTTTAACTGGCTCAGAAATAATTCTCTCCAACCTCTGCTGCGCCTTGACAATGTTTTCCTTCGCTCCGTAAACTCCTTTGGTGGGAAATTGTGGTGTAAAGTGGTGAACAGGGGTAACTGGAGGGTGAGGCTGGCATGTTCCGTGGGGCAACGTTAGTCAATCTCGACAGCAAGGGACGGCTCGCCGTACCCACGCGCTATCGCGAAACGCTGATCGGGGAATCACAAGGGCAAATGGTTTGTACCATTGACCTTCACCAGGCATGCCTGCTGCTTTATACCCTGCCCGAATGGGAAATTATTGAACGTAAACTGGCCCGCTTATCGAGCATGAACCCGGCCGAACGCCGCGTACAGCGCCTGTTACTGGGACATGCCAGCGAGTGTCAGATGGATAATGCAGGTCGTTTGCTGGTAGCCACAACGCTACGTCAGCATGCGAATTTGACCAAAGAAGTGATGCTGGTTGGACAGTTCAACAAGTTTGAGCTGTGGGATGAACAGACCTGGTATCAACAAGTCAGGGAGGATATTGACGCAGAGCAGTCGACTCAGGAACCGTTATCTGAGCGTTTGCAGGATTTGTCACTATAGCTATGCAGGATAATTTCAAACATACCACGGTGCTGTTAGATGAGGCGGTAAATGGCCTCAACATTAAATCTGACGGCATTTATCTCGATGGCACCTTTGGACGAGGTGGACATTCGCGCCTGATCCTCTCTCAACTGGGAGAGCACGGTCGTCTCTATGCCATAGACCGCGATCCGCAGGCGATTGCCGCCGCCGCAGAGATCACTGACCCACGTTTCCAGATCATCCATGGCCCTTTTTCCGCGCTGGCAGACTATGCCGACGAACTCGGCCTGACCGGCAAGATCGACGGCATTCTGCTGGATCTTGGCGTGTCATCGCCGCAGCTGGATGATGCCGAACGCGGGTTCTCCTTTATGCGTGATGGACCGCTGGATATGCGCATGGATCCCACCAAAGGACAGTCGGCTTCGCAGTGGTTACTGCAGGCTGAAGAGAGCGATATTGCTTTTGTGCTGAAGACCTTTGGCGAAGAACGTTTTGCCAAGCGTATTGCCCGCGCCATCGTTGAACGCAACCGCGAACAGCCGATGACGCGCACCAAAGAGCTGGCGGATGTGATCTACGCCGCCACGCCAGTGAAAGACAAGTTTAAGCACCCGGCGACCCGCAGCTTCCAGGCGATCCGCATTTGGGTCAACAGCGAGCTGGAAGAGATTGAGCAGGCCTTGAAAGGCGCGCTGACGGCTCTGGCACCGGAAGGTCGTTTATCGGTGATCAGCTTCCATTCACTGGAAGACCGTATCGTTAAACGCTTTATGCGCGAGCAGAGTCGCGGACCTCAGGTCCCCGCCGGGATCCCGATGACCGAAGCGCAGCTGGCTAAGCTGGGTGGGCGCCACCTCAAAGCCTTCGGCAAAATGATGCCGGGTGACGAGGAAGTGAAAGAGAATCCACGCGCCCGCAGTTCTGTCTTACGCGTCGCAGAGAGGACGGCGTCATGATTGGCAACGAGCGACACAGCTTACCGGGCGTGATCGGCGGCGATATCCTTCGCCACGGTAAAATCCCGGTGATCCTCGCTGTCGCTGTGTTGATCTCAGCGGTGTTAGTGGTGACCACGGCGCATAAAACGCGCCTGCTCACCGCACAGCGCGAACAGTTAGTGCTGGAGCGGGACGCGCTGGATATCGAATGGCGCAACCTGATCCTGGAAGAGAATGCCCTCGGTGATCACAGCCGGGTTGAGAGGACGGCAACGGAAAAACTGCAAATGCAGCATGTCGATCCATCGCAGGAAAACATCGTGGTACAACCTTAAGGGACTGAATGAAAGCCGCAAGCAACAAGAAGGTTAAACGCAGCGAGAATCCGGCCAGCTTTGTAAGCTGGCGTTTTGCGTTGTTGTGCGGCTGCATTTTCCTTGGTTTGGTCTTCCTGCTCTCCCGTGTGGCTTATCTGCAGGTGATCAACCCGGACAAACTGGTGCGCGAAGGCGATATGCGTTCGCTTCGCGTGCAGGCGGTGCCAACGTCTCGCGGCATGATTACCGACCGCGCCGGACGCCCTCTGGCGGTCAGCGTGCCGGTCAATGCTATCTGGGCTGACCCGAAAGAACTTCACGATAAGGGCGGTATTACTCTTGATAGCCGCTGGAAAGCGCTGTCGGATGCCCTGTCCATTCCGCTGGACCAGCTTGCCGCCCGAGTCAACGCCAATCCGAAAGGCCGCTTCGTCTATCTGGCGCGCCAGGTCAATCCTGCCATTGGCGATTACATCAAAAAACTGAAGCTGCCCGGCATCTTCCTGCGCGAAGAGTCACGCCGTTACTATCCGGCAGGCCAGGTCACCTCGCACCTGATCGGTTTTACCAATATTGATGGCCAGGGGATTGAGGGCGTTGAGAAAAGCTTCGATAAATGGCTGACCGGCCAACCGGGTGAGCGAACGGTGCGTAAAGACCGTCACGGCCGCGTGATTGAAGACATCTCCTCGGTCGACAGTCGTGCTGCGCATAATCTCGCGCTGAGCATCGACGAACGTTTACAGGCGCTGGTCTATCGCGAACTCAACAACGCGGTGGCCTTCAATAAAGCCGAGTCCGGCACCGCAGTGCTGGTTGATGTCAACACCGGCGAAGTGCTGGCAATGGCGAACAGCCCGGCTTACAACCCCAATAATCTCACTGGCACCACCAAAGACGTGATGCGTAACCGCGCCATCACCGACATCTTTGAACCGGGTTCTACCGTGAAACCGATGGTGGTGATGACCGCGCTGCAACGTGGCGTGGTGAAAGAAAACAGCGTGCTGAATACCGTTCCGTATCGCGTCAATGGCCATGAAATCAAAGACGTGGCGCGCTACAACGAACTGACCCTGACCGGGGTTCTGCAGAAATCGAGTAACGTCGGTGTTTCAAAGCTGGCGTTAGCGATGCCATCCTCAGCGTTAGTAGATACTTACGCACGCTTTGGATTGGGTAAGGCGACCAATTTGGGGTTGGTCGGAGAAAGCAGTGGCTTATATCCTCAAAAACAACGGTGGTCTGACATAGAGAGGGCCACCTTCTCTTTCGGCTACGGGCTAATGGTAACGCCGTTACAGTTAGCGCGAGTCTACTCAACGATTGGCAGTTATGGCGTTCTGCGCCCGCTGTCTATTACCAAAGTTGATCCGCCGGTGGCGGGTGAACGCGTCTTCCCTGAAGAGCTGGTCCGCACCGTCATGCATATGATGGAGAGCGTTGCTCTGCCGGGCGGCGGCGGCGTGAAGGCCGCCATCAAGGGCTATCGTATCGCCATTAAAACGGGTACCGCGAAGAAAGTCGGGCCGGATGGCGGATACGTTAACAAGTACATCGCTTATACCGCAGGTGTTGCACCTGCAAGCCGTCCTCGTTTTGCGCTGGTTGTGGTGATTAACGATCCACAGGGTGGCAAATATTACGGTGGTGCAGTTTCTGCACCGGTGTTTGGCGCGATCATGGGCGGCGTACTGCGCACCATGAATATTGAACCGGATGCGCTGCCACCGACACCGACGGAAAAAACCGAGATGGTAGAGAACAGAAGAGAGGGATCCAGTGACCGATCGTAGTTTGCGCGACTTACTGGCCCCGTGGGTGCCTGGAGCACCTGAGCGGGCGCTGCATGAAATGATCCTGGACAGCCGCGAGGCTGCGTCCGGCGATCTGTTCGTCGCGATTAAAGGTCATGCGGCCGATGGTCGCCGCTTTATTCCACAAGCTATCGCCCAGGGCGTTGCCGCAGTGATAGCCGATGCAGAGGGTGAAGCTGAAGATGGCGACATCACCGAAATGCACGGCGTGCCGGTGATTTATCTCGCACAGCTTTCGCAGCGTTTATCGGCGCTGGCCGGACGCTTCTACCAGCAGCCGGGCGATAAGCTCCGTCTGATTGGTGTGACCGGCACCAACGGTAAGACCACGACGACGCAACTGCTGGCGCAATGGGGCCAGTTACTGGGTGAAACCGGGGCGGTGATGGGTACCGTGGGCAATGGCCTGTACGGCCATCTTGTTCCGGCAGAAAACACCACCGGTTCTGCGGTTGAGGTTCAGCAAACGTTGCACTCACTGGTTGAGCAGGGCGCGACGCTGGCGGCGATGGAGATCTCTTCGCACGGTCTGGTACAGCATCGCGTTGCGGCACTGCCTTTCGCCGCGGCCGCTTTCACCAATCTGAGCCGTGACCACCTTGATTATCATGGTGATATGGCGCGCTACGAAGCCGCGAAATGGCTGCTGTTCTCTGAACATCAGGTCGGCCAGATCATCGTCAATGCCGATGATGAAGTCGGTCGCCGCTGGTTGCAGAAGCTGCCGGATGCGGTCGCGGTCACCATGGAAGACAACATTGATCCCGGCTGCCATGGCCGCTGGCTGCAGGCGACAGAAGTCGATTACCACGACAACGGCGCTAAAATCCGCTTCGATTCCAGCTGGGGCGAAGGGGAAATTGAGAGCCGCCTGATGGGCGCGTTCAACGTCAGTAACCTGCTGGTGGCGTTAGGCACGCTGCTGGCGCTGGGTTATCCGCTGGATTCGCTGATTGCCACCGGCAATCAACTGCAGCCGGTGACGGGCCGTATGGAAGTGTTTAGTGCACCAGGCAAGCCGACGGTGGTGGTGGATTATGCCCACACGCCGGATGCATTGGAAAAGGCGCTGGAAGCTGCGCGTTTGCACTGTACAGGCAAACTGTGGTGCGTCTTTGGCTGCGGCGGCGATCGTGACAAAGGTAAGCGCCCACTTATGGGTGCTATCGCCGAGCAATTCTCTGACGTGGTGGTGATCACCGATGACAATCCGCGCAGCGAAGATCCGGCAGCAATCGTCGCCGATATTCTGAGCGGGCTGCTGGATGCCGGTCGCGCCCGCGTTATGCCAGGGCGTGCGCAAGCGGTCACTAACACGGTGATGCAGGCGCAGGAAGGCGATATCGTGCTGGTGGCCGGTAAAGGCCACGAAGATTATCAGATAGTTGGCAACCGCCGACTGGACTACTCAGACCGCATTACGGTCGCCCGTCTGCTGGGAGTGATCGCATGATTACACTGACTCTGCAAAAGCTGGCCGACTTAACTGGCGGCAAACTGTTCGGTGGTGACCTGTCCGTCGATCAAGTCACCACTGATACTCGCAAAGTCAGCGCGGGTTGCCTGTTCATCGCCCTACAGGGTGAACGTTTTGATGCCCATGACTTTGTGGGTGAGGCGATGGCAGCCGGTGCATCCGCACTTCTGGTTAGTAAGCACGTAACTGTGGCTGTGCCTCAGGTCGTGGTGGCTGATACCCGCATCGCGCTGGGTCAGCTGGCCGGCTGGGTGCGTCAGCAATCCACCGCGCGCGTGGTAGCTCTGACCGGATCCTCAGGTAAAACCTCGGTGAAAGAGATGACGGCCGCCATTCTTCGTGAATGTGGCGAGACGCTCTATACCGCAGGAAACCTGAATAATGATATTGGGGTGCCCCTGACCCTGTTGCGCCTGAATGCCTCGCATCAATATGCAGTCGTCGAGCTGGGTGCCAATCACCAGGGCGAAATTGCCTACACCACAGAAATTACCCGTCCAGAAACGGCGTTGGTGAATAACCTGGCGGCCGCGCATCTGGAAGGATTTGGATCGCTGGCGGGTGTGGCTAAAGCCAAAGGCGAAATTTTCCAGGGATTGCCAATCAACGGCACGGCGATCCTCAATGCAGACAGCAATGACTGGCCGCACTGGCAGCATTCCCTGCACAGCAAAACGGTCTGGCGTTTTTCCTCCGCGCCGCAAGCTGACAGCGACTTCTCCGCGACCGACGTTAAGGTCACCAGCAGCGGTACGCACTTCGTGATGATCACGCCTGCTGGCAGCATCGCCATTCAGCTCCCGCTGCCGGGACGCCACAATATTGCCAATGCGCTGGCCGCTGCGGCACTGGCATTGTCGGTCGATGCCCCATTAAGCGCTATCCAGAAGGGATTAAGCCATCTTCAGGCCGTACCGGGACGTTTATATCCGGTAGCGCTGGCTGAGAACAAACTGCTGCTGGATGACAGTTACAACGCCAACGTCGGTTCAATGACGGCTGCCGCACAGGTGCTGTCCGAGATGCCGGGTTACCGCGTGATGGTGGTAGGCGATATGGGCGAGCTGGGCGATGAGGCAGAAGAGTGCCACCGCGAAGTGGGCGAAGCCGCACGGCTGGCAGGAATCGATAAAGTTCTGAGCGTTGGCAAGATGAGTCACCTTATCAGTGAAGCCAGCGGCGCAGGAGAGCATTTACAAGACAAGGCGGCCGTTACGGCACGTCTGCAGACGCTGCTCGCTGAGCATGACGTCATCACTATTTTAGTCAAAGGTTCGCGTAGTGCCGCCATGGAGCAGGTAGTACAGAGCTTACAGGAGAAAGGAACATGCTAGTCTGGCTGGCCGAACATTTGGTCACTTTTTATTCTGGCTTCAACGTCTTTTCCTATCTGACGTTTCGCGCCATTGTCAGCCTGCTGACCGCCCTGTTTATCTCTTTGTGGATGGGGCCGAAAATGATCGCCCGTCTGCAGGAAATGTCCTTTGGCCAGGTCGTCCGTAACGACGGTCCGGAATCACACTTCAGCAAACGCGGCACGCCGACGATGGGCGGGGTGATGATCCTGTTTTCCATCACCGTATCCGTGCTGATGTGGGCTTATCCTTCTAATCCGTACGTTTGGTGCGTGCTGGTGGTATTAGTCGGCTTCGGCATCATCGGATTTGTCGACGACTACCGCAAAGTGGTGCGTAAAGACACCAAAGGGCTGATCGCCCGCTGGAAATACTTCTGGATGTCGGTGATCTCGCTGGGTGTCGCCTTCGGGTTGTACATCGCCGGTAAAGGGACGCCAGCCACTGAGTTAGTGGTGCCGTTCTTCAAAGACATCATGCCGCAGCTGGGCCTGTTCTATGTGGTGCTGGCGTACTTCGTGATTGTCGGCACCGGCAACGCCGTTAACCTGACCGATGGCCTCGATGGCCTGGCCATTATGCCGACCGTGTTTGTCGCCGCCGGTTTTGCGCTGGTCGCCTGGGCAACGGGTAACGTCAAGTTTGCTGAATACCTGCACATTCCCTATCTGCGCCATGCCGGCGAGCTGGTGATCGTTTGTACGGCGATCGTCGGAGCCGGTCTGGGTTTCCTGTGGTTCAACACCTATCCGGCGCAGGTCTTTATGGGCGATGTCGGCTCTCTGGCGTTGGGCGGCGCGCTGGGCACCATTGCCGTGCTGCTGCGTCAGGAATTCCTGCTGGTGATCATGGGCGGCGTGTTCGTGGTTGAAACCCTGTCGGTGATCCTGCAGGTGGGTTCCTTCAAATTACGCGGTCAGCGCATTTTCCGTATGGCGCCGATCCACCACCATTACGAACTTAAAGGCTGGCCGGAACCGCGCGTGATTGTGCGCTTTTGGATTATTTCTCTGATGCTGGTGCTGATTGGCCTGGCAACACTGAAGGTGCGGTAACAATGGCTGACTATCAGGGTAAAAAAGTGGTCATTATCGGGTTGGGCCTGACCGGGCTCTCCTGTGTTGATTTCTTTTTAGCGCGCGGCGTGACGCCACGCGTGATGGATACCCGTGTCGCCCCGCCGGGCCTCGATAAACTGCCCGCCAGCGTTGAGCGCTGGTTGGGTTCGCTGAATGACAGCTGGTTGCAGGCCGCTGATTTGATCGTTGCCAGCCCGGGTATGGCGTTGGCGCATCCGTCGTTAATGGATGCCGCGCAAGCGGGTGTGGAAATCGTCGGGGATATCGAGCTGTTCTGCCGTGAAGCCCAGGCGCCGATCGTGGCGATCACCGGCTCCAATGGCAAAAGCACCGTGACCACCTTAGTGGGCGATATGGCGAAGGCGGCCGGGTGGCAGGTTGGCGTGGGAGGCAATATTGGTTTGCCTGCGCTGATGCTGCTGGAGCAACCGGCTCAACTGTATGTGCTGGAGCTGTCGAGCTTCCAGCTGGAAACAACCGCCAGCCTGAAGGCCGCCGCGGCAACGATCCTCAATGTTACTGAAGATCATATGGATCGCTATCCGTTAGGCATGCAGCAGTACCGTGCCGCCAAACTGCGCGTCTATGAAAACGCTGCCGTCTGCGTGGTCAACGCCGATGATGCGATGACCTTCCCGGTCCGTGGACTGGATGCGCGCTGCGTCAGCTTTGGCATCAACGCCGGCGATTATCACCTCGCAACGGAATCTGGCGAGAGCTGGCTGAACGTGAAGGGTGACAACCTGATGAAAACCAGCGACATGACGCTGGTTGGACAGCATAACCAGACCAATGCGCTGGCTGCGCTGGCACTGGCTGAGGCCGTTGGTCTGCCGCTGGCATCCAGCCTGAAAGCCTTAACCACCTTTAGCGGGCTGGCGCACCGCTTCCAGATTGCGTTGGATCGTAACGGCGTGCGCTGGATTAACGACTCTAAAGCCACCAACGTCGGCAGTACCGAAGCGGCGTTGAACGGACTGCAGGTGCAGGGCACCTTGTGGCTGCTGCTGGGTGGCGATGGCAAGTCGGCTGATTTCAGCCCGCTGACCCGCTACCTGCAGGGCGATAACGTCCGCACTTACTGCTTTGGTCGTGATGCGCAAGCGCTGGCTGAACTGCGTCCTGAAATCGCCGTACGCACAGAAACGCTGGCAGACGCGATGAAGCAGATCGCCACGCAGGTCAAGCCGGGCGATATGGTGCTGCTTTCCCCAGCCTGCGCCAGCCTGGACCAGTTTAAAAACTTCGAGCGGCGCGGCGACGCGTTCACTCAACTGGCAAAGGAGCTTGGCTGATGCGTTTACCAGGATTAAGCCTTGCCGGTGGCGTCACGAATCGTCTGAAAGATTGGGTGATGGGCCCACGCGAGAGCGACGCCAGCTCGATGGTTCTTTATGATCGCACGCTGCTGTGGCTGACCATCGGTCTGGCGATCATTGGGTTTGTGATGGTGACCTCGGCATCAATGCCGGTCGGTCAGCGTTTGTCTGACGATCCGTTCTACTTTGCCAAGCGTGATGCGTTCTATATTGCGCTGGCGGTCGGCATGGCGCTGGTAACGCTGCGCGTGCCGATGGATTTCTGGCAGCGTTACAGCAACATCATGCTGCTGGTGACGGTGGTGATGCTGTTAGTGGTGCTGGTGGTGGGCAGCTCGGTCAACGGCGCCTCACGCTGGATTGCATTGGGTCCGCTGCGTATTCAGCCCGCAGAGCTCTCCAAGCTGTCGTTATTCTGCTACCTGGCAAGCTATCTGGTGCGCAAGGTGGAAGAGGTGCGTAACAACTTCTGGGGCTTCTGTAAGCCGATGGGCGTGATGGTGGTGCTGGCGGTGTTACTGCTGGCTCAGCCTGACCTGGGTACGGTGGTGGTGCTCTTCGTCACCACGCTGGCGATGCTGTTCCTCGCCGGAGCCAAACTCTGGCAGTTCCTGGCGATCATCGGCTCCGGTATTTTCGCGGTTTGCCTGCTGATTGTGGCCGAACCGTACCGTATGCGCCGCGTCACGTCCTTCTGGAATCCCTGGGAAGATCCGTTCGGCAGTGGCTACCAGCTGACCCAGTCTCTGATGGCTTTTGGTCGTGGGGAATTCTGGGGCCAGGGGCTGGGAAATTCAGTGCAGAAACTGGAATATCTGCCGGAGGCACATACCGATTTTATCTTCTCCATAATCGGTGAGGAACTGGGTTATATCGGTGTGGTTTTAGCCCTGTTAATGGTATTCTTCGTCGCTTTTCGCGCGATGTCCATTGGTCGTCGTGCGCTTGAGCTTGACCAGCGTTTTTCCGGCTTCCTTGGGTGCTCGATTGGCGTGTGGTTCAGCTTCCAGGCGCTGGTTAACGTTGGCGCTGCAGCGGGCATGTTACCGACCAAAGGTCTGACGTTGCCGCTGATCAGTTACGGTGGTTCGAGTCTGATCATCATGTCGACTGCCATCGTGTTTTTGTTACGTATTGATTATGAAACGCGTCTGGCAAAAGCGCAGGCGTTTACGCGGGGTAGTCGATGAAAGGGAAGCGACTGATGGTCATGGCTGGCGGAACCGGTGGGCACGTTTTCCCCGGGCTGGCGGTTGCGCATCATCTGATGGATCAGGGCTGGCAGGTTCGCTGGTTGGGCACGGCGGATCGTATGGAAGCCGATTTGGTTCCTAAGCACGGCATCGACATCGATTTTATCCGGATCTCCGGCCTGCGCGGTAAAGGCCTGAAGGCGCAGCTCACCGCGCCACTGCGTATTTTCAACGCGGTGCGTCAGGCCAGAGCCATCATGAAGGCCTACAAGCCGGATGTGGTACTGGGGATGGGCGGCTACGTTTCCGGTCCGGGTGGCTTAGCGGCCTGGAGCTGCGGCATCCCGGTGGTGCTGCATGAGCAGAACGGTATTGCCGGCCTGACCAACAAATGGCTGGCGAAAATTGCCAAAAAGGTGATGCAGGCATTCCCCGGCGCATTCCCCAATGCGGACGTTGTTGGCAACCCGGTGCGGACCGATGTGCTGGCGCTGCCGTTACCGGCTGAACGTCTGGCCAACCGCAGCGGCCCGATCCGCGTGCTGATCATCGGCGGAAGCCAGGGCGCGCGGGTGCTGAACCAGACCATGCCTCAGGTTGCGGCGCTGTTGGGTGACTCAGTTACCCTCTGGCACCAGGTAGGGAAGGGCGCTTTGGAAGGCGTGAATCAGGTTTATGAGCAGTTGAACCTGACGCAGCATAAAGTCACCGAATTTATCGACGATATGGCTGCGGCCTACGCCTGGGCAGACGTCGTCGTTTGCCGTTCAGGTGCGCTGACGGTCAGTGAAGTCGCCGCCGCAGGCTTACCGGCGATTTTTGTACCGTTTCAGCATAAAGACCGCCAGCAGTACTGGAATGCGATACCGCTGGAGCAGGCGGGCGCCGCCAAAATTTATGAACAGCCGCAGTTTACTGCGGAGGGTGTGGCAGACACGCTGGCCCGTTGGGATCGACCGACTTTACTGCAAATGGCAGAAAAAGCGCGTGCCGTAGCGATCCCCGATGCGACCGACCGGGTTGCAGCGGAAGTCAGTAAAGCTGCGCTTTAACAGAATTTCAGGCCCGGAGCATTCCGGTCCGCAACACGATACTGAAAGGTAGCGACAGGCAGAAGAGATGAATACACAACAACTGGCAAAACTGCGTTCCATAGTGCCCGAGATGCGTCGCGTCCGGCACATTCACTTTGTTGGCATCGGTGGTGCTGGCATGGGCGGTATTGCCGAAGTGTTGGCCAATGAAGGGTATGAAATCAGTGGTTCCGACCTGGCGCCGAATGCGGTGACTCAGCATCTGAGCAACCTGGGTGCGACCATTTATTTCAACCATCGCCCTGAGAACGTCAGTGACGCCAGCGTGGTGGTGGTGTCTACCGCGGTGTCTCAGGATAACCCTGAAGTCGTTGCCGCGCGTGAAGCGCGTATCCCGGTGATCCGCCGCGCAGAAATGCTGGCTGAACTGATGCGTTACCGCCACGGCATCGCCGTTGCCGGCACGCACGGTAAAACCACCACCACCGCGATGGTTTCAAGCATTTATGCGGAAGGCGGACTGGATCCGACTTTCGTCAACGGTGGCCTGGTCAAAGCCGCCGGCACACACGCCCGTCTGGGAAGCAGCCGTTATCTGATTGCTGAAGCCGACGAGAGCGATGCCTCCTTCCTGCATTTGCAGCCGATGGTGGCGATTGTGACCAATATCGAAGCCGACCATATGGATACTTACCATGGCGACTTTGAGAACCTGAAACAGACGTTCGTGAACTTCCTGCACAATCTGCCGTTTTATGGCCGTGCGGTGTTGTGCATTGACGATGCGGTGATCCGCGAGTTGATCCCGCGTATCAGCCGCCATATCACCACCTACGGCTTCAGCGAGGATGCTGACGTCCGGGTAGAAAATTACCAGCAGAATGGCGCTCAGGGACATTTCACCCTGGTCCGTCATGACAAGCCGTTGATGCACGTGACCCTGAATGCGCCGGGCCGTCATAACGCGCTGAATGCGGCGGCAGCGGTTGCGGTTGCAACTGAAGAAGGCATCGAAGATGCAGAGATCCTCAGTGCGCTGGAGAGCTTCCAGGGCACGGGACGCCGCTTTGACTTCCTGGGTGAATACCCGGTGCAGGCGGCCAACGGCACTGCCGGTACGGCGATGCTGGTTGATGATTACGGCCACCATCCGACCGAAGTGGATGTCACCATTAAAGCCGCCCGTGCGGGCTGGCCGGACAAGCAGCTGGTGATGGTGTTCCAGCCGCACCGCTATTCACGTACGCGTGATTTGTATGACGATTTCGCTAACGTGCTGTCTCAGGTCGATGTGTTGCTGATGCTCGATGTCTATCCGGCCGGTGAAGCACCGATCCCCGGCGCGGACAGCCGTTCACTCTGTCGCACCATTCGTGGCCGTGGCAAAGTGGATCCAATCCTGGTCTCTGACCACGATGCGGTGCTCGATATGCTGGCACCAAAACTGTCCGGCAACGATTTAATCCTGATTCAGGGTGCAGGCAACGTCGGCCGTATTGCCCGCACGCTGTCAGAGCAAAAGTTACAATTGCAGAATAAAGAAGGGGAACATCATGGCTGAGAAAGTAGCGGTATTGCTGGGTGGCACCTCTGCGGAGCGAGAAGTCTCGCTGATGTCAGGTAATGCAGTGCTGGCCGGGCTGATTGAAGCCGGTGTTGATGCACATGCGGTAGATATCCGTGATTTCCCGGTGATGCGCCTGAAAGAAGAGGGCTTTGATAAAGCCTTTATCGCGCTGCACGGTCGCGGTGGCGAAGACGGCACGCTGCAGGGCGTGCTGGAGTTCTTGTCCATCCCTTACACCGGCAGCGGCGTAATGGCGTCGGCCATTACCATGGACAAATTGCGTACCAAGTTCCTCTGGCAGGGCTGCGGTCTTCCGGTCTCTCCGTATGTGGCGCTGACCCGTAAGGAAATGGACGCCGGACTGACGCCGGAGACGGAAGCAAAAATCGCCGCGCTGGGCCTGCCGGTTTTCGTAAAACCGAGTTGCGAAGGTTCCAGCGTTGGCATCAGCCGGGTCAACAGCGCTGACACGCTTCAGGCTGCGCTGGTTGAAGCGTTCCGCCATGACGACGATGTGCTGGTCGAAGCGTTTTTAAGCGGCCCGGAATACACCGTAGCGGTGATTGGCGATGAAATATTGCCTTCAATCCGCATAAAGGTGGTTTCTGAGTTCTATGACTATGAAGCAAAATACTTTTCTGACGATACTGAATACTTCTGCCCAAGCGGATTGTCGGCTGAACAGGAAGCTGAACTGAGCGATATCGTGATTAAAGCCTGGCGCGCATTAGGTTGTAGCGGCTGGGGCCGTGTAGACGTGATGATGGGCGGCGACGGTCAGTTCTACCTGCTGGAAGTGAACACTTCCCCAGGCATGACCGGGCACAGTCTGGTGCCGATGGCGGGTAAGCAGGCGGGGTTGAGTTTCTCCCAGCTGGTCGCGCGCATTCTGGAGCTGGCGGACTGATATGTCCCAGGCTGCTCTGAATGTTCGAAACCGCGAGGCGCAGGAAAAAGCGCGATCCGGGCGCAGTAATGGCTCCAGACTGGCAGGCATCATCTTTCTGACGATCGTGCTTGGCGTGGTGTTCGCCGCCGGATTTGTGGTGGTGAAGTGGATGGATGATGCCTCAAGGCAGCCGCTGTCAAAGCTGGTGGTCACCGGGCAGACGCATTACACCACCAACGACGATATTCGCCAGGCGATTTTGTCGCTGGGCGCGCCGGGAACGTTTATGTCCCAGGATGTCGACGTCATCCAGCAGCAAATTGAACGTCTGCCGTGGATCCAGCAGGTCAGCGTGCGCAAGCAATGGCCTGACGAGCTGAAGATCCACCTGGTTGAGTATGTGCCCGTTGCGCGCTGGAACGACCTGCATATGGTTGATGCAGACGGAAAGTCATTCTCCGTGCCGGCTAACCACATTGGCAAGGAAGAGATGCCAATGCTGTATGGCCCGGAAGGGAGCGAAACAGAAGTGCTGACCGGCTATCACCAGATGAGCGATCTGCTGGCGGCAAGCAAATTTAAATTGAAGGTGGCGTCGATGACCGCAAGGCGGTCCTGGCAACTGGTGTTGAGCGATGATGTCCGTCTGGAACTGGGACGCAACGAAGATATGAAGCGTTTGAAACGTTTCATTCAGCTCTACCCCACGCTGCAGCAGCAGGGACAGGCAGAAAACAAACGTATCACTTACGTGGATCTGCGGTATGACTCTGGCGCGGCAGTAGGATGGGCACCGGCAGAAATTAAGACCCCCGACAATAATCAGCAACAGAATCAGGCACAGGTTAAACAACAATGATCAAGTCGACGGACAGAAAACTGGTAGTTGGACTCGAGATTGGCACCGCGAAGGTTGCCGCTTTGGTAGGGGAAATTCTGCCGGATGGCATGGTCAATATCATTGGCGTGGGCAGCTGTCCTTCCCGCGGAATGGATAAAGGCGGGGTGAACGACCTCGAATCCGTGGTCAAATGTGTTCAGCGCGCGATCGACCAGGCTGAGCTGATGGCTGATTGCCAGATTTCGTCGGTTTACCTTGCATTATCGGGCAAACACATCAGTTGCCAGAACGAAATAGGGATGGTTCCTATTTCCGAAGAGGAAGTGACACAGGAAGATGTGGAGAACGTGGTACACACCGCCAAATCCGTCCGTGTTCGTGACGAGCACCGCATCCTCCATGTTATTCCGCAAGAATATGCGATCGACTATCAGGAAGGGATCAAAAATCCGGTCGGCTTGTCCGGCGTGAGAATGCAGGCAAAAGTGCATTTGATCACCTGTCACAACGATATGGCGAAAAACATTGTAAAAGCCGTTGAACGATGTGGCCTGAAAGTTGACCAATTGATTTTCGCCGGTCTGGCATCCAGCTTTGCGGTGCTGACTGAAGATGAGCGTGAGCTGGGCGTCTGCGTAGTGGACGTTGGCGGCGGCACCATGGATATCGCGGTTTACACCGGAGGCGCGCTGCGTCACACCAAGGTGATCCCGTATGCAGGTAATGTTGTCACCAGCGATATCGCTTATGCGTTTGGCACACCGCCGACCGATGCGGAAGCGATTAAAGTACGCCACGGTTGCGCGCTGGGTTCCATCGTCGGTAAAGACGAAAACGTCGAAGTGCCAAGCGTCGGTGGACGTCCACCGAGAAGTCTGCAACGTCAGACGCTGGCAGAGGTGATCGAACCTCGCTACACCGAACTGCTGAATCTGGTCAATGACGAGATCCTGCAGTTGCAGGAACAGCTTCGCCAACAGGGCGTTAAGCACCATCTGGCAGCGGGTATCGTCCTGACCGGTGGCGCAGCACAAATTGAAGGATTAGCGGCTTGCGCCCAGCGTGTGTTCCACACGCAGGTGCGTATCGGACAGCCGTTAAACATCACAGGATTAACGGATTACGCGCAGGAGCCTTACTACTCAACAGCGGTTGGCTTACTGCACTACGGAAAAGAGTCACACCTTAACGGTGAGGCGGATGTAGAAAAAAGAGCCTCAGTGGGCAACTGGTTCAAACGAATCAACAGCTGGCTGAGAAAAGAGTTTTAATTTAGAGAAAAGGGGATCATGCTAGACTTTTTATGATCTCCAGGCGACAGGCACATAACGGAGAGAAATTATGTTTGAACCAATGGAATTAACCAATGACGCGGTGATTAAAGTCATCGGCGTCGGCGGCGGCGGCGGCAACGCCGTAGAGCATATGGTGCGTGAGCGCATCGAAGGCGTTGAGTTCTTCGCAGTAAACACGGACGCGCAGGCGTTACGTAAGACTGCGGTTGGCCAGACTATCCAGATTGGTAATGGTATTACCAAAGGTCTGGGTGCCGGCGCGAACCCGGAAGTGGGTCGCAACTCGGCAGAAGAAGACCGTGAAGCACTGCGTCAGGCACTTGATGGTGCAGACATGGTGTTCATCGCTGCAGGCATGGGCGGCGGTACCGGTACCGGTGCAGCGCCAGTTGTCGCTGAAGTTGCAAAAGAATTGGGTATCCTGACGGTTGCTGTGGTGACCAAGCCTTTCAATTTTGAAGGCAAGAAGCGCATGGCATTCGCCGAGCAGGGTATCGCTGAGCTGTCCAAGCATGTCGATTCACTGATTACTATTCCAAACGACAAGCTGCTGAAAGTGCTCGGCCGTGGTATCTCACTGCTGGACGCGTTTGGCGCAGCGAACGACGTGCTGAAAGGCGCGGTGCAGGGTATTGCCGAACTGATTACCCGTCCTGGCCTGATGAACGTCGACTTTGCTGACGTGCGCACCGTGATGTCCGAAATGGGCTACGCGATGATGGGTTCTGGCGTGGCGTGCGGTGAAGACCGTGCAGAAGAAGCAGCCGAAATGGCGATTTCCAGCCCACTGCTGGAAGATATCGACCTGTCTGGCGCGCGTGGTGTGCTGGTTAACATCACCGCGGGCTTCGACCTGCGTCTCGATGAGTTTGAAACGGTGGGTAACACCATTCGTGCGTTTGCTTCTGACAATGCGACCGTGGTTATCGGTACCTCGCTGGACCCGGAAATGAACGACGAACTGCGTGTAACCGTCGTGGCTACCGGTATTGGCATGGACAAGCGTCCAGAGATTACCCTGGTCACCAACAAGCAGCAGCAGACTCAGCCTGTTATGGATCACCGTTACCAGCAGCACGGTATGGCACCGCTTCCACAGGAGCAGAAACCCGCCGCTAAAGTGGTCAACGATCCGAGCACGCAGACTAACAAAGAGCCTGATTATCTTGATATTCCTGCCTTCCTGCGTAAGCAGGCGGATTAGGAATTTCCTGAGAATTGGGATTCTCCGCTCTTTGTGTTAAAATGTTCGCCCGTCAGTAAGTTATACTGGCGGTCGGATGAGTAATTTTGCGAGATAATACGATGATCAAACAACGGACATTAAAACGTATCGTTCAGACGACTGGAGTCGGTTTACATACCGGCAAAAAAGTCACGCTGACGTTGCGCCCCGCGTCGGCTAATACCGGGGTCATCTATCGTCGCACTGACTTGAATCCACCGGTAGATTTCCCGGCTGATGCCAAATCCGTGCGTGATACCATGCTCTGTACTTGCCTGGTTAATGAGCATGACGTGCGTATTTCGACAGTCGAACACCTGAACGCAGCACTTGCTGGTCTGGGCATCGATAACATCGTGGTGGAAGTGAACGCGCCAGAAATTCCTATTATGGATGGCAGCGCCGCCCCCTTTGTTTATCTGCTGATGGACGCAGGCATCCAAGAACTGAATTCTGCGAAGAAATTTGTCCGCATCAAACAGCCAGTCCGGGTTGAAGATGGTGACAAATGGGCCGAATTTACGCCGCACAACGGTTTTAAGTTGGATTTCACCATCGACTTTAACCATCCGGCGATCGATTCCGGTTCACAGCGCTACAGCATGGATTTCTCTGCTGAAGCCTTTGCGCGTCAGATCAGTCGTGCCCGTACGTTCGGCTTTATGCGTGATATCGAAGCATTGCAGTCCCGGGGCCTGTGCCTCGGCGGCAGCTTTGACTGTGCAATCGTGGTGGATGATTACCGCGTATTGAACGAAGACGGTTTACGCTTTGAAGACGAATTCGTCCGTCACAAAATGCTGGATGCCATTGGTGACCTGTTTATGTGTGGCCACAACATTATCGGCGCATTCACTGCCTATAAATCAGGTCATGCATTAAACAACAAGCTGCTTCAGGCGGTTCTGGCTAAGCAAGAAGCCTGGGAATGGGCAACGTTCGAGGACGAAGCCGAGTTGCCAGTGACCTTCAGAGCACCAAATCTGGTGTGGGCATAAAGTCAGCATTACTTATTACGACTGGTTGAGCTGGTACTCTCTCCGGCCAGTGAGGCCAGTCGTTCTATTGTCTTCTTCAGTTTTTCAGAGCCCCTGCTCGCCACACTCCGCAGTATCTCCGCACTCTGTTCACTCAGCTGACGTCCCGGCGAATTTTCTTCTGCTTCAGGTCGACCGCCGCTTTTTTGCACGCTTTCCTGCCCTTTTGCTGCCAGTGAAGGATTTATCGTGATGTCGATTGCCGTCAATGATGGTAATATTTGCGCTCGTAAAGCTGACAGCAGGCTGGATTGTTCATAGCGTAAGCGCATCATCCAACTGGCATTAGCGGTTTCGAGCACCAGGATGCCCTGGCGAAAATTGGCCACGCGGCACCAGGGATGCATCTGCGCAGGAAGAATACCCTGCACGGCCCGGTTCAGTTTGTTTAGCGCAATGGCGCGCTGCTGAATGGATTGCAGCATACCTTTGGCATCGGTGACTTCGAATAAATTTTCAATTGAATGCGGGCGACTATCACGCATAGCAAGCTCCGGCGGAAACAGTGATCGGGATTCTAAATCGTTGGCGACAACTTGGCAGACGTTATTTCTGGCCGCATCTCCTGTTGGGGATGGTCGCGGCTGGTCTTGGCCTGCCTCACGCTGCCAGCGACCGGACAACTTTACCAGAAACCGCCTCCCGAAGCCTGAATATCAGCAATGGCGTGCGTTTCGACAGCCTCGCACTGCTGCAGGAAAGCGTCCGTCGTCCTAATTTTAACGTGGATTACTGGCATCAGCATGCCATCCGCACCGTTATTCGTCATCTCTCCTTCACGCTAACGCCAGCCAATCAGCCCACTGCCGAGCAGGTTATGCCGCTCGAAGTGCAGAAACTGGCGCTGTTGGATACGCTGAACGGCTTACTGACGCACGAAGCCAGACCGCCGACGATCATTCGTCAGACCAGTGAGCCTCAGAGCGCAGCAAAACCCCGTTATCAGACCGGCCTGTGGCTTGCTCAGGTTCAGGGCATTCGTGCCGGACCTGCTTCTCTCGCGTAACGTCTACGTTCATTACACCCAACTTATAATTAAGCGCTTCACCACGTCATGTGGTGGCTGAGAGAAAGTATTTACTATGTTAATCAAATTATTAACCAAAGTTTTTGGCAGTAGCAATGACCGCACCCTGCGCCGTATGCGCAAAGTCGTCGATCAGATCACCAAAATGGAACCGGATTTTGAGAAGCTGTCTGATGATGAGCTGAAGGCAAAAACCGTTGAGTTCCGCGCCCGTCTGGCAAAAGGCGAAGTGCTGGAAAACCTGATCCCGGAAGCCTTTGCTACCGTTCGTGAAGCCAGTAAGCGTGTATTTGGTATGCGTCACTTTGACGTACAGCTGCTGGGCGGCATGGTACTGAATGACCGGTGCATCGCTGAAATGCGTACTGGTGAGGGTAAAACCCTGACCGCAACGCTGCCAGCTTACCTGAATGCCCTGAGCGGCGAAGGCGTCCACGTGGTCACGGTCAATGACTATCTGGCCTCTCGTGATGCGGAAAACAACCGTGCGCTGTTCGAGTTCCTTGGCCTGAGCATTGGTATCAACCTGCCAGGTATGCCAGCACCGGCCAAGCGTGAAGCGTATGCTGCCGATATTACCTACGGCACCAACAACGAATACGGCTTCGACTACCTGCGTGACAACATGGCCTTCAGCCCTGAAGACCGTGTACAGCGTAAGCTGAACTATGCGCTGGTGGATGAGGTTGACTCCATCCTGATCGATGAAGCCCGTACCCCACTGATCATCTCGGGTCCGGCGGAAGACAGCTCTGAGCTGTACATCAAGGTCAACAAAATCATCCCAAGCCTGATCCGTCAGGAAAAAGAAGATTCCGACAGCTTCCAGGGCGAAGGCCATTTCTCAGTAGATGAGAAAGCCCGCCAGGTTCACCTGACCGAACGGGGTCTGGTGGCGATTGAAGAGCTGATGGTCAGCGAAGGCATCATGGAAGAGGGCGAGTCGCTGTACTCCCCAGGCAACATCATGATGATGCACCATGTGACCGCCGCTCTGCGTTCTCATGTGCTGTTCACCCGCGACGTTGACTACATTGTAAAAGACGGCGAAGTGATCATCGTTGATGAACACACCGGCCGTACCATGCAGGGACGTCGCTGGTCTGACGGTCTGCATCAGGCAATTGAAGCGAAAGAAGGCGTGGAAATCCAGAATGAGAACCAGACTCTGGCTTCCATCACTTTCCAGAACTACTTCCGTCTTTACAACAAACTGGCCGGGATGACCGGTACAGCGGACACCGAAGCGTTCGAATTCAGCTCGATCTATAAGCTGGAAACTATTGTTGTACCAACCAACCGTCCGATGGTGCGTAAAGATCTGGCCGATCTGGTCTATATGACCGAGAAAGAGAAGATCGACGCGATCATCGAAGACATCCGCGAGCGGACCGCGAATGGTCAGCCGGTACTGGTGGGTACCATCTCCATTGAGAAATCCGAAGTGGTTTCTGAGCAGCTTTCACTTGCCAAGATCGAGCACGCGGTACTGAACGCCAAATTCCACGCCCGCGAAGCAGATATCGTGGCGCAGGCTGGTCAGCCAGGTGCCGTCACCATCGCCACCAACATGGCGGGTCGTGGTACGGACATCGTGCTGGGCGGCAGCTGGCAGGCAGAGATTGCTGAACTGGAAAATCCAACCGCAGAACAGATCGACGCGATCAAGAGCGCCTGGAAAATTCGTCATGATGCGGTACTGGCATCGGGCGGTCTGCACATCATTGGTACCGAGCGTCATGAATCACGCCGTATCGATAACCAGTTGCGCGGCCGTTCGGGTCGTCAGGGTGATAACGGTTCATCCCGCTTCTACCTGTCGATGGAAGATGCGTTGATGCGTATTTTCGCCTCCGATCGCGTGTCTAATATGATGCGTAAACTGGGCATGAAGCCTGGCGAAGCGATTGAACACCCGTGGGTGACCAAAGCGATCGCTAACGCCCAGCGGAAAGTGGAAAGCCGTAACTTCGATATTCGTAAGCAGCTGCTGGAATATGATGACGTTGCTAACGATCAGCGTCGTGCGATTTACTCTCAGCGTAATGAACTGCTGGACGTGTCTGACGTTTCAGAAACCATCAGCAGCATCCGCGAAGACGTGTTCAAAACCACGCTGGACACCTTCATTCCACCGCAGTCCCTGGAAGAAATGTGGGATGTGAAAGGTCTGCAAGAGCGTCTGAAAAACGACTTCGATCTGGATATGCCAGTAGCAGAATGGCTGGATAAAGAGCCAGAACTGCATGAAGAGACGCTGCGTGAGCGCATCATGCAACATGCGAAAGAGCAGTATCTGCGCAAAGAAGAAGTGGTTGGCGTCGAGATGATGCGTAACTTCGAGAAAGGCGTCATGCTGCAAACGCTGGATTCCTTGTGGAAAGAGCACCTGGCCGCGATGGATTACCTGCGTCAGGGTATCCACCTGCGTGGTTATGCGCAGAAGGATCCGAAGCAGGAATACAAGCGTGAATCCTTCGCCATGTTTGCTGCGATGCTGGAATCACTGAAATACGAAGTGATCAGTACGCTGTGCAAAGTTCAGGTACGTATGCCTGAAGAAGTTGAAGCAATGGAAGAGCAGCGCCGTGAAGAAGCGGAACGCCTGGCTAGCCAGCAGCAGCTGAGCCACGTTGATGTTGAAACCGAAGCCGCCATCGAGATGGCAGATCAAACCGGCGAGCGTAAAGTTGGCCGTAACGATCTTTGCCCATGTGGTTCTGGTAAAAAATACAAGCAGTGTCACGGTCGTCTTGCTTAACAGCAGACGGTGAGCATAAGAGGGCTGGAGAAGATTCTCCGGCCCTTTTTTTATGCCACAACAGGGTTGCAGATAAACAATAACCAGCCGCTAACTGCCAGCGCCGCGCCAAATGGAAAGGGATCGCGCAATGGACGTCCTGATACCCACTGCATTATGCCTAAAGCAATTAGCGAGGCGAGCGAGGCCATCAGCACCAGTATGGGCAGCCAGTACACCCCGAGCCAGGCACCCAGTGCGGCAAGCAGCTTCGCATCTCCCAGCCCCAGTCCTTCTTTTTTGCAGACCATCCGGTAGCCATATGAAAGTAGCGCCAGCACCGTAAAGCCAGCCGCCGCGCCAAGCACCGCCTCGGTGAGAAGCGCTGAGGAAATCACGCCTGCGACGTTGCCCAGCAATCCCAGCCACAGCAGTGCAAGGGTCAGTACATCGGGAAGCAGCAGATAGCGCAGGTCGATAACGATCAACGCCAGCAGTATCCAGCTTAACAACAGGGAAGCGGGCAGCAGACGGGCGGGGAGCACTGCGGCTACCAGCAATGAAATGCCGCAACAGAGCGTTGGCAGCAGCCAGAAGCCGGGAATATTTTCACGGCTGATCTCGAAGGACACACCCCGTATCTTAGCGGGCAACCAGCCACTCAGTAGCCAGACCAGGCTGCCCATCATCGCGCCGATAAGGCCTGTCGTTAGCCAGACGCCACTTGCCCATAACTGCCCCGATCCCTGTAATGCCTCCACCATCATTTCTCCTCCCTGGTCCCCATGCTTCAGTAGCATCTGCCGGTACTATACGCCTCAGTCGAGGCCTCAGAACGTGCACAAGATGATTACATCGCCTTGCAAAGCAGATTTTCGGGCGGGCTCGAAACAGGCGGATTCTGGCTTGCCATTCCCCGTTAACGCTGGAATAGTGGCGAGGTGTAAAGTTTCTCAGAGTGAAAGTGAATGAAGCAGCTGCAAGTGGCGGTAGGTATTATCCGCGATCAAAACCAGAATATTTTCCTCGCACGGCGTTCAGCCAGCTCGCATATGGCGAACATGTGGGAGTTCCCGGGTGGCAAAATTGAAGCAGGTGAAACGCCTGAAGAGGCGCTGAAGCGTGAGCTGCATGAAGAGACGGGCATTGAGGTTGAAAACGCCGTGGCGTATGGCTCAGGTGAGCATGGCGACAGCAGTTTCCACGTGACGCTACACTTCTTTATTGTCGATCGCTGGCAGGGAGAACCCTATGGCCGCGAAGGGCAACCGCAGCGCTGGGTACCGCAACGGGAATTGGTGGCGGATGAATTTCCTCCCGCCAACGCCGCAATCGTTCGTCGACTGCTGGCCGAAGTGCTTTAACAAGCTTCCCGCCAGCGATGGCGGGAGCATCTTAATCGTGGTTTGGGTCGTGCTCGCTCCAGCCTTCACTTTCTGAATGCTGGTCATTACTGGCAATACGCTTTTCTTCCGCAGCCCATTCCCCAAGGTCGATTAACTGGCAGCGTTTGCAGCAAAATGGCCGCCACGGACTCAGTTCATCCCAAATCACCTCTTTCGCACAGGTCGGGCAGTTAACAACTATCACATCATCTTTATTCATCAGGCAAAACCTTAACAACAGGCAAGTTCAAAATCGAGGCGTGCCGGCACTTCACCGCGTTCACTGTCTAATGGCAGAAAACGAATTGCATAGCGGCTTTTGTGACCGGAAACCTGCGGGTATAGGGAATCATCCAGCGAAAGCTGAAGCCGAAGGAGCTCGGCACCTTCGCCGTTGTCCTGGAAAAAACCGTTGACGCTGGTTTGCGTGCGGAACTCACCAGACTGACGGATCAAATCCAGAATTTGGGTCAGCGCTTCGCGGATGGGCATCAGCGACTCCATCCAGACCGCAACCTGGGCATCACGCTGTTCCTGTGCGACATGTAGCCAGATATGCAGAGTCGGCAGATCGAAGCTGCAACAGCCGCCGGGAATACTCAGCCGCTGGCGTACCAGGCCAATCAGACGATCTTCACGCATCAGCTGACCCATTCGTGGGGCGGCCATCAGCGTGCCGGAACAGGCTTTAAGCTTGTCGCGCAGCGTATCGATCAGTTCCATATCCACACCCGGCACATCCGCCCAGGCGCGCAATTTCTGCTGCTGTTTTTCCAGCTCTTTCACAATATCAGTGCGTAATTCGCCGCGTTCAAACACATCAAGCAGTTCGGCCGCGTTACGGAAAAAGGTCAGTGCTCCAAGAGGATCGGTGATGGTTCGGCTGCTCTCTAACTGGCTGATTAAAAACTCGATTCTTAGCCAGGTGCGCATTTTTTCGTTCAGTGGGTACTCAAATAGAATCGTTGTGCTCATGCTGTTAATCCTGGTCAATGGCCCCGGCCAGCTGGCGATATTGCTGGTCAAGCAGGGCAACGCGCGCGGTCACCGACTCGGGTGACCCGCCGTTATCAATAATGTCGTCTGCTACCGCAAGGCGCTGTTCGCGCGATACCTGGGCAGCCAGAATATGTTCCGCCTGTTCGCGGCTGATACCATCCCTGGCGATGGTGCGTCTTAACTGGGTCTCACGATCCACGTCGACGACCAGCACCCGGTTCGCCAGATGCTGAAGATTATTTTCAACCAGGAGCGGCACGACCCACAAACACCAAACGGAGTGAGTTAGCGCGAGCTGGCGGCGTGTTTCTGCCTGAATAAGGGGATGGAGCAGGGCGTTGAGCCAGGTTTTATCCTCCCCCGAGGTGAAAATGCGCTGACGCAGCGCTTTACGATCGAGGCTGCCATCACTTTGCATCACGTCTGCGCCAAATCGCTGGCGGATCGCGGCAAGCGCTGGCTGGCCTGGCTCGACGACCTGACGGGCAATCACATCAGCATCGACGATATCCACACCTCTGTCGGCAAAGGCGTTGGCAATGGTGGTTTTTCCGCTGCCGATGCCACCGGTCAGCGCAACAGTATAGCGCATAAGCCTCTTCTCTCCTGGCTCTGAGTGTGGGCAGTCGGTATCGCGGAGGATTAACAAGGCGGCTACTGGCTTAAAAATGAGGCACCGGTCACACGAGCGGATAGCAGATAAATTTATGAGATTGTAGCGTAAATAAACCTGCTTTCGCAGTCTTGTCCGCGCGATTTTAGCGCGTATGATAGCGTCACTGGAGCTGGCAATTGCTGACTTTCGCGCCATCAACCAGGAAATCTATCATGCGTATTGAAGAAGATATTAAATTAGGCTTTAAAGATGTCCTTATCCGGCCAAAGCGTTCCACGCTGAAAAGCCGCTCTCAGGTAGAACTTACCCGTCAATTTACCTTCAAACATTCCGGTGTTGCCTGGTCAGGTGTGCCGATCATTGCTGCCAATATGGATACCGTGGGCACCTTTACCATGGCCGAAGCGCTGGCGTCCTTTGATATGCTCACCGCGGTGCATAAACATTATAGTGTTGAGCAATGGCAGCAGTTCGTCTCCCGTGTGCCTGAAAATGTGCTGAAGCATGTGATGGTCTCTACCGGCACTTCCGATGCCGACTTCATCAAGATGAAGCAGATTCTGGCGCTTTCGCCACTGCTGAATTTCATCTGTATCGATGTGGCTAACGGCTACTCCGAACATTTCGTAGAGTTCCTGCAGCGCGCCCGTGAAGCCTGTCCGGGCAAAACCATCTGTGCGGGCAATGTGGTGACCGGGGAAATGGTTGAAGAACTGATCCTCTCTGGCGCAGACATTGTCAAAGTGGGCATTGGTCCGGGTTCAGTTTGCACCACCCGGGTTAAAACGGGCGTGGGCTATCCGCAGCTTTCTGCGGTGATTGAGTGTGCCGATGCGGCGCATGGCCTCGGCGGGCAAATTGTCAGCGATGGCGGCTGTTCTATGCCAGGCGATGTGGCAAAAGCGTTCGGCGGCGGGGCTGATTTTGTGATGCTGGGCGGTATGCTGGCAGCCCATGAAGAGTGCGAGGGCACGCTGGTGGAAGAAGAGGGCGAAGCGTTTATGCTGTTCTACGGCATGAGCTCCGAATCTGCGATGAAGCGCCATGTTGGCGGCGTGGCGGGTTATCGCGCAGCGGAAGGTAAAACCGTTAAGATCCCCTTCCGTGGCCCGGTCGACAACACCGTGCGCGATATCCTTGGCGGCCTGCGTTCAGCCTGTACCTATGTCGGTGCTGAGCATCTGAAAGAGCTGACCAAGCGCACCACCTTTATTCGGGTTAACGAGCAGGAAAACCGCGTATTTAACCGCTAGCCTGTTCGCGTTACCTTCGCGGACAACCGGCAACCGGCAACCGGCAACCGGCGCCAGGCAACTGGCAACGCGCCACCGCCATTGTCCGCTTAACGGCGCGCTAATCCAGCCAGCTAACATCCATGGCAGGCTGGATTTACCTTTATCCCAACGCATCCCCCAGATTGAAGATGGGCAGATACATAGCAATGACCAACGCGCCCACCAGCACCCCGGTAATCACCATCATCATCGGTTCCAGCGCGGCGGCCAGATTGTCTGCCAGCTCATGCGTCATATCTTCATGTAATTCTCCCAGCCGTACCAGCATGCTGTCCAGTGAGCCAGACTCTTCACCCACTTTTATCAGCTGATAACACACCGGGCTGAAAAGCGGATGTTGCTTCAGGGCCTGGTAAAGCGGATAGCCAGTGGCAATGTGCTGTTGAAGCTGCTGGATCGCTTCACGCCACAGCAATGAGGTCAGCGTTTTCTCCACCGCCTGCAAGCTTTGTAGCAGTGTCAGCCCGGCCTGCTGCGTCAGTGCCAGCGTCATAAATATCCGGCTTAACAGCCCGCCCTGATACAGCTTGCCCGTTAGCGGTAAGGCTAACAGCCAGCGCTGCTCCCTCTTTTGCCATTCCGGGGAGCGTTTGGTCTGCCAGCGCCAGCTGAAGGCCAGAACCGTCAGACCTACCAGCAACTGAAAACCGTAATGCTGTAACCCCCCTGAAAGCGCGATGACGCCCGCAGTGAACGCCGGTAGCGGCGCATTGAAAGCCTGATAGACAGACATAAATTCCGGCAGCACAAACACCAGCATGCCAATGCTGACCAACAGAGCCAGCGACAGGATAAACAAAGGGTAGCGTAGCGCTTTCGTCACCTTCTTTTGCAGTTGCTGCTGGCGCTCCTGCTGACAGGCCAGTTGCAGACAGCACTCATCGATCCTGCCGGTTAACTCGCCAACGTACATCAATGCCGGAAACAGCGGTGGGAAGACCTGCGGCCACAGCGCCAGCGCGTCAGAAAAGGGCATGCCTTCCGCCACGTTGTTTTCCAGCTGCCTGAACAATGCCTGCCAACCGGGATGAGGATGCTCTTCCGCCAGCAGATTCAGACTGGCAGACAGGGTCAGACCGGCCTTCAACAGCGTCGCCAGCTGACGAAAGAAGGCAATTTTCTGCGCCCATTGCCACTCACGCGCCCGGTAGCGTTTAGCGGCAGAGAGCGACAGTGGCATTAGCCCGTCAGCCAGCAGGCGATCCATCACCTCCTGCTGGCTTTGGCAAAACAGGGCACCTTCAACCAACCTGCCGCTTTGATCCATCGCCTGCCAGCGAAACAGGTAAGGTTCAGCCATCATTGTTGCCGACGATCCTGTTCAGTTCCTCAAGGGTAGTGTCGCCACGATTGACGCAATGCAGTCCTTCGATAAACAGCGAGTTTCTTCCATGCTGGCGGGCAATCATTTCAAGCTGCTCTGCCGTGCTGTTAGCGGCAATCGCATTTTGCAGCCGCGCGGTGATCGGCAGCATCTCGAACAGTGCCAGCCTGCCATAAAAGCCCGAGTAGCAACGCTCACAACCCGGTGCCTGCCAGTTTTGCACGGTGCCGGGCCAGATAGCGGGCGGGAAGTGGGCGACAGCCTCGCTTTTCTGCCGGCAGTGCGGGCAAAGACGACGCACCAGCCGCTGGGCGACAATCAGCTTTAGGGCTGAAGCGAGCAGGTAACCTGGAATGCCAATCTGTCCAAGGCGGGTTAAGGTTTCCAGAGTGGAGTTGGTATGCAGTGTCGACAGCACCAGGTGACCGGTTTGCGCAGCCTTCACCGCCGTTTCTGCCGTTTCCCGATCGCGGATCTCGCCCAGCATAATCACGTCCGGATCCTGGCGCAGCAGGGCGCGTAGCACCAGGTTGAAGTCCAGCCCGGCTTTCGGGTGGATCTGGGTCTGGTTTATCCCGGCCAGCGGGATCTCAATCGGGTCTTCGACGCTGCATAAATTACGCTGTGGCGTGTTCAGCGAATTTAAGCCGCTATAAAGCGTGAACGTTTTCCCGCTGCCCGTCGGTCCCGTCACCAGAATCAAACCCTGCGGTCGCGCCAGTGCCTGGCAATAAATCTTAAGCAGGGCAGGCGGCATGCCTAACTTATCCAGCGCCACCGCCTGCGGCTCGCTTTGCAGCAGCCTGATAACGGCCTTTTCGCCAAACTGTGTGGGCAACGTCGAGAGGCGGAACGACGCCGGGTTACCGTTCAGCTCAACGGTAAACTGGCCATCCTGGGGCGTCCGGCGTTCGGTAATGTCCAGACTGGCCAATATTTTCAGCCGTGCCAGCAAGGCTGCGGCGTTATCCTGTTCATTGCCGGAGAGGGTTTGCAGCACGCCATCGACACGTAAGCGGACCCTTAACGAACCGGCCTGCGGTTCAAGATGAATATCCGACGCGCGCCGCTGCACGGCCAGCAGTAACAGTTGCTGGATTTTATCTGGCGCGCCGCGATCGGTTGCGGCGGTGGGTTGCTGAGAAGGGGCGTTTTTCTGCTGCTGTCGAAACTGCTCAAGGCGTGCCTCCGGCCAGCATTCAATGTCCAGCGCACAGTGGGTGGCAAAACGCAGGGATGCGAGCAGCTCCTCTTCCGGCAGGGTCGCCATCGCCAGCTGCAACCGCTCGGCGGTAAAACTGACGATCACCGCGTGATGGCGTTGGCAAAGTGCTTCTACGGCACGTTGGGTAGATTCGAGGATCATTCTGACACCCCGCTGCTATCGTCATCGAAGCGGAAGACATTCTCACAGGCTTCTTTCAGGCTTGCCTGGGCGCTGCTGCAACTGCGTTGCCAGCTGATTTGACCTTGCGCCGCATCCCAGTCAGGTCGCATGGCGACCCGCAGATCGCTGAGGCTCTCCTGTCCGGTCAGTGAAATCACCCCGGCATTAATGCCCACCGCCGCGACATACCGCGATCCTTTGCCGTTGGGGATACCGTTACTTCCCTCACTGCAATTGCCAAACCCGCCATGCTCAATGGCACAGAGATCGACGGCAGTTTTATAGGGAAGCGCGGTTTGCAGCATATCGGTGAGCGCCGCTTTTTGCAGATAGCCCTGATACGCCGGCAAGCCAATGGCACTTAAAATCGCGATGATGGCAATAACGATCATCAGCTCGATCAGAGTAAATCCTTGCTGCTGTTTCATGCCAAACCTCCTTGTGATTAAGAGGCTGCACGATAACGCCGCAAAAATCAGGCTGCCATGGCGAAAGCCGGCAATGCCGGGGCGGGCCGAAAGAAGTTTTAACCGGTTGCAGTATTCAGTGCACGGGCTGGAAGGAGGATCGCATAACGAAAGCTGAACGTAAAAACGCCATCGCAAAGACGATGGCGTGGGGGCACAATGCCCAGGCTTATTTGAAGCGCATTGAAAGATCTAACGCACGGACGTGTTTGGTCAACGCCCCGACCGAGATGTAGTCGACGCCGGTTTCCGCAAAGATCCGCAGCGTTTCATCGGTGACATTGCCGGAGACCTCAAGCAGCGCGTTGCCGTCGGTTTGCTTCACGGCTTCACGCATCTGCTCAACGGTGAAGTTATCCAGCATCACGATATCTGCACCGGCAGCCAGCGCCTGGGTCAACTCGTCCAAAGACTCGACTTCGACTTCAACCGGGACATCCGGATGCAGCCAGAAGGCTTTTTCCACGGCATCGCGAATCGAACCGGTGGCAATAATATGATTCTCTTTAATCAGGAACGCGTCAGAAAGCCCCAGGCGATGGTTAGCGCCGCCGCCACAGAGCACCGCATATTTCAGGGCCGTTCTCAGGCCCGGCAGGGTTTTCCGGGTATCCAGCAGCTGGGTGCGGGTTCCTTCAAGGATCGCCACATAGCGGCTGACTTCCGTCGCCACGCCAGACAGCGTCTGCACAAAATTCAGCGCCGTGCGTTCTGCCGTAAGGATCAATGCAGAAGGGCCGGTGATTTCGAACAACGGTTGATCGGCGGCGATTGCATCACCGTCCTCAACATGCCAGAGGATCTGGGTTTTATTGCCGAGTTGGATAAACACTTCCTCCACCCAACGCTTGCCGCAAAAAATACCCGCTTCGCGAGTAATAACAACGGCATGCGAGGTTGCTTCGGCAGGTAACAGGCTGGCGGTGATATCTTTGCAGGGGTCAATTTCGCCTCCCAGATCTTCACGCAGGGCCTGAGCAACACTTGGGGGAATATCATCCTCAACACGTTCCAGCAATGCCGTGCGGCGGCTGTCCGGATCGTAGCGGCGGGTAGTCATGATCGAACTCCGAAAGGTCGGATAGAGAGTTCGACCATGCTAGCCTGTTTAGCGGAAGCTTGCCAGCAAGCCGCGATGCCGCAATTGCCACCGTCAGATTGACGAAACCTTGCCGCTAAACACCACCGGACCCGTGGGTTGGCCGGTGGGTGAACCGCCCTGCGGCTCAAGGCTGATGGCCAGCAGCGGCAGGTCGCTGAGTCGGTTGCTGTTCAAGGCGATGCGCGTGATGCGCGTGGGATCAACCAGCCCCAATGACTGCGGCTTTTGTCCCGGCGGGATCAGCCACAGTTCCAGGCTTTGCTTCGCGGGCAGCGCGCTGGCATTAATTGCCTGCAGCGTCAGCTCGCTCCGGGCCTGATTCAGCGCAACCACCCAGGAACCCTGCTGGCTCCCGCTGCTGTTCAGCACGGCAACGGCCTGCAAAGAGGCGGGTTGTTGATTGATGTTGACGATCAGCGCGCCGGCGAAGGACGCGGCCAGCGCCCAGCCGAGGTAATGCCAGCGGAATGGCATCCGCGCGCGTTTTTCGGCTGGCAGGTCACGCAGGATTTTTTGCCAGACGTCGGCAGAAGGGACAACGGGTTGCACCGCGTGGTCCATATGGCCGAGCATTGTCTGCCAGCGGCTGACCTCTTCCTGCAGTGCGGGCTCCTGTTGCAACCGGCGTTCGAACTGCTGGCGCGCGGGGCCGCGTAAGGTGCCGAGGGCATATTCTGCAGCGAGGGCCGAATCGTATTGGCTTGTTGTTTTCATATTCCCACACACTCTTTCAAATGGGCCAATGCGCGACGGATCCAGCTTTTAACGGTGCCAGCCGGTTGCTGCAGGTGCTCAGAAATTTCGCTGTGCGACAGGCCCTGATAATAGGCCAGCATCACACTTTGTCGTTGTTCTCCCGGAAGATGATCCAGGCAGTCCGCTAATCTGCGGGCTTCAGAGGTCGAGGGTAAACCGTCCGCAAAGGTGCAGGAGAGTCCCTCAGTGTAATCTTCGTTCAGCGTGTCGATATCCAGCGTATCCAGCGGAGAGGCCTGGTTGCCCTTCAGCCGAAGATAATCAATGGCCCGATGGCGGATAAGCGTGGTCATCCAGGTCTTTGGTGCACTCAGCAGCGGATCATAGCTGGCGGCGCGCTGCCAGATGGCCAGCATCGTGTCATGCAGCACCTCTTCGGCCCAGCCGCGCCGCCGAAGCATGCGCAAGGCGATGGCGAAAAGATAAGGGGAAAGTTGGCGATAGAGCTGTTCAAACGCCCGCCTGTCACCCCGGCCGACCGCTTGCAGTAAAAGAACCTGACTGTCGATAACATCGTCTGTCATGAAGCTTCCTGTGAAAAAAAGGTGCAGAGGATCTGAGAAAACCTGCTGCACCTGGTATAACGCTTTTTTGTTATTTCGGCATCAGCACGGTATCAATTACGTCGATTACGCCGTTACTTTGATGAACATCGTAGGTGCTGATATTAGCGACATTTCCCTGACCATCTTTCAGCTGAATATTGTGCGGGCCGTTACTCATAATCCACAGCGGCTGACCGTTAACGGTTTTCAGCTCGGCATGGCCTTTACCCTGTTTAATCTTTTTCTCTAACATCTTCATGTCATAGTTGCCCGCAACCACGTGATAGGTCAGCACGCTGGTCAGCATGGCTTTATTTTCCGGCTTCAGCAGGTTGTCGACGGTACCCGCAGGCAGTTTGGCAAACGCGGCATTGGTCGGTGCGAAGACCGTGAACGGGCCTTTGCTCTGCAGGGTATCGACCAGGCCAGCCGCTTTAACTGCCGCCACCAGCGTGGTGTGATCTTTGGAATTCACCGCATTTTCAACGATGTTTTTTGACGGGAACATCGCAGAGCCGCCGACCATAACGTTGTTGCTCATCGAGTCAGCCATGGCGACACCGCTGAACAGTAATGATGCGCAAAGCGCCGTGCGAACGATTGTTTTCATGATGTGTTCCATTGAGAGTCAGAGAAGGCACATTTGCCTTACAAAGCTATCTACGGCTGGGGACGCGAACTGGATGCAGGAAAAACAAAATAATTTTCATCGGCCGGATTTGGCGCTTATCAGAAGTTTGGTTATCCAAAAATGATTCATGCTACTCTGATGAAATCGTTATAAAAGGAGAGCAGGGCATGCAGTTGCACGAGGGTTGGATCCACGGAGTGAAGCGGGTTCACTCGCCGCATTTCAATGAGCGTCCGGATAATGAAACGCCGTCGCTGTTGGTGATCCACAATATCAGCCTGCCTCCCGGTGAGTTTGGCGGTCCGTGGATCGATGCGTTATTCACCGGGACCTTAGATCCCCACGCCCATCCCTATTTTGCCGATATCGCCCAGCTGCGGGTTTCCGCGCACTGCCTGATCCGCCGCGATGGTGAAATCGTGCAGTACGTTCCTTTCCACCTTCGCGCATGGCACGCTGGCGTATCGACCTATCAGGGCCGTGAAGCCTGCAATGACTTTTCCATTGGCATCGAACTCGAAGGGACGGACAGCCTGCCCTACACCGATGCGCAGTATCAGGCGCTGGAAGAACTCACCGCGCTGCTTATCGCTCATTATCCCGGAATAGCCGAGCACATCACCGGGCACAGTGATATTGCGCCGGTACGAAAAACCGATCCGGGTCCGGCTTTTGACTGGACAAGATTTTGGGACGCGCTGGGCAGCCGCCCGGACGCCCCAGTACAGGAGTAACAGGCATGACGCTTTTTAGTTTGTTGTTGGTTCTGGGCTGGGAACGCCTGTTCAAAATGGGCGAGCACTGGCAGCTGGACCATCACCTGGCGCCGCTGTTTCGCAAGAAGCACCGGTTTTCGCTGGTGCGTACGCTATCGATGATGCTGCTGGCGATGGCGGTGATGGTGGTTTGTCTGCTGGCGCTGAAAGGACTGTTTTTCGGCGTGCTGCAACTGCTGTTCTGGATTGCGGTTGGGCTGCTGTGCATCGGTGCCGGGTCTGTTCGCCTGCATTATCATACCTATCTGAAAGCGGCGAGCCATAACGACACCGATGCGCATCAGGCGATGGCGGAAGAGTTGACGCTTATCCACGGTATTCCGGTCGATTGCGACGAACGGGAATACCTGTGCGAACTGCAAAACGCGCTGATGTGGATTAACTTCCGCTACTATCTGGCGCCGCTGTTCTGGTTTGTGGTTGGCGGCCCCTGGGGACCGGTATTGCTGGTGGGATACGCTTTCCTGCGTGCGTGGCAGTCGTGGCTGGCGCGTCATCATTCACCGCTGGAGCGCTCACAGTCGGGCGTGGATGCGATCCTGCATATTGTTGACTGGCTGCCGGTCAGGTTAGTGGGCGTGGCGTATGCGCTGCTGGGCCATGGCGAGCGCGCGCTGCCCGCCTGGTTTGCTTCCCTTGGCGACCGCCACACCTCGCAATATCAGGTGCTGACGCGGCTGGCCCAGTTCTCTCTGGCGCGCGATCCGCACACCGATAAGGTCGAAACCCCTCGCGTCGCCGTAGCGCTGGCGAAGAAGGTTTCGTGGGTGATGGTGGTGGTGGTCGCGCTGTTAACCATTTACGGCACGCTGGTCTGACGACGAATCTGCGGGAGGCGTGCCAAATTCCGGCATCCCCTGCGCATTCCAGCAAAAGGTTTTGATCCGCGTATGACGATTAGGGTCATACAGCGGATCGCCCTCAATTTCGGTGTAATTCCGCGCATGATAGACCAGCACATCCTCTCCCTTCTCTGAAACCGTAAAGCTGTTATGACCGGGCCCAAACTGGCGGTGCTGCGTATTGGTAGTAAAGACCGGTTGCGCCGATTTATGCCAGTTAGCACTGTCCAGCGGATCCGCATCTGCTTCAATCCACAGTAAGCCCATGCAGTAGTTTTCGTCGGTTGCGCTGGCGGAATAGCTGACAAACAGACGATTGCCATGGCGGATTGCGGCGGGGCCTTCGTTGACGCTAAACCCCCGGCATTCCCAGTCAAATTCGGGCCGGCTGATCATCACCGGCTCACCTTTTATCGCCCACGGCGTGGCAAGCTCCGCCAGATAGAGGTTGGAGTTACCGGCGATGGCCGGATCTTTCTGCGCCCACAAATACCAGTTCTTCCCCTGATGCACAAAGTGCGTGGCATCCAGCGCAAAGCTGTCGATCGGAGTGACAATCTGCCCGCATTCACGCCACGTGCCGGTGAGGGGATTATCGTCCGTACAGGCCAGCGCAAACATTCGGTGCTGGAACAGGCCGTCTTTGATCGCCTGGGTGGGCGCCGCGGCAAAGTAGATGACCCAGATACCGTCGATTCTGTGCAGTTCGGGTGCCCAGATCAGCTCGCTCATTTCGCCGCTGTCTGGTTTTCGCCAAACCACAACCGGCGAGGCCTCAGCCAGTGCGGCCAGCGTTTTAGCCTGGCGGATTTCCAGCCGGTCATATTCCGGGACGGAGGCGATAAAGTAGTAGCTGCCGCGATCGAACAGGATAAAAGGATCGGCGCGCTGCTCGATTAACGGGTTTTGCCAGAGTGAGGAAGTCATTATGTATTCACCGGTTTGGTTGGGGATTTACTGTCGTGATAGTCGTTCAATTCCTGGAAATTCTGCCGACGCTTCTCCAGGTCCTGCTGGATTTGCAGCATCATCGGACGATCCACTTTCAGTAGGCGAACCACGCCGGCGGTGATCAGATAGCCCACGCCAGGGATCACGGTAAACAGCAGCATAATACCGTTGATGGCACTCGGTGCCTGCGCTTTGGCGCCAGCGTCGTAGCCATAATAAGAGAGCAGGAAGCCCACCATGGCACCGGCGACCGCAAGTCCCACTTTCAGGAAGAACAGATTGCCGGAGAAGCTGATGCCGGTAATGCGTTTCCCGGTTTTCCATTCACCGTAGTCATCCACGTCGGCCATCAGCGACCAGTGCAGCGGCGAAGGGATCTGATGCAGGATATTCAGCACAAAGTACATCACCACCACCAGCACGGTAGCGTGAGGATCGAGGAAGTAGAAGCCGCTGGAGAAAATCGCCAGCACGATGTTGGTCCAGAAAAATACCTTCAGTTTGCACCAGCGGTCGGTCATCACCTTCGCCAGCGTACTGCCAATCATCATGCCAATGACGCCCAGGCTGATAAACAGCGTGGCGAAGTGCGTTGACTGGCCCATCACCCAGGTGACGTAGTACATGGTGGCCGCCATACGGATAAAGCCGGGGCAGACGTTGCAGAAGGTCAGCAGCAGGATGCGAACCCACTGGTCGTTTTTCCACACGGCCTTCAGGTCAGATTTCAGATCGTCATTGCTGGGCACCGCCGGGTGGATACGCTCGCGCACCGTGGCGAAACAGAACAGGAACATGCACAGGCCAATCAGCGCCAGCACGCTCATCGCCATTTGGTAACCGCGGGCTTTGTTTTCTCCGCCAAACCACTCCGCCATCGGCAGCAGGGAAAGGGAGAGGATCAGGGTGGCGATACCGACCATCACGAAGCGGTAAGACTGGCAGGAGACGCGTTCGCTCGGGTCATTGGTGATCACGCCGCCCAGCGAGCAATAGGGAATATTGATCGCCGTATAGGTCAGCGACATCAGGAAGTAGGTGACAAAGGCATAGATAACCTTGCTGTTATAGGTCCATTCTGGCGTGGTAAACATCAGTACGCTGAACAGCACATAGGGCAGGGAAATCCACAGCAGCCAGGGCCGGAAGCGGCCATATTTGCTCTGCGTTCTGTCGGCAATCGCGCCCATGATCGGGTCGGTCACCGCATCGATAACCCGTACCGACAACAGCAGCACGCCGACCAGCGCGGGCGCCAGACCAAACACGTCTGTGTAGAAATAATTAAGGAACAGCATGATGGCGCCGCCGATCATATTGCAGCCCGCATCGCCCATGCCGTAGCCAATCTTCTCTTTAATCGAAAGTGCAGTGCCCTTCATGGATTTTTCCCTTACTGGAATCATGAAGTGCAGTATTAATGGCTTAGGGGGGATTTGCGCTGGTGGAAAGCGTCGCAGAGATGGACAAAATCCCTGTCGGCGAGAAAGTGTGAGGTGGATAACATTTATGCTTTCAGGCGCGGAAGCCGACGATGAACAGTAAGCAGAACTGGTGAACGAGCGGAAGGAAAAGAAGAGGGCACGGGCGTGCCCTCTTGCTGTCAGGCTTTCTGAGACCGTGACTTGAGCAAATAACCCACGCCCAGAATGGCAATCCACACCGGGATCAACCAGACGGAGATCGCCATGCCTGGCGTCATCGCCATAATCACCAGAATACCGGCCAGGAACAGCAGGCAGATATAGTTACCCACGGGATACAGCAGCGCCTTAAAGCGGGTGACCACGCCCTGCTGATCTTTCTTACGGCGGAACTTCAGGTGCGCCAGGCTGATCATCGCCCAGTTAATCACCAGCGCCGACACCACCAGAGCCATCAGCAGACCGAAGGCCTCACCCGGCATCAGATAGTTGATCAGTACGCAGAAGGCGGTGGCGGCAGCAGAAACCGCGATGGCCATTACCGGCACGCCGCGCGAATCGACCTTCAGCAGCGCTTTCGGGCCGTTGCCCTGTTGCGCCAGGCCAAACAGCATGCGGCTGTTGCAGTACACGCAGCTGTTATACACCGACAGCGCCGCCGTCAGGATCACCACGTTCAGCGCATTCGCCACCAGGCTGTCGCCCAGCTCGTGGAAAATCATCACGAACGGGCTGGCACCGCCAATCACTTTGGTCCACGGATACAGCGACAGCAGTACGGTCAGTGAGCCGATATAGAAAATCAGGATGCGGTACAGCACCTGGTTGGTCGCTTTCGGGATGCTTTGCTCTGGGTTATCCGCTTCTGCTGCGGTGATGCCAACCAGCTCAAGGCCACCGAAGGAGAACATGATCACCGCCATCGCCATCACCAGGCCGGAGATGCCGTTCGGGAAGAAGCCGCCACGATCCCACAGGTTGGAGACGCGCGCTTCAGGCCCGGCATGGCCGCCGAACAGTAACCAGCAGCCGAACACAATCATCGCCACGACCGCAGCCACTTTAATGATCGAGAACCAGAACTCCATCTCACCGTACACTTTTACGTTGGTCAGGTTGATGGCATTGATCACCACGAAGAACACGGCGGCAGACACCCAGGTCGGAATATCCGGATACCAGTACTGGATGTATTTGCCGACGGCGGTCAGTTCCGCCATCGCCACCAGCACATACAGGATCCAGTAGTTCCACCCAGAGGCGAAACCGGCAAAATTGCCCCAGTACTTGTAGGCAAAGTGGCTGAAGGAACCGGCTACCGGCTCTTCGACCACCATTTCACCCAGCTGGCGCATAATCAGGAAGGCAATAAAGCCGCCGATCGCGTAGCCCAGCAGCACCGACGGGCCCGCCATGCGGATGGTATCGGCAATGCCGAGAAACAGGCCGGTACCCACGGCACCGCCCAACGCGATCAGCTGAATATGGCGGTTTTTCAATCCCCGCTTCAGCGTTTCGCCCTGTGTTTGTTCCATATAAACCTCATGATGTCGTTATTATTTTCAACAAAAGACGCGTCTTTGTCAGTCAGTTGTCACAGGTAACGTATTGAAAAATTTACAGTGCCAGAGACACTAAAAAGAGGCTCATGCTACCTTCGCGACAAGAATAGTGATAAGCGGGGGCTATTGCACTCGCTTTCGCTTTTTGTGCGGGAGAATGCCTAAAAATTCATCGCTTAATCACAATTCATGTTTCTGTCACAAACCCGACCAAAAGACGAATAACGTTGCCTTATGGCCGGTGGATTTTTACCCACTAAACGCTTGCCTTGTTTCAGAAAAGTTAAAAAATTTAACATTTGAAACACCCCGCTTTTCCACCCCATTTTCGGGACTCTTCCTCTATGGGAAAACGAGACGTGGGTCCTGTTTCAGTGGGTTGCCATATGGACATAAGGTGAATACTTTGTTAGTTTACGGGCACCTTTTTGCAATTGGTATTACCAATTAACTTCGGCAAATGGCAGAAGAAGGGATGATGGCCTACAGTAAAATCCGCCAACCAAAGCTATCCGATGCTATCGAGCAACAGCTCGAGTCCCTGATTATGGAAGGGACCCTGCGTCCGGGTGAAAAGCTGCTCCCGGAACGTGAGCTCGCAAAACAGTTTGATGTCTCCCGTCCTTCTCTGCGTGAAGCTATCCAACGTCTGGAAGCGAAAGGTTTACTGCTGCGTCGTCAGGGCGGTGGCACCTTTGTGCAAACCAGCCTGTGGCAAAGCCTGAGCGACCCGCTTGTTGAACTGCTGGCTGACCACCCGGAATCCCAGTTTGACCTGCTGGAAACGCGCCATGCACTGGAAGGGATCGCCGCGTATTACGCCGCGCTCCGGGGCACGGACGATGATTTTGAACGTATTCGCCACTGCCATGTGCAGATCCAGACCGCACAAGACAGCGGGGATCTGGACGCAGAAGCGGATGCGGTGATGCAGTATCAGATCGCTGTAACAGAAGCGGCCCATAATGTGGTGCTGCTGCATTTACTCCGCAGCATGGGGCCGATGCTGGAACAGAACGTCAGACAGAACTTCGAATTGCTCTACTCGCGCCGGGAAATGCTGGCAAAAGTAGGCGGTCACCGCGCCAGAATTTTTGAGGCGATTGTGGCACGCGAACCCGAAAAGGCGCGCGAAGCCTCACACCGTCACCTGGCGTTTATCGAGGAAATATTGCTGGACAGAAGTCGGGAGCAGAGTCGCAGAGAGCGCTCCTTACGACGATTACAGCAACGTAAGGACTAACGCGTAACCATAACGCGGAACTATGCCCTGCCACTGGCAAGGTATACACGACGAGCCTGTCTCACTGTGCCTGAAGGATTGCGGACACAGCGGGACAGGCTCCAGACAATTCAACGTATTAGACACAGATAAGGAATACCCCCATGTCAGAACGTTTACACAATGACGTGGATCCGATCGAAACTCGCGACTGGCTACAGGCGATCGAATCGGTCATCCGTGAAGAAGGTGTTGAGCGCGCACAGTTCCTGATCGACCAGGTAATGAGCGAAGCACGTAAAGGTGGCGTTAAAATCGCGGCAGGCGTGAATGCCCGCAACTACGTCAACTCTATTGCTGTTGAAGACGAGCCGGACTATCCGGGCAATACTTCTCTCGAACGTCGTATCCGTTCCGCAATTCGCTGGAACGCCATCATGACCGTTCTGCGTGCATCGAAGAAAGATCTGGACCTCGGTGGTCACATGTCCTCCTTCCAGTCTTCTGCGACCATCTATGAAGTGTGCTTTAACCACTTCTTCCGTGCGCGTAGCGAAAAAGACGGCGGCGATCTGGTGTACTTCCAGGGCCACATCTCTCCGGGCGTTTACGCACGTGCCTTCCTTGAAGGCCGCCTGACCGAAGAGCAGATGAACAACTTCCGCCAGGAAGTTGACGGGAAAGGCTTGTCCTCTTACCCGCACCCGAAACTGATGCCTGATTTCTGGCAGTTCCCGACCGTATCAATGGGTCTGGGCCCAATCGGCGCGATCTACCAGGCGAAATTCCTGAAGTACCTTGAGCACCGTGGTCTGAAAGACACCGCGGCGCAGACCGTTTACGCCTTCCTCGGCGACGGCGAGATGGATGAGCCAGAATCTAAAGGGGCGATCACCATCGCCACCCGTGAGAAGCTGGACAACCTGGTCTTCATCATCAACTGTAACCTGCAGCGTCTGGATGGCCCGGTCACCGGTAACGGCAAAATCATCAACGAACTGGACGGCATCTTTGCTGGCGCCGGTTGGGAAGTGATCAAAGTTATCTGGGGCGGACGTTGGGACGAACTGCTGCGTAAAGACACCACCGGTAAACTGGTTCAGCTGATGAACGAGACCGTGGACGGTGACTACCAGACCTTCAAATCCCGCGATGGCGCTTACGTGCGTGAGCACTTCTTCGGTCGTTACCCGGAGACCGCCGCGCTGGTTAAAGACATGTCTGACGACGAAATCTGGTCACTGAACCGTGGCGGTCACGATCCGAAGAAAGTCTTTGCTGCCCTGAAAAAAGCGCAGGATACCAAAGGGAAACCTGTGGTTATTCTGGCACATACCATCAAAGGCTATGGTATGGGTGAATCCGCTGAAGGCAAAAACATCGCTCACCAGGTGAAGAAAATGAACATGGATGGCGTGCGCTATATCCGTGATCGTTTCAACGTGCCTGTTGACGACAGCAACATCGAAAAACTGCCGTATGTCACCTTCGAGAAAGACTCTGAAGAGTACAAATACCTGCACGGTCAGCGTGAGAAACTGGGTGGCTACCTGCCAACCCGCCAGCCAAACTTCAGCGAGAAGCTGGAAATGCCTGCGCTGGAAGAGTTCTCCGCCTTGCTGGAAGAGCAGAA
This sequence comes from Erwinia billingiae Eb661, assembly GCF_000196615.1. Classification (NCBI taxonomy): domain Bacteria; kingdom Pseudomonadati; phylum Pseudomonadota; class Gammaproteobacteria; order Enterobacterales; family Erwiniaceae; genus Erwinia; species Erwinia billingiae. Next base: position 898,028 of record NC_014306.1, read on the forward strand.
CAAAGAAATTTCGACCACCATCGCCTTCGTGCGTGCCCTGAACGTGATGCTGAAGAACAAGTCGATCAAAGATCGTCTGGTTCCGATCCTCGCCGATGAAGCGCGTACCTTCGGGATGGAAGGTCTGTTCCGTCAGATCGGTATTTACAGCCCGAACGGTCAGCAGTACACCCCGCAGGACCGCGAGCAGGTTGCTTACTACAAAGAAGACGAGAAAGGTCAGATCCTGCAGGAAGGGATTAACGAACTGGGCGCAGGCGCGTCATGGCTGGCGGCGGCAACGTCTTACAGCACCAACAACCTGCCAATGATCCCGTTCTATATCTACTACTCAATGTTCGGTTTCCAGCGTATCGGTGACCTGTGCTGGGCTGCAGGCGATCAGCAGGCTCGTGGCTTCCTGGTTGGCGGTACCTCCGGCCGTACCACGCTGAACGGCGAAGGTCTGCAGCACGAAGATGGCCACAGCCATATTCAGTCTCTGACTATCCCTAACTGTATCTCTTACGATCCTTCATACGCTTACGAAGTGGCAGTCATCATGCATGACGGTCTGGTGCGTATGTACGGCGAAGCGCAAGAGAACGTCTACTACTACATCACTACGCTGAACGAAAACTACCACATGCCTGCGATGCCGCAGGGTGCGGAAGAGGGTATCCGTAAGGGTATCTACAAGCTGGAAACGGTAGAAGGCAACAAAGGTAAGGTACAGCTGCTGGGTTCAGGCTCTATCCTGCGTCACGTGCGTGAAGCTGCGCAGATCCTGGCGAAAGACTACGGCGTTGGCTCTGACGTTTACAGCGTCACCTCGTTCACCGAACTGGCCCGTGATGGTCAGGACTGCGAGCGCTGGAACATGCTGCACCCGACAGAAGAACCACGCGTGCCATACGTTGCGCAGATCATGCACGATGCACCGGCCGTGGCCTCAACCGACTACATGAAACTGTTCGCCGAGCAGATCCGTACCTTCATGCCAGCCAGCGATTACCGCGTACTGGGCACCGACGGTTTCGGTCGTTCTGACAGCCGTGAAAACCTGCGTCACCACTTTGAAGTGGATGCGTCTTACGTAGTGGTTGCGGCTCTGGGTGAACTGGCTAAACGCGGCGAAATCGAGAAGAAAGTGGTGGCGGAAGCGATCATCAAATTCAATATCGATGCCGATAAAGTCAACCCGCGTCTGGCATAAGAGGGAAAGATTAATGGCTATCGAAATTACCGTACCGGATATCGGTGCAGACGAAGTGGAAGTCACCGAGATTATGGTCAAGGTGGGCGACAAGGTTGAAGTTGAGCAGTCGCTGATCACCGTAGAGGGCGATAAAGCCTCTATGGAAGTCCCTTCCCCTCAGGCGGGCGTCGTGAAAGAGATCAAGGTTGCTACCGGTGACAAAATTGAAACCGGCAAGCTGATCATGATCTTCGAAGACGCGGAAGGTGCTGCGGCACCGGCCAAAGCCGAAGAGAAAAAAGAAGAAGCGAAACCGGCGGCAGCCGCTGCGCCTGCTCAGGCAGAAAGCAAAGAAGTCGCCGTGCCGGATATCGGTTCTGACGAAGTTGAAGTGACCGAAATCATGGTCAAAGTCGGTGACACGGTGGAAGCCGAGCAGTCGCTGATTACCGTTGAAGGCGACAAAGCCTCAATGGAAGTGCCTGCACCTTTCGCGGGTGTGGTGAAAGAGATCAAAATCAGTACCGGCGATAAAATCAGCACCGGCTCGCTGATCATGGTCTTCGAAACTGCCGGTTCAGGTTCAGGTTCGGCTCCGGCTGAAGCGAAGCCAGAAGTGAAAGAAGAAGCGGCAGCGGCACCCGCAGCAGCCAGCGGCGCGAAAGAAGTCGCCGTGCCGGATATCGGTGATGACGAAGTCGAAGTCACCGAAATCATGGTTAAAGTGGGCGATAAAGTGGCTGCCGAGCAGTCGCTGATCACCGTTGAAGGCGACAAAGCCTCGATGGAAGTCCCGGCACCGTTCGCGGGCACCGTGAAAGAGAT